>NZ_WIVG01000023.1 GCF_016758115.1 Lactococcus garvieae
GTAACTCATTTTACTTTTACCACCGCAGAGTTGACAGAACCTTTTTGTTTTTAAGTCATTTGGTTCAATCTTTTTATAGTATCTTAAAGTAAAAGAAAAACGGTTTTCTTTTAAATCGAAAACCGTTTTTACTTTTAAGCGTTCAAGACTTTTGACAAGAAGTCTTGTAAACGTGGGTGCTGTGGATTGTCAAAGATGTCTTCTGGCTTACCGTCTTCAAGGATAACACCAGAATCTGTGAACATGACACGGTTGGCAACTTTGCGTGCAAATCCCATTTCGTGTGTCACAATAAGCATTGTCATACCATCGTCAGCGATACGGCGCATGAGATCAAGAACATCACCAACCATTTCAGGGTCCAAGGCGGAAGTTGGCTCATCAAAGAGCATAACGTCAGGATCCATAGCCAAGGCACGAGCGATAGCAACACGCTGTTTTTGCCCACCTGAGAGCATCTCAGGCATGGTACCTTTCTTCTCTTCTAGCCCAACCGCTTCAAGCAAATGAAGTGCTTTTTCTTTGGCCTCTTCTTTTGTTAGTTTCTTAAGCTCAACAGGCGCATACATGATATTTTCCAAAACAGTCATGTTAGGGAAAAGGTTGAAATGCTGGAAAACCATTCCGACATGTTGGCGAACCAAGTTGATATCTGTGTTTTTATCCGTGAGGTTGTAGCCGTTGATAATGACATCACCACTGGTGGCGCCTTCTAAGCCGTTCAATGTACGGAGGAAGGTTGATTTACCAGAACCTGAGGGTCCTATGATACAGACAACATCCCCCTTGTTGAACTTTGCCGAGATACCTTTGAGGACCTCGTTTTTACCATATGTTTTGTGAAGATCAGTGACTTCGATTTGTACAGACATATCTTTAATCTCCTTATTTCATTTTTTGTTCAATGCGACGTCCAGCCCACATCAAAAGAAGCAGAACAATCATGTATATCAAACCAATCAAACCATAAACACGGAAAGCTTGGAAGTTACGTGCAACGATGATTTGACCAGCTTGTAAGAGCTCAACCAATCCGATAACAGATACTAAGGTTGTATCTTTAAGCGTGATAATAAATTGGTTAATCAAGCTCGGAATTGTAATCTTGACAGCTTGTGGCAAGATTACTTTTTGCATTGTCTTCACATAAGGAATTCCTAGTGAGCGACTGGCTTCCATTTGTCCAGCTGGAACAGCAGCAATACCCCCGCGAACGATTTCAGCGATATAGGCTGATTCATTAAGCGTTAAGGCAATAACACCGGCAGTGAACTCGTTCAGAGGACTTTGATGACCTGTAAGGAGTTGTAACATGTTTGGAATACCATAGAAAATGAAGATAGTCAACACTAAGAGAGGAATAGAACGGTTAAGGTCAACGTAAATACGTGAAATCGTACGCAAAACTGATGAAGGACTAGCTGAGAAAAGTCCAAAGATGATACCGACAATCATAGCCAGAACAAATGAAACTAAAGCAAGTTGAATCGTAATCCAGAGTCCTTTTGCCAGCTGTTTCCAGTTGTTTTTCAAGATGCCAAACATTGTGCTTTCTGTATCTGATTCAGATGCTGTCTCTGCTTTTGAAGTCAGATATTTGTCAAGGATTTCTTGGTATTTTCCGCTGGCACGCAGTGAAGCTAGGCCATTATTAAACATTTCAATCAATTCAGGATTTGTTCCTTTTTTCACGGCAAAGCCATATTGACCAGTTGGGATACCTTCAAAAGGTGTTTTAAATTCCTGACCTTGCTTGATGGCATATTTAACCACGGGTTCGTCATCCATAAAGGCCTGTATTGAACCGTTCTTCAATGAAGAATACATTGAAGTTGCATCAGTAAAGGTTTTTAAAGTATAACCGTACTTGCTTTCATTTTTAGTTAGGTAGTCATAAGAAGCTGTACCATTTTTGGCACCTACCTGTTTCCCCTTTAAATCTTCCCATGTTTTAATGTCATCGTTAGACTTAGAAACAGCGAGAGTCAGATTAGAGTCAAAGTAAGGATCGCCAAAGTCAAAGACTTTTTTGCGTGCGTCAGTAATAGACATACCAGCCATCATTGCATCTGCATGTCCAGCTTGGACAGCATCTACGGCAGGTTGGAAACCAACGTGGTTCCATTTAATTTTAAACCCTTGTTGTTCAGCAATTGCGTTAAGCAAGTCAACGTCAATCCCGGTGAATTTTTTATCCGTATTTTGGAATTCAAAAGGGGCGAAACTATTTTCAGAAGCAATAGTATAAACATCTTTTTTAGGTATAGCTTTTTTACCACTTGTGTATTTTTGAACGATTTTATCATAATCGCCATTGGCTTTCATTTGAGTGAGAGCCTTATTGAAGCCATCAATTAATTTAGAATTTTCACCTTTCATCACGGCAAAACCGTAACCTCCTGGAAGTGAAAAAGAGGGGAGTTTGATGGCCAGGTCTTGACCTTGACTGATGGCATAAGAAATGACAGGAGCTTCATCCATGGCGCCGACGATATTCCCTGAAGCTAGTGATGCAAACATGTGCACCCCATCAGGATAAGTCTTAATGGAATAGCCGTATTTATCTTGATTTTTTAGCAACCAATCATAAGCAGCTGTCCCTTTTTTAGCACCAACAGCTTTGCCCTTAAGTTCATCATAGCTCTTAAGCGTAGAAGCTTTTGTTGTAGCCAAAGTAATAGCTGAGGTATAGTAAGGCTCAGAAAAATCAAAAATTTTCTTACGTTCGTCAGTGATTGACATCCCTGCAATAACGGCATCGGCTTTTCCAGCTTTTAAGTTTTGAAGAGCAGCATCAAAGCCGGGGAAGGTCATTTCAAGCTTCCAGTCATTGATCTTTGCAACTTCTTTCATGATATCTACATCGATACCTACCCAGTTTTTATTTGAATCTTGAAATTCAAAAGGGGCATAAGCATTATCACTTGCGACACGTACGGTTTCTTGAGCGCTGACGTTATCAGCAGTCACGAAGGACATTCCAGTAAGCGTGGCGAATATTAAAGATAATGTAAAGAATAATTTCTTCATTTCATTATTTCTCCTAAGTTTCATTAATTATATAAACAAATCATATACATGCCAGTATACCACAAAATAGCCTTGAAAAAAATAATTCGTGTCATAAAACATGACATGTAAAAAACTTGAGAAATGAATTTATAATTTTTTCTACAAAAATACACAAGGGAAGAATTTGATAAAGGGAATTATTTAGTGTAAAATTAAAAATGCAGCAACACTTTAACAGAAAGAAGAACTAAAACATGTTTGTCACACTTTCAATATTTGGCTTTTTCAACGATTGGATTTCCAGTTTCTTGAATACGCCAGGCGCCCACATCTGGGTCTATGTACTTTTAGGTGCCATTATCTTCATCGAAACAGGATTAGTAATTTTTCCGTTTCTACCAGGTGATTCAATTCTCTTTTTTGTCGGCTCTATGGCAGCCTTATATCCAAATAAATTATCAATGCCCTTTCTAATTATAACGATGGGGACTTTGGCTTTTCTCGCAAATCTTCTTAACTATGAAATTGGGCGCAGGTTTGGAGATGTCATCCCTAAACACAAAAGTTTATCCAAATTTTTAAAACCAGAATATATTGAAGAAGCAGAACAATTTTTTGTTAAATGGGGGTCTTGGGCGATCTTCCTTGGGCGTTTTATGCCTATCATTCGTACAGTAGTTCCCTTTACAGCAGGAACCAGTCGTATGCCGCATAAAAAGTTCGTCCTCTATAATTTTTTAGGTGGTTTTGCTTGGGTGATTGTTGCTCTAGGTGCTGGTTTCCTTTTTGGACAAGTTCCATTTATTAAGAAAAATTTTGAGTTGGTCATGTTAACTATTGTTGCTGTATCCTTACTTCCGGCAATAATTGGTGTGGCAAAACGATTTTTCACAGGGCGCAAAGCAGCATAAATAAGTTATAATAGTATTAGTTATCTAATACTATTTTTTATATTAAAAATCAATGCGGCAAAACAACTAATAGATACGGGTAAAATATGGAGATAAATGGATACACGAGGATGGCGGCAGTTTTAGCCTATCCTATCAAACATAGTTTCTCACCCTTTATCCATAATCGTGCATTTGAACTGGTGAACGAAAATGGTGCATATCTGGCTTGGGAACTTAAAGATGAAAAATATTTAGGCCAGACGGTAAATAATGTTAGAACTTTGGACATGTACGGGCTTAACATCTCGATGCCTTATAAGTATAAGGTAATCGAATTTTTAGATGATTTATCGGAGGAAGCACGCCTGATGGGCGCTGTGAACACTGTTGTCAATCATAGCGGGAAGCTGGTAGGCCATAATACAGATGGCATAGGATTTTTTAATGCCCTAACTTTTGAGCCTAAGGATAAAAAGATGGTACTTATAGGCGGTGGTGGCGCCGCCCTTGCCATTATTGTTCAAGCTTTCCTGCTCGGGATGCGAGAAATTACTGTTTTTGCTAGGCGGTCTAGTTCTTACGAGGCCTTGGAGCAACGCGTGGAAGAATTAGCGACTCAAACACAAAGTATACTCAGAGTTTTCGACTTGGCTGATACCTCACGTCTGCAATATGAAATTACTGAAGCAGATCTACTGGTTAATGCAACACCGGTCGGTATGTTGGACAAAGCAATGCCCGTCTCGTCTTCTATTAATCTCCCCTCTCATCTATTAGTGGTAGATACGATTTACAAGCTACAGGAAACGCCATTGATGAAATGGGCAGAAGCTCAGGGAGTTCAAACGAAAAATGGCTTGGGAATGCTTCTTCATCAAGCTGCGGCCTCTTTTGAATTATGGACGGGGAAGAAAATGCCTATTGGGCAGATAGGACAGGAATTGGAGGAAAAAAATGAAATTAAAAGTTGATCTTCCACGAAATTCTTATGATATTCTTATCAAAAAAGGCAGTTTATCCTCTGTCGGAAACTGGGTCAGTGGCCTCTGGAAGAAGCAAAAGATTGTTCTTGTGACGGATAATAATGTTAATGCGCTTTATGGTACTGAGGTCGTGACCAAATTGGAGCGTGAAGGCTTTGAGATTTTTACTTTTGAATTTCCAGCAGGCGAGGCGAACAAAAGCTTAGCTACTGTAGAAAAACTTTGGAATTTTTGTGCCGAACAATCTCTGACGCGTTCAGACGGCATTATTGCTTTGGGAGGAGGAGTCGTTGGTGATCTGGCTGCTTTTGCTGCCAGTACTTATATGCGGGGGATTCATTTTCTCCAAATACCTACCAGCTTGACTGCACAAGTTGACAGTTCTATTGGCGGAAAAACTGGTGTGAATAGTGCCTATGCTAAAAACATGATTGGAACTTTTGCACAGCCAGATGGTGTACTGATTGACCCAGAAGTCTTAAAAACGTTGCCCTCTCGAGACTTCCGCGAAGGCATTGGAGAAATTGTGAAGTGTGCCCTTATCGCGGATAAGGAACTGTGGCAACGTCTATCCAAGTTGAACGATGCTCAAGAATTATTACAGGAAGCAGAATACTTTATTCATGCAGCCTGTGAAGTAAAGCGAAAACTTGTAGTGGAAGACCAATTTGACCAAGGAATACGACTATATTTGAATTTTGGTCACACCATTGGTCATGCTGTGGAAGCTTGGGCGGGCTACGGGCAAGTTATGCACGGTGAAGCTGTTGCGATTGGCATGGTCCAAATCAGTAAAGTTGCGGAAAGTAAAGGGCTTATGTCTAAAGGGATGACCGAAAACATTGAAGAACTGCTGCAAAAGTTTCAACTCCCTCAAACTTATCAGCCTTGGGATGAAACGGCCCTGTTTGACATAGTCGTGCACGACAAAAAGGCACGAGGAAATAAGATAAATATAGTACTTGTGCCAGAAATTGGCCGTGCCACAATCCATGAAATAAGTCTAGAAGAAATGCGAGAATACCTGAAGGAAGGAGACAATAACAGTCTTTGAAGAGCTGTTGTTAGTCGAGACTTACTGAAAGCCTCAATGCAGGCGCTCGCCAAGATTTTGGAAACAGGGCTTATAAAGAATTACTTGTTTCTCATAAATAGGAATACAATGGAGAAAATAATCAAAAAATTATAATGTTTGTCTATCTTGGAATAGCACTTTTTGCGGGTTTTTTACTAGCAAACCAAAACCCGATTAACGCCGAACTTCGCAAAAATGTTAATTCCCCATTTTGGGCATCGACAATTTCTCAAATTATTGGGGTTGTTTTCTTAGGTACAACCTCATTGCTTTTAACGGGGAACTTGTTTCCGTCTGCCGAATTTATCCAGTCTCATCCAGTCTGGATATGGATTGGTGGCTTACTTGGTCCTGTCTATGTCACGTCTAATGTTTTCCTTTTTCCAAGATTAGGCGCTGTGCAGACCGTTATTTTCCCTATTTTGGGGCAGGTAGTGACAGGTGTTATTATTGACAGCTTTGGCTGGTTTTACGCAGTCCATATTCCTATGAGTGTGATGCGTGTTTTGGGAGTTCTTATTACAATATTAGGTCTCCTGATTGCTGTAGTCCTCCCGAGTCTAAAGGACAACTCAAACCAGTCCGAACCGAGACCTAACTTGTTGCCTTGGCGACTCTGGGCAATTATATCCGGTTCATTTATGGCAATTCAGCAAGCGATTAATGGACACTTGGGCCTTTTGTTGCAGAGGCCTATTCAAGCTTCTTTTATCTCCTTTTTTATCGGTTTAATCGCTATTCTTCTTGTTACTTTGCTGATTGAGCGGCGCCTTATCACTAAAGTAGAGTTAAGACAGATAAAAAAATGGAACATGTTAGGCGGCATTTGGGGGGCTTTCTTCGTTTTAGGTTCGGTTTTGGCCGTGCCAAAGATAGGCGCGGGGCTTAGTATCATGATGGCTCTTTTAGGACAAATCCTTGGGTCAATGTTGGTCCAACAGTTCGGTTGGTGGCGTTCAGGTACCTATCCGATACGCATGATACAAGTTGTTGGTCTTGGGCTCATGCTGGTGGGTATTGTTTGTATAAAATTTTTGTGAGGTCATATGTTTAGAAAAAAATCATTTGAAGTATTTGATATTGAAGGTCTGGATGCGCGTATGCAAGCTGTGCGCTCGGAGATTCAACCTGTTTTTATGGAGATAGGTGAGGTCTTGAAAGAAAGAATCAGTCAAGCTTTTCCAGAGCAGGATTTTTATCTGCACATTGCTCAGCATCGACGCCGCACCAGACATGCTCCAGAAAATACGTGGTCAGCCATCGGTCGACAAAAGCGAGGATATAAGATGGAACCGCATTTTCAGCTAGGCATTTGGAAAGACTATGTGTTTATTTACCTTTCCATCATTGATCAACCGAAAGGTCAGCAAGACTATGCTGATAAATTAACTCAATTTGGCGCTTTGCCAGCCGGTTTTGTTCTTTCAAAGGATCATACGCAGCCGAACTTTTATGAAACCAGCCATTTTTCAGAACTGATCACACGTTTGAAAAAGGTAAAAAAAGCAGAGTTAGAAATAGGGAAAGTTTGGGAAGCTTCTCGTTTTGATGGGAAGCAAGACGAAGTAATCTTGCAAGAAATGCTTGAAACTGTTGACCTTCTACTTCCCATATACAAAGGATTGATGGAGGAATAACATGCGTTTTTTTACAGCCGGAGAGTCACATGGTCCGCGATTGACAGCCATTATTGAAGGGCTTCCTGCAGGACTTCCTCTGCAAGCTGAGGATATCAATATTGAACTCAAACGTCGTCAAGGTGGCTATGGACGGGGCGGACGTATGAAGATTGAGAATGATCAAGTTGAAATTACGAGTGGTCTTCGACACGGAAAAACTTTAGGAAGTCCGCTCACACTCAATGTAAGCAATCGTGATTTCTCACATTGGACAGAAATTATGGCTTCTGGAGCGGTTGACGAGTCCATAAAGAAACAACGAAAGCTAACGAAACCAAGACCAGGTCATGCGGATCTCGTTGGTGGAATGAAGTACGAATTTGACGACTTGCGCAATACACTTGAACGTTCTTCAGCGCGTGAAACAACCATGAGAGTGGCAGTTGGTGCGGTAGCTAAGACTTTGCTAAAAAATTTAGGTATTGATCTGGCTAATCATGTGGTCAATTTTGGTGGCAAGGAGGTTGCAGCGCATCTTTCAGATTTGACAGTGGAGAAAATCAAAGAAAGAGCTGGATCAAATGACTTATCTCTGGTCGACACCTCACGTGCGGCAGAGATTCGTGCCTATATAGATGACATAAAAAAGAAGGGGGATACAATCGGGGGAATAGTTGAGGTACGTGCGACAAATGTTCCTGCTGGTCTGGGTTCCTATGTGCATTACGACCGAAAATTAGATGCGAAATTTGCAGCAGCTGTTGTTTCAATTAACGCCTTTAAAGGGGTCGAGTTTGGTTTAGGTTTCGAATCAGGACGGCTTCAGGGAAGCCAAGTCATGGATGAAATCTGTTGGTCGGAACAAGCGGGTTACAGCCGGGAGAGCAATAATCTTGGCGGCTTTGAAGGGGGAATGACAAACGGAGAAGATTTGATCATTCGAGGTGTAATGAAACCTATTCCGACCTTGTATAAGCCTCTTATGTCAGTAGATATGGAAACACATGAGCCTTATAAGGCAAGTGTTGAGCGTTCTGATCCTACGGCCTTGCCAGCGGCAGGCGTCGTTATGGAAAACGTTGTTGCCACCGTTTTAGCTCAGGAAATTTGTGACAAATTTTCGAGTGACAGTTTTAGAGAACTTCAAGAAGCATTTCAAAAGTATAAAGCACGCTTAAAAAAATTCTGAAAAAACTAGAACCATTGTGGTCCTAGTTTTTTTCATTACAAAAGTGTAAGTTTATAGAAAATATTATTTGCTAGAATAAAGATATAAACTTAAGTAAAAGACACGCCTAATATGAAAGAGGAAAAAATATGAAAAAGGTATTATTTGGTTTACTTGCATTTGTCGTAATCATCGGTGGTTTAGGTTATAGTTGGTATAACACGAGCTATGGTGGCACAGAACGTTATGTGAAAATCACTGAAGATGGTAGAAAAAAAGTCATTAAAGCAGACTCGGGCGAGCGTTTTACAGATTATGAGTACGAGATGACCGCTTATGATAAAAAAGGAGATGAAAAAGAAGTTTCCTTTACAGCACAGCATAACTTACGTAAAAATGCTTACCTAAAACTGATAGATAACAAAGTCAAAGGTATAACAAGCTGGGAAGAAGTTCAAGAAAAAGACTTGCCAAGTAAAGCAAAAGAGAAGTTAAACCAAAACTAAAATCAAGGCAAGATATATGGAGGAGAAAAAATGCTATTAGAAGTTAAACACATCAAAAAAGTTTTCAAAACACGTTTTTCAAAGGAAGAAACAACAGCTCTTGCAGATATTGATTTCTCTGTGGAAAAAGGCGAATATATCGCGATTATGGGTGAGTCGGGGTCAGGAAAAACCACTTTATTGAACATCCTATCTACCTTGGAAAAACCTACGGCAGGTCAAGTTTTACTCTCAGGACGTGATATCACAGCCATTAAGGACAAAGATATTTCAGCTTTTCGCAGGGAGCATCTTGGCTTTGTTTTCCAAGATTTCAATCTTTTAGATACCTTGTCTGTCAGAGATAACATTTATCTTCCTTTGGTTTTGTCTAAGGCTCCGGTAAGCGAGATGAAGGCGCGTTTGGACAACTTGGCACCAAAACTAAATATTGAGAGCCTCTTAGAAAAACAGCCTTTTGAGCTCTCAGGTGGGCAGCAACAACGTGTGGCTGTGGCGCGTGCCTTGATTTCTCAACCAGATTTAGTTTTAGCTGATGAACCTACAGCAGCTCTGGACTATAAAAATTCGGAAAGTTTGCTTGAACTTTTTGAGAATATTAATGGTGCGGGTCAAACAATCATCATGGTTACACACTCAAGCTTGGCAGCAAGTCATGCTAAGCGCGTCCTTTTTATTAAAGATGGGATGCTCTACCATCAGCTTTACCGAGGTGAAAAATCATCGACAGACTTTGCAAAGGAAATTACACTGTCAATGACTTCATTCTTAGGTTCTCCAGTAGGTCCAAGTGAAACGGAGGTGGCACACAATGCTTAGTTTTAAGCTGGCAGTCCAAAATTTGAAGAAAGGTTTCAAGTCCTTTGCTCCCTTTATTGTGGCGAGTGTGACAATGTTTGTTTTGCTCTTTATCACAGTGGCTATCGGACAGTCCCCCTCTCTTGAACACATGAAGGGAGGCGCAGCAGTTTCACAACTGATGACTTTTGGAATGTGGATTTTAGCTATATTTGCTGGCATCATCCTCGTCTATAGTTATCGTTTCTTGCAACTGCAACGTTCGCGTGAGTTTGGGCTTTATGATATTTTAGGTCTGGGAAAGAAGAAAATAGCACTCGTTTCTTTCTTTGAACTTGTTCTGAGTTACATTGCCATAGTAATTATTGGTACAATCGCTGGGATTGCCTTTTCAAAATTCTTTTTCCTTATTTTCATAAATATGATTGGAGAAAATCAGTTTGATTTGGCAATTACAGCAGGAGCTGTGTTTACTGTTGCATTAATTTTCTTGATTTTCTTCTCTATACTCCTTGTCATAGGAACATTTATCATTTGGAAATCTTCAAGTTTAGACCTGTTGCGTGAAGAATCTAAGGGAGAAAAAGAACCCAAGTCAAATATCTTCATGGCTATCATTGGGCTTCTCTTACTCATTGTAGGATATAGTCTTGCAGTAAGCGTCGATAACCCGATCAAGGCTTTGACAACTTTCTTTATTGCGGTCTTAGTCGTTATTCTGGGGACATACTTCTTTTATATAAGTTTTACTGTTTGGTATCTAAAATGGCGTAAAAAGCGCAATTCTTACTATAAACCGCAAAACTTTATCACGATCAGTTCCATGCTTTATCGGATGAAAGCAAATGCAGTTGGGCTAGCAAACATCACGATTCTTTTATCCATGAGTTTAGTGACATTAGTGGTCACAATAGGTATTTTTGTGGGGAGTACCCAAGCAGTAGAGCGTGCTTATCCGAAAGAAGGAAGATATGTTCTGTACAGCCAAGAAAAAACAACTGCGCAAATGGTCCAAACTCTGGAAGAAAAAGCAGATCAAGCCGGAGTTAAAATTTCTAATGTTTCAACTGCTCTAAGTGCGGACTTTTTAATGGCTGACGGCCAAAAATCAGAGGCGGATATTCTTCGTGTTTCCCCAATCTCTAATCAAAAAACGGCCATGCAATTTTCAATGACAACCTTGCAAACCTTGAAAAATTTGAATGAAAATGTGGCAGATATTTCAGGTAAACAGATAAACGTCCTAGATTATTTTGGAGCCTATCCAAATATTAAAAAGCTCAACTGGTTTGGCACTCAATACGATGTCAAAACTATTATGGCAACGAGTGACTTGAAGAAATATCCAATCATGTTGAACATGACAACACCAATGCTTATTATATTTCCAAATGATGAGGCATTGTATCAAGCTCTAGCTGCCTATAATCAGGCAAACAGCGAGAGAGAGAACTTTTATCAAATGACTCCAGCTGTGACGGTGAACTTTGAGCTTCAAGAGCAAGAACAGGACAAGCTCAGAAAGGTATTTAAGGAGGAACAAGGCGCACTGACTTTCCGCTCAACTGAGATGAAAGAAGTGAGAACAGGTATTGGTGCATTTGTCTTCATAGGCTTAGTGCTTGGTATCAGCTTTATCTTGGGTGCAGCTTTGATTATTTATTACAAGCAGTTATCTGAAGGTACGCAAGACAAGCGTTCGTTCAAGATTCTCCAAGAAGTGGGACTTTCGAAAAAACAAGTGGCTAAAACGATCAAGTCACAAGTCAGCATGATTTTCTTACTGCCTATTGCCATGACTATCCTCCATTTCAGTTTTGCCTACATCATGATTAGCAAACTTATTCAAATCTTTGGCATCATGGATAACCAATTAATTCTCTGGGTAAGCTTAGGAAGTATTGCCGCCTTGGCAATCATTTACTGGCTTATTTATAAGGGAACAAGCCGAGTTTATTACAATATTGTGGAGAAAAAATAAATGGAAAAAATTCCCTACTATTTACTGATTCTTGGAGGTTCACTCACTGCGCTTAGTTTCTGTGCATGGTATGCTTGGGCAGGGATTCGCTTTGTCCAGAGAAAGATTCAAAATTGTAAGGACATTAAGCTCTTACAGAAAATATCAGTCAGTCTACATACTCTTTCATTGCTCATCATTGTTGGTTTGGTTTACTACGGGCTTACCACACTTTTTTGACAGAGTTCCTGCATTGAGACCGGTTTGGCTAAAGTTGGACAAGTAACTTAGGTAAAGGACTTAGTTCTGTACTGTATAGGGCTAAGTCCTTTTTGTTTGGATGCGTTTATTGTCTTTACCACATCTATTGTGCAGCTGTCCATCCGCAAATTTCATACGTATTACTTTCTGGTTGAGTTCTCGTCTGCTGTTCTTACGTATTGCTTTTTGCCTATCATATATTATAGAATAGGAGATATTAGAAAATATTTTTGGAGGAGAAATGCCCAAGATTTTTATTGTCGAGGATGACAAAACAATTGTCAAAATGTTGACCAATGCTTTAAAAACTGAATTTCAGGTCCATTCTGTTTTAAATTTTCGAGCAGTAAAGCAAGAAATCTTGGAAGCAGAGCCAGATTTGGTGTTGATGGACATCGGCTTGCCTTTTTATAATGGATTTTATTGGACAACAGAGCTACGAAAAGTTTCCCAAATTCCGATTATCTTTATTTCATCAATGAGTGATGATATGAATCAAGTGACAGCTATGAACCAAGGGGCAGATGATTTCGTGACAAAGCCCTTTTCATTAGAGATATTGAAGGCCAAGATAAAGGCTCTCTTACGTCGCTCTTATAAGTTTTCAGGTCCAGAAAAATTAGAATTTGCAGGATTTATTTTATCTGAAAATAGGGTAAAGTTTGGCCAAAAGCAAGTTGAACTTACACCATCAGAAAACAAAATCTTAAGTATACTTTTTAGAGCAAATGGTGCAGTCGTCAGCAAGGAAGTTATCCTTCAGGAACTTTGGCAAACGGATGAATTTATTGATAGCAATACTTTAAATGTGAAGATGGCGCGCTTACGCAAGAAACTGGCGGAAATAGGTTTCGCACATCTGGTGACGAAGCGAGGTGTAGGCTATGCCTTGGAATAAAATAAAGAGATTTCTACAGACAAAGATTGCTCAGATTGGTGTCTTTTTACTCATGCTCTTTATTTTTGTCAGCAATTTTCTACTCTGGCATCTGCCGATAGAATCACTCATAAACGCAACGATATTGGCCTTGATTGTATTTGTGCTTTATCTGCTTTCCTCTTATTTTCGCTGGGAAAAGCGGGAGGAAGTCTTGCTGGACCTCAAGCATGAGTTGGCTGATTTGAACGAAAAATTAGTGGAGAGGGAGCGGCACATTAGGGAAACTGAAGATATCCTTAAAGTCTGGTCTCATCAGATGAAGATACCTCTGGCTGCTATAGACTTAATGGCACAAACGGAGATAAATCCAACAGAGCTAAAAAATCAAACCTTTGCCTTGGATAATTATCTGAAGATGCTACTGGAATATCAACGCATATCTAACATTTCGACAGACTTTCGTTTTGAGAGGTTTTCGGTTGCTCTTGTCATGCGTGAACTTCTTAAAAAATACAGTAGTTTTTTTATCCAGAAAAACTTATCCGTCACGCTGTCAGGAGATTGGAAAGTAGTTACTGACCGAAAATGGTTAGCTCTAGCCCTAGAGCAACTGCTTAATAATGCGATAAAGTATACAAATGAAGGAAGTTTGACGATTACTATTGAAGAGAATAAAATCGAATTAAGTGACACAGGAATAGGGATTTTACCTGAGGATTTACCGCGGATATTTGAGCATGGTTTTACAGGATATAACGGCCGGGGCCACTATAAGGCTTCCGGCTTAGGGCTCTATTTGACAAAACTTATCTTTGACCGTCTGGACTTTGAGATTGGAATAAGTTCAGACCTTGGTATAGGAACAAAGGTTGAGGTGAAAAAAGATGAAAGATAAACAGGTTATACTTGCGGAGCTCCAACTTTTTGAAACGGAGCGATTGGTTTTTAGAAAGATAGAACTTTCTGACAAAGAGGATATGTTTGAATATGCCAGCGACCCAGAAGTTGTGCGCTACGTCGCTTTTCCAGAGCATAAAAGCTTAGAAATGACAGAAGAAAGTATTGTCAACTATTTTATACCCAATCGTTTAATATGCTGGGGAGTAGTGGATAAACAAAGTGGGAAAATGATTGGTACTATTGACTTAAGGTTAGAGGGAGATCAAGCTATCTTTGGCTGGGTGCTTAACCGCAAGTTCTGGGGAAGAGGGCTTATGCCGGAAGCTGCCGCATATCTTAGAGATTTAGCTTTTAACCAGCTAGAGGTGCAGGTCATTACTGCGGAGCACAATGCAGAAAATCCGAAGTCAGGCCGTGTGATGGAGAAGATAGGCATGCGAAAGATTGGTCAAGTTTATACTTATATTGCGAAAGAGAAGCGTTCTGTACTCTGCGATTACTGGGCGTTGACAAAAGCAGAGTACCAAGCACTGCGTAAATAAAAGTATTTATTGCTGATAATGTCATGAAGTCAAGAAGCTCCAGTCTAGACTGGAGCTTCTTTTTTGTCCACTTTTCAGGCACGTACTACGGAAGACAGAAGTTACCTCACATGGAGGTTCCCTCCGCTTTTCTCATCAAACACTCATTTCATTTGACCTTTTTTTTTTTTATACTATAGACTCAGAAAGTAAACGTAACATTAGAAATGAACTTGTGATGAAAATACAAAACCACACGTTACGTCAAAGGAGGAGTTTATGACACCAGAAAAGAAAAACCAACGGCGGCTGCGCAACCTCGCACTCCTGTCGCTCTTGTTACTCGCAGTAGGCGGCACCTTCGCCTTCCAAGCCTTCAACCAACGGGCCATCAATGACCGGCTGAATGAAGTGGACATCAATGTCGGTGGCCGTGTCCACGACTACTACAACCGAGAGACAGAGAACAAGGACGTCTTCGTGGAAAACTACGGGGAGCGGCTAATCATGGCACGGATACGCCTGTCTGAGTTCCTCGAAACCCGCCAGCGTAATGAAGCCAACTTCACGCCTCTGGTCGCAGGGACCAGCCGTGACGATGTAGAAAACTGGACCACATGGATTCCAAGCGCAGGCAATATCAATGACCGTGCAAACAATAATCCGTCCAATGCCTTCGACCAGTATGCCAGCCTCATCTTTGGTTGGGAACGTTCCGGTCAAGATGCCCCATGGTATATGCCCACCTTCAACCATGACAACCTGGACTTAAGAACAGCAGCGGCAGGACATGCGCGGGACTGGATCGAAGGGAACGGTGCTACAGATGCGGTCACAGACGGCGCGACACATCCGGGAGATGGTATTGATGCTTACTGGTCAGCAGGCGGCAACTTTGACAACAGTGGTCCAATCTGGCCGGGAGAAGAAGTGACCAACCAAACTGCCCAGAACTTACAACAAGACCGTGCGCCAATGACCATGAACCAGTGGAGCAACTTGCCTAACGAAGACAAGATAGGCAACTTCTGGGTGGTTGACCACAACACAGGATGGGCTTACTGGGCCAACAGACTGGACAGTGAACAAGCCACCTCTTACCTGCTTGATGCAGCGGAGATGACAGCTGCCATTGAGGACAAGGTCTTTAACGGCTTTTACTACTATGGCATTCATGTCGAGAGTGGCTTAGTGAGCCCTGACCAGCATGAGGAATTCCTCAATGACGGGGAGCAACACCATGCGGAGCTGGCAGACCTTCTCCGTGGTATCCAGAACGGAGTGATGTTTGATGATGGACCAAACCCACTGCCTAATGAAGACAGTGCCCCTGCAGCCTTTGACTTTTCGACCATGCGTCCGGGGCGTATCTTTACCATGGCTGGGGAGCAGTACCGCTACCTTGAAAACATGGGTTCTGGGAATCATATGATTATCCGGAATGATGCGATTGCAAATGTTTCTTGGAATAACCAAAACGTTCGTCTTGATGAATGGTATGATGACCTTGAGCCAGCAGTTCAAGCTATGGTAAGACCAGTGGCAGATAACTTTGTGACAGGGGAAGTCCAACAGGCAGAACTTACTTGGACAGGCGGTGCCCTCTTTATTCCTACCAACCTTGATGATTTCCCAGAAGTTTCGGCTGATGTGACTCAAGTTGACACGAGTGGGAGTCCACGTGCCTTTGCCCTCTCTTTAGCTGATGTGGCACGCCTATCAAGTTCAGGCCGTGCTTTTCCTAATCATGTACAACGCATGAGTGGCAATACTCTCTCTTGGTGGTTGCGTACCTCGTCGACATCAACCACAGCTTGGCGAGTTACTGGTTCTGTTAATCTAGGGCAATTGCGTGGTGGACATAATAAATGGAATGAAACTAACTCTATACGCCCCGCCCTCATCATCAACCAAGCCCCTTAGAACTTTCTTTCAGAAGTTTTGGACGAAAGTTCAAATTTAGAGTTTGAAAACGCCCACTTTTGACACAAAAAATGTCGAAAGTGAGCGTTTTTCTGTTTTGGGGTCCTTGTCTCAGAGTTTTTTCAATTCAAAACCAGTAAACGAGGGGTGTTTTATAGTTTTTCTTGATTGCACTAAGCTACAGTTTTTCTTTTGTTAAAGTGAAAGAATAGGAAATGGTAACATGAGTAACAAGGATTTCGGTCTAATTTTGCCTTCTCTTAATCTAGAAACAGTGGGAAGCAGGAGAAAAAATATCCTGTATTGTCGTGTATGATTTTTATATTTTTCATGCTGTATGTTGCACTACTATCCTATTTTTTGAACTCTAACTTATCCAAAGACTAAGCCACTCTTGTTACATAACAGCACTCCAATATTTCATCTTAAGACTTGTGCTATAATAGAAGATAAAATCGCATAGAAGAAAGCTACAAGGTTAATAATGAAACTCATAACAAATGCAAGGAGACTTAAAGGAACTATCACAGTCCCTGGAGATAAATCAATCTCACATCGTTCGATTATGTTTGGTGCTATTGCTCATGGACAGACACGGGTGCACCACATTTTGAGAGCAGAAGATGTTACAGCAACCATCCAAGCTTTTCAGGCTTTAGGTGTCAAGATTGAAGACAATGGAAAAATGGTCTGCATTCAGGGGAGAGGTTTTGAGGGATTAAAACCTGCTCGAAAGCCTTTGAACATGGGGAATTCGGGAACATCTATGCGCTTAATGTCTGGAATTTTAGCAGGTTTACCTTTTGAAACTGACATGTATGGCGATGCCTCGCTTTCAAGACGACCTATGGATCGTGTTGCCCACCCTTTAGCATTGATGGGCGCGGCAATTGAAGGAGAAGGCGAACGTTTCCTTCCTCCTTTAAAAATTCGCGGTGGACATTTGAAACCAATAAACTACCAGCTTCCAGTAGCTTCTGCACAGGTTAAGTCTGCTTTGATATTTGCTGCCCTACAAACGGAAACAGGTCAAGTGTCAGAAATAGTTGAAAAAGAGCTGACCCGTAATCATACAGAGGAGATGCTTCAACAATTTGGTGGAAGGATTGAGATATCTGGTAAGAGAATTTTAGTTCCTGGTGGACAGAAACTAGAAGGACAAGAGATAACTGTGCCCGGAGATATATCTTCCGCAGCCTTCTGGATTGTAGCAGCTTTGCTTATCCCAGAAAGTAATATCCAGCTCAAAAATGTTGGTATAAATCAAACCCGAACAGGAATTCTTGATGTCATTGAAGATATGGGAGGACAAGTTGAAGTATCCGAACGGACAGAGCTATCAGCAACACTTAAGGTAAAGCACAGTGCCCTAAAAGCAACGAAAATATCTGCCGCCTTAATTCCAAGGCTTATTGATGAGCTACCTATTCTTGCGCTCCTAGCAACTCAGGCTGAGGGAAAAACGGTCATTACGGATGCTGAGGAACTTAGAATAAAGGAAACAGATCGAATTGCGGTAGTGGCAGATACTTTGCAAGCTATGGGAGCCAATGTCCTACCTACAGCAGATGGCATGATAATCAGAGGCAAAACAAAGTTGCATGCGCCAAAGAAGAAGATTAGTACATATGGCGATCATCGTATAGGTATGATGACTGCCATTGCAGCCCTTCTTATCTCAGAAGGAGAGGTCAGTCTAGAAGGAAGTCAAGCCATAAGCACAAGTTATCCAGGTTTTTTTGATGACATGGAAACTTTACTTGCTGGGAGCAGAGAGGATAGGGAATGGCAGTGATTTTAATAGGCTTCATGGCTGCCGGCAAATCAACTGTCGCAAAAGCTCTTGATAAAGAAAATTTTGTTGATCTTGATAAGGAGATTGAAAAAGAGGTTGGCATGACTATTGCACAGTTTTTTCAAGAATATGGAGAAGATAAATTTCGGAAAATTGAAAGGGAAAAACTTGAAGCGGCAATTCTCTCAGGCTTTAACGTAGCTACAGGTGGTGGCATTGTCAACTTGATTGAAAATCGCAACTGTTTGAAAAAACTGGGAAATGTTGTTTATCTGAAGGCAGATTTTGAAACCCTTTATGAGCGCATTTTATTGGACAAGGAGAACGGTCGTCCCTTGGCTTTCCAATCAAAGGAAGAAGTTGAAAAACTTTTTGCTCAGCGTGTCAAACTTTACGAAGAGGTAGCCGATATTGTTATTGAAACTCGGGGCAAAAGTCCAGAGGAAGTAGTCAAAGAAATTCAGGAGTTGAAATGAAAATCTATTTTGTTAGACATGGAAAAACACAGTGGAATTTAGAAAAAAGGCTCCAAGGGCAGAAGGGAGATTCGCCTCTCTTGCCTGAATCTTATGAGGCCATTGCGCGTGTCAGTGAAAAACTGTCGCAGATTGTACGATTTGATAGGGTTATTTCAAGTCCTCAAGCTCGAGCGATTACTACAGCGGAGCTCTTGACTGATTTGCCAGTTGAAAAAGATCCTCGCCTGTCTGAATGGAATTTTGGCCAACTTGAAGGTCAGCTTGTTGCAGATGCACTCTTAAAATACCCAAAAGAAATGTATGCATCTCGGAATGAGCTACAAAACTTTGACGGTCGACATTTTGGGGCTGAAACGGTTGAACAGGTTTTAAATCGTTTTGACAGCCTAGCGCTAGATTTGCGTAAGGATGAAGCTGAAAATATCCTACTTGTCGGGCACGGTGCTTCTGGAACAGCAGGTATGCGGCATTTGGCAGGTTTTCCCTTGTGGGAATTACGAGCAGCAGGCGGTTTAGCGAACAACAGTGTAACTGTCTTGGAAGCAAAAGAAAAGGGCTTTCAAATCACTCATTGGAATCAAGAATTATGACAGAAAAAATATATTTTACAGGAACCATTGAGGCTATTTTTTTCAGCAATCCTAGCAATTTTTACAAGGTTCTTTTGCTGGAAATTGATGAAACAAACAGCGATTATATAGGCTATGAGATTGTCGTGACGGGAACGATTGGCGACCTGATAGAGGGAGATACTTATACGTTTTATGGGCAGATGACAACTCATCCAAGGTATGGGGAACAGTTACAGGTAGAAACTTATGAGAAAGCCGTACCAACCAGTGCTGCAGGCTTAATCAAGTATTTTTCATCAGATAAATTTCCAGGTATTGGTAAAAAAACGGCCGAAAAAATCGTTGCGCGATTTCCTGAAAATACTGTAGACAGCATTTTAGGTGCTCCTGAAGAGTTAGGAGAAATACTGCCCCTCGCAAGAAAAAATTCATTCATTAAACGCCTGCGTGACAATCACGGTGTTGAAAAAATACTGTCCAAGCTGGCTGAGTATGGTATTCCAAGCAAGCTACAATTTCAGATTCATGAGCTTTACAAGGATGAAACATTAGAGATTATTGCTAAAAATCCCTATCAGCTGGTAGAAGATGTAAAGGGTATCGGTTTTAAAACAGCAGATCAAATTGCTCAAGAGTTAGGGATTGCAGCCGACAGTCATGCGCGTTTTAGGGCAGCTTTAATGCACGTGGTGAAGACACAACCGATGATTACAGGGGATACATATATTGAAGCACATGACCTTTTGCTGGAAACTATTCAACTTTTGGAGGACTCCAGACAAGTTGAGATTGCGCCAGAACATGTAGCTGAAGAAATCAACCCTCTTTTAGAAGAAGGCAAAATTCAGCAAGAAGAAACAAAAATATTTGAAAACTCGCTTTACTTTGCTGAAGAAGGCATCAGTGCCTCTTTAAAAAAACTGATTCAACCCAGTTCGCAACCTTTTTCAGATGAGAAAATTATGGAGCAGATTGGACAGGTTGAGCATGATTTGGAGATTACATACGATAAGTTACAGAAAGAAGCAATTATTCAAGCGCTAAAAAGTCAATTCTTTATTTTAACTGGTGGACCTGGGACAGGGAAAACAACGATTATCAACGGTTTTATTGAAACATATGCGAAACTTTATGGTATTGATCTGGATCCCGAGAACTATCATGATGATGTTTTTCCCATTCTTTTGGCTGCACCGACAGGGAGAGCAAGTCGACGGATGAATGAGCTGACTGGCTTGCCAGCAGCAACTTTACATCGTCATTTGGGTTTAAATACAGATGAAGCTATGGACACAGAGAGTAATCTTCTTTCAGGTTCCCTGCTCATCGTGGATGAGTTTTCAATGGTGGATACATGGTTAGCAAATAAACTTTTGCAAGCCATTCCGCCTTCCATGAAGGTTCTTTTTGTGGGCGACGCGGATCAGCTCCCTTCTGTTGGTCCCGGGCAAGTTTTTGCGGATCTCTTAAAAATATCTGAGATACCTTCAGTAAGATTGGATAAAATATTCCGTCAGGGGGAAGAGTCAACCATTATTGATCTTGCACATGAAATTAGGGAAGGACGCTTGCCTCAAGATTTTACCAGCCGTCATCCAGACCGCTCCTACTTTGAAGCGAGTACAAGTCAGGTGGCAAATCTGGTGACCCAAGTTGCAACAGCTTGGAAAAAAAGAGGAAACAATCCTTTTGAGCTACAGGTTTTGGCACCGATGTACAAAGGAATGGCAGGAATAAACACACTCAATGCTTTACTCCAAGAACTTTTCAATCCTTTAGAAGGAAGACAAGAGTTTAACTATCAAGATGTTCATTTTCGTCAAGCAGACAAGGTTTTACATCTGGTTAATGATGCAGAATGCAATGTTTTTAATGGGGATCTAGGAGTAATCGTTAAGCTGGTCCCTGCCAAGCATACGGAAAGCAAACAAGATGAAATTGTAATGGATTTTGATGGTCAAGAAGTGACTTATCCTCGCGCCGAGTGGTATAAGATAACGCTTGCTTATGCCATGTCTATTCATAAGTCGCAAGGGAGCGAGTTTTCAACAGTCGTTGTTCCGATGGTTTCTTCTTATTCAAGAATGCTGGAGCGAAACTTACTTTATACGGCCATCACGCGTGCCAAACAGAGTCTCATCCTTATTGGAGAGCAGAGAGCATTTGCTCAGGCTGTACAAAAAGAAAGTGCCAACCGTAAAACTTATTTGATTGAGCGCTTTTCTGGTAAATCTGAAGTGCTGGATAAGCAGCCAAAACCTCAGATGGAGCTTGTTACTGCGGAGAAGAAGGAAAGTTCCACAGTAGAAGAAATTTCACTTTTTTCAGAAGAAGACATATCTGAAAATTTGGTGAAAGAGCCCTTTCTTACTACAGCTTTAATCGCTTCGGGAGATTTTGACCCTTTGATTGGTTTGACAGAAGAAGATTTCCTTATTTTCAAATAGAAAAAAAGACTTGCTTATCCATTCTGAGCAAGTCTTTTTCTTAGATAGGGAGATGGCGTTTAAAGTATTTACGCGTTTTCCATTTGAAACGTGCAGTTTCTATACCTTCAGTCATTGCGACATAATCATCTGCTAGAGTAACTACCCAGCTTTCCTTGTAACGCGGTGGCGCAAGCGTTGCGCCCCACATATGTTTAACAATACAATCGTATTCAAGATCTGAAAGTGTTGTGATTTTTGCAGCATTACGTGCAGCAATGCGTGGATGAACATAGGCATGACTTTTGTTAAACTTAGTGTCGCGCCAATCGTAGTAGAAGAGGTCATGCAAAAGCCCTGCACGTGCAGCTGACTTTGCATTCCAGCCCATTTTTTTACAAACTAAATAACTTACATAACTCACTTTTATAGAGTGAATCAAACGTGTTGAAGTATAGTGATGTGTGATTTCATCAAGCTGTTTCAGTTCTGGCATCTCAAGAAAGTGACCAACGTAACTCATAAATTCAGCATCTGTCAACCAAGGATTTTCATCTAATTTCATATTCATATTATAGCACCAATTGATAAAATGTAAATAGCAATATGCAATTTGTCCAAATAAAAAAAGGAAAATAATTGGATTTTATTCAGACAAACAGTTGCTAAAAAGCCAAAAATCCTGTATAATTTATAGGTATTACAAAAATTTGGAGGAAATAATGGCTAATATCAAATCTGCAATCAAACGCGCTGAATTGAACGTGGCTGCTAACGAACGCAACTCACAACAAAAATCTGCAATGCGTACTGCAATCAAAAAATTTGAAAAGGCACCAAGTGAAGACACATACAAAGCTGCAAGCTCTGCGATTGACAAAGCTGCATCAAAAGGTCTCATCCATGCGAACAAGGCTTCACGTGACAAGTCACGTTTGGCTGCTAAATTGGGCTAATTCTTAAACTACAAGAAATATTCCTATCAGATGATAGGTTTCTTTTTTTTACTTTTTATATTACAATATAGTTGCAAAAGATTTTTTTAAAACATATACTTGACAGTTCTGTTATAAATGTTATAATTAGTTTATGAATAAATAAGAAAAAAATAAGGAAAGCAGAAACAACCATGCTAAAAATTTATACAGTAACGACATGTAGCTCATCTAAAAAGGCAAAAGAGTGGCTGGATGAACACCGGATTGAGTATCAAGAGATTAATTTATTGACGGATAATATCGAAAAGCAAGAGTTTCTTAATATGCTCTCATTAACAGAAGAAGGAACAGGTGAAATACTTTCAAAGCGCAGCCGAATTTATAAAAAAATTGCAACAAGACTAGATGAACTTTCCTTAGGAGAACTCGTTCGCTTTATAGATGAGAATCGCTCTGTCTTACGACGTCCTTTGATTGTCAATGACAAATGTCTTCAGGTTGGTTATAACGAAGATGACATTCGTAAGTTCCTACCAAGAACAGTACGTCGTGTGGAGATGGCTAATGCCAGTGAAAGCATTCGTAGTATTGCTCTTGGAGGTAAATTTAAAATTCAGGCGAGTTAAAAAGTAAACATTTAGTCGCTCACACTAAGTGCTACTCTATTCATATTTGATTAAAGAGGTGATGTTAACCTCTTTTTTCTATCAAAAATATCAGCATAGCAACACTTCCATATTAAAATTTATAATAGTAACTGTTGTTGGATAAGAAAAGATAAATGATATAATGAATGGATAAATTGTTATCAGTTTTGAGAAGAAAATACGCTAGAAAGCAAAAAAGGAAGGAGAGGGAGGCGGTGAGAAAAAAGTAAATCAGCTACTGTTTACTTTTGCGACCATTTCCAAAAATTAAATGACGATTGAAACAGAGAAAGTTGACTTTAAAAAGACGGAGAAAAAGTTTTATTATCCGAAAAAGGTAGAGGCGATTATGGTTCCGGAGAGGACTTATTTAACGGTTTCAGGAGCGGGTGAACCCGCAGGAGAGACTTTTCAGAAAGCGATTGCTTCCCTTTACCCCGTTGCTTATACGATTTCCATGTCTTATAAAAAGGAAGATTGTAAAATTCCTAATTTTTACCGTTTTGTTGTGCCTCCTTTGGAAGGACTATGGACGAGTAAAACTGTTCCCAAGAAAGGCGAACCTTTAAAAAAGGAGGACTTTGTCTGGAAAATAATGCTTAGAATGCCAGAGTTTGTCACCGAGGAAGTTGTAGAGTGGGCCAAAGAAGAAGCAGAGCGAAAAAAGAAACAGGATTTTTCTCATGTAAAATATGAAAAAATAGAAGATGGTTTTTGTGTGCAGGCTCTACATAAGGGATCTTTTGACGAAGAGGCTCATACTTTTGCTCAGATGGAAGAATTTGCAGCTGCCGAAGGACTTCAACTCATCCACAAAACCTATCATCATCGTGAGATTTATCTCAGCGATTTTCGAAAGACCGCACCGGAAAAACTAAAAACAGTGCTTCGGCAGTACGCCAGAACTAAAGAAGAGGATAAAAGATAAACAGCTTTTTTCTGAATAGATGACACGTCTAGGAATTTAAAGTGTACAAGAGCATTTATCAAACTATAGGTGGCTTATAGATGCATGTATAGTTAAGTCCAAAAATATTTGTCCAATAGAGGAGCAGCAGCTCCCTTGACTGTCGTTGAATTTTATTTTCAGTGTTTTCTTATGGCATTGAGAAAGATAAAACGTCCTGCCTTGTCATTTTTATATGAATAATAAAGAGTTCCAGTTAGCATCTTTCTAGAATCGTCAAAGAGGTTGGTAAAATATAAAACCTCGTAGCGCTACAAGCGAAGTATAAAAACAGACTAAAAAGAAAGGTTTATACGGGTGGGAGCTAGCCGATAATATAAAAATAAGGTAAAATAGAAGGAAAATATCCTAGTGTGAGTGTTTTGTGACTTGGCAATAGGTTATCTACTACAAGGAGGTTGAACAATGAAAAAAACAGACTGGAGTCGTCCTTTGAGAGAACGATTGCCTGAAGAGTATTTTCGAAAAATAGTAGCTTTCATTAATCATGCTTATTCCCAAGGAGAAGTTTATCCACCTGAGGATAAGATTTTTCGGGCAATTGAACTTACTTCTTTATCGGAGGTAAAAGTTGTCCTTGTTGGACAAGATCCCTATCCGCAGCCTGGAAAAGCACAGGGACTAAGCTTTTCATATCCAGCTTCATTTGTTGTTCACCGTCCGGATTCTATTGTTAACATTCAGAAGGAACTTCAAAGTGAGGGTTTTGATAAACGAGATTCAGATTTGACCCATTGGGCCGAACAGGGGGTATTGCTCCTTAATGCTGTTTTAACGGTTCCTAAATTAAAGTCCAATGCCCATAAAGGAAAAATATGGGAACCTTTGACAGATGAAATTATCAAAATTGCTTCAGACGACGACCGCCCTAAAGTCTTTTTGTTGTGGGGAGGAGATGCGCGAAAGAAAGCCAGACTTATTGATTCGGATAAACATTTGATTATTGAGTCTGCTCATCCTTCTCCGTTGTCTGCTGCGCGTGGATTTTTTGGCTCTCGTCCTTTTTCAAGAGCGAATGCATTTTTAGAGCAAACAGGTCAAACAGGAATAGACTGGTCAAAATAAGAAAAACATGAAAAGGGTTAAAAAAAATAGGACGTTAGTCGGATGACAGTCCTAGAAAATTTTGGTAAAATAGTCCTAATGATAGAATTAAAAAGGAGAAATCATGGAAAATCCATTTATAAATAATCAGAACAGTAGCCAGGTGTCGTTAAACCAATTCTTTGCACGCATCTATGGAATTGTGGGGATTGGGGTTGCCGTTTCAGCACTCACATCTTTTTTGACAATTAATGTTTTCTGGGAAGCAGCTCAGAACTTGGTGCATCGTGCAGGCTTTGGAATGCTTGTTATTTGGTTCCTGCCACTTATCCTTATTTTCCCAATGCAAAATGCAGCCATGAAAAATAAACCTACCGCTTTACCGATGTTTATCGGTTTCTCGGTAATGATGGGCTTCATGATGAGCTTTACGATTGCTGCTTACACAGCTTCTGATGTTACTCTAGCCTTTGTTTCCACTGCGGGTATGTTCTTTGGTCTTTCTGTTTATGGGCGGACAACTAAACGTGACTTGTCAGGCATGGGACGTGCTATGATGGGAATGCTGATTGGTTTGATTATTGCAGGTGTTATTAACATCTTTTTAAGAAGTCCAATGGTTGTCTTTGTTTCATCAATCATCAGCGTACTTGTTTTCAGCGGTTTGATTGCGTGGGACAACCAAAAAATTGAGCAGGTATATCGTCAAAACAGTGGTAACGTAAGCAATGGCTGGGCAGTTAGCATGGCCTTGTCACTTTATCTTGACTTTATTAACCTTTTCCTCTCACTTTTGAGAATTTTCGGAATCATGGGAAGTAGTCGTGATTAATGAATACCAAAAAGAGATAGAGATGCTTTTGTGTCCCTATCTCTTTTTATTTATGGCTTATATCCAGTTTTCAACCTAGGTGTTGAAAACGCGAAAGTTCTCTGGTCTAAGGATGATTTTTATTACTGATACAGCAACTTTTTTATTTATTCCAGCACTCGATAGGTCTGATTTCCAAGTTTGGGATCAAAAATAAAAATATGAGCAATGCTTTATCGTCATTCCCCAAGCACAGCAGGGATTTTTCTTCCAGCGGTTGCCCTATTTTTTGAATCTGACTCTTCTTGTGTCTATTCCCTTAGCTCCGTTGTAGCATTCTTCCATAGAAAAAAGACAAAATCCAGAGACTTTGTCTGTAATCTGCCTTTATCAGAAATGATAAAGCTTTTTATATTTTAAAGTAACTTTGAAAAGGAGATGTGTGGAAAGTGCTATTTCAAGAAGAGTTCTTCAAGCTTTCTAGCAACACCGTCTTCATCATTTGTCCAAGGAATAATTTCGGTGGCATGGGGCGTGAGGCGAGAAGAAGCATTTTTCATTGCATAAGCCTCTTCTGCCAGCTTAAACATCTCAATATCATTGTGTTCATCACCAAAAGCAATCAAATTTTCTTTGGGAATATCTAAAACTTTGAGGAGATGTTTGAGACCTGATGCTTTGCTCACTCCCTTAGGGACAATTTCAAGAATGCCATTTGGTCCTCCCCATCCGCTTACGCTGACTTTTCCATTATAGTGATCTTGAATCTGCTTGGCCAGGCGAAACTTGTCTTTGACACGCGTTGAAAGAAGAACGGCATGAGGGTTGTCATCCAGACGATCAGCACGAAGACGGTTATAAGGATGAAATTTTTCTACACCAAACAATTTTGGCTCGACATAGCGAAAGCTGTTGAGGAAAAACTTCCGGCGGTACTCGACAGCAAAAAACTCCAAATCAAAATTTTGTTGATGGCGCAAAAAATCAAATACAAATGAGCGATCAATATAATGTCCTTTTGTGTGCTCCCAATTACGGTTATCGGGCATAGAAATCAAGGCACCATTAAAGTTAATCATGGGGCTTTTAAGTTCCAATTCACGATAAATATCTAAGGACATACGAAAAGGGCGACCTGTCGAGATACAGATAATGTGTCCTAATTCTTCGATGCGTTTGAAGACATATTTTGTATAGCGGCTGATAGTTTTGCCATCACTGTGAAGTGTCGTTCCGTCAAGATCGATGGCAATGAGCTTTTGATTGTTCTTGTCCATGGAAGTTGTTCTGCTTTCTAAACATAATACACTGTCATTATAACAGCACAAGTGCGGAGGGTTTATCCGTAGAAATTCAAAACGATCACCTTTGAATTTCGCTGTTATAATTTTTTTATGAAGAGGGATTTCTTTACCTTCTACTTACAATTAGTGCTAGAGATATTATAACATAATCGTAAATGGCTTAATAAAGAGAGATTTACTTTTTTAAAGTTAGCTATTTCCGAATAATGCGGCAACTAATCTGAAGAATAGCTTAAAATGAATTGAAAGTGAACTTGAAAGACATTAGAATAGGGATGTAGAAATAATTATTTTTTTAACATTAGAAAAAGGGAGATTATCCTCGTGAACAAGTTCTTTAAACTTGAAGAAAACGGCACAACAGTTAGCCGTGAAATTATGGCAGGTATTACCACCTTCTTTGCCATGAGCTATATTTTATTTGTTAATCCTGATGTTTTAGGAACAACAGGCATGCCAGTTCAAGCAGTCTTCTTAGCGACTATCTTGGCTTCAATTGTTGGCTCTGTAGCCATCGGTTTAATCGCTAATGTCCCGTATGCTCTTGCGCCAGGTATGGGTATCAATGCCTTTTTTGCTTATACAGTCGTTATCTCTCTTGGTTATACTTGGCAAGAAGCCTTGGCCATGGTCTTTATCTGTGGGATTGTCAATATTATTATTACCTTTACTTCTATCCGTAAAGCAATTGTCTTAGGTATTCCAGAAAGTTTACAACATGCTATTGGTGGAGGTATTGGTATCTTCATCGCTTACATTGGTATTAAAAATGCAGGAATTTTGGAATTTATTGCTTCACCAGGGACTTATTCAGATAATCACGGGACGATTACAGCGGATTCAACAATTGTTCCAGGACTTGTGAAATTTGATAATCCAGGTGTCTTAATCGCTCTTGTGGGCATTGTGGTAACGATGTTCTTTGTACTTCGCAAATGGAAGGCTGGAATCCTCCTTTCAATCGTAGTGACTACTGTTCTTGCGCTCGTGACAGGTGTTACAAAGGTTGATATGAATACGCTTTTCTCAGACAACAATCTTGGAACAGCCATAAATGAGATGGGGACTACATTTGGTGCTGCACTTGGCTCACAAGGTTTGGGTAGTCTGTTTTCTGACTCCTCACGTATCATTGAGGTGCTAATGACGATTCTAGCATTTTCTTTGACTTCTATCTTTGATCCGATTGGTACTTTTATTGGTACAGGACGCAGTACAGGGATTTTCTCTGATCAAGATTTTGAAGACATGGCTAATAGCAAAGGTTTCTCATCTAAGATGGATAAAGCGCTTTTTGCTGATATGATTGCAACGCCGATTGGGGCAATTTTCGGTACGTCAAACACAACGGTATATGTAGAATCAGCAGCAGGTATTGGTGCAGGCGGACGTACAGGTTTAACTTCAATTGTTGTTGCTGGAATGTTCGCAGTTTCTAGCCTATTTTTGCCCTTACTGGCTATTGTTCCAACACAAGCAACAGCCCCAATCTTGATTATTGTGGGTATGATGATGCTGGGCTCCTTTAAAGAAATCAACTGGTCTGAGTTGAGTGAAGCTATTCCAGCTTTCTTCGCTTCTGTATTTATGGGATTGGGCTACTCTATTTCATATGGGATTGCTGCTGGGTTTATTACATACATCTTCTCTAAACTTTTCACAGGTAAGATTAAGGAAGTCAAACCAATTATTTGGATTGTGGCCCTCGCCTTTGCATTGAACTTCGCAGTATTGGCTATTCTCTAAGGACCTAGATTATAGTCTAATTTATGAGAAACATCCGCTTTTTAAGCGGGTTTTTATGTTAAAATGATGTTATGGAAACACCACTTATTATTGTTTTTTCAGTGATTAGTATTTTAGCACTAATCCCAACTGTTATTTTTTATACAAAATCGCATCGTCTGAAAGATTTGAGAACATTACGCTTGGGGCGACTGACCATTGGATTTTTGGCAAGTCTTTTTGTCCTGTTTAATGGTATTATGGGTATCATTTTTGCTGCGAACTATAATTACCATAGGGAAGTCATCGTGGTCATACTCATTATTGAGCTGGCACTCTTTTTGATTCCAGCATTCATGATTAGTTTTGTTGTTCCGATTGGGATTGTTATTTTAACCGTCAAAATGTGGCGGCGCGAATCTCACAGTCTTGCAAATTTGATTCTCCCTGCAATTATGCTTGTTTTCTTTCTGGTAGATTGGATCTATATTCGTGTGTCTTCTTTGTCAGAAGGCTGGCTTTGGTTGCAACTTCTAAGTTATATTTACCCTATTCTTGCCTTTTACTTGCTTTGGCAATTCATTGTTTTCTTTTTTTCAAGCTGGACTTATGGACGTCGTTTTCGTAAAAAGTTTGCTAAATATCACGTGATTTTAGGATCAGGATTAATCAATGGTCAACATGTCAGTCCAC
The DNA here is from genome assembly GCF_016758115.1 of Lactococcus garvieae. Taxonomy (GTDB): domain Bacteria; phylum Bacillota; class Bacilli; order Lactobacillales; family Streptococcaceae; genus Lactococcus; species Lactococcus muris. The sequence continues at coordinate 29,901 of NZ_WIVG01000023.1, forward strand.
TTTTGGCAAATCGAATCCGCGCAGGTCTGGCGTTAGCTAGCCCGGAAACAATTCTTGTTTTTTCAGGCGGACAAGGTAAGGACGAGCAACTTTCTGAGGCTTTAGCAATGCAAAAGTATGCGATTGAGCAACTTGGATTTCCAGAAGAACGTACAATGGTTGAGGATCAATCGAGAACAACTTTCGAAAATTTAAAGTTTTCCTCCGTCTTAATCGATAAAGCTGAAAACAAGAAAAATGAAGAATTCCTATTTTTCTCCTCCGACTATCATGTTTTTCGTGCAGCTCTCTTCGCCGCTCAACAAGGTTTAAATGCTCAAGGTGGTACCGGAGGGAAGACGCCACTATATTTTCGACTCCCAGCATTTATTCGGGAGTTTATTGCGGTCATGAATAGCCAACGCCGTAAACACATTTTCTGGGTAGGCTTAATCACAGGTATCTTTATTGCTTTTTCTCTCTTCGTTTGATTTATGGACCATTTTGTGTTCAATCCTTAAAAATCTGTTATGAAGAAACTTGCTTTCTGCGAGTTTTTTTGCTTTATCTGTAATAAAAAGTGATTTATGAAACGAATTTACGTGTTAGAAGGTATGCTGATAGCCTTAGATAAAAATGGACAAACTGTAAATATACTAGAGAGCAACAAATTGAAAGAACCCTTTTATTGTCCAGCTTGCAAATCATCCGTGCGTTTAAAAAAGGGCAAGATAAAAATTTCACACTTTGCTCATATCTCTTTACAAAATTGTTCTTCATGGTCTGAACATGAATCTGCTCAACATTTGGAGTTAAAACTTGGTTTGTATCAGTGGCTACGTCAAAAAGAAAAAGTTGAAATTGAAAAGTATTTACCACAGATACAGCAGACAGCGGATTTATTAGTGAATGACAAATTAGCTATTGAGATACAGTGTTCCTCTCTCTCACTACAAAGATTAAAAGAGCGCACATTAAGCTACAGGGCCAATGGCTACTATGTTCTTTGGCTTCAGGGAAAAGATTTATGGCTAAAAAATTCTTTGACTGCTTTACAAAAAAGTTTACTCTATTACTCGGAAAACAGAGGCTTTTACTTTTGGGAGTTAGATTTAGAAAGACAGAAAGTACGCTTAAAATCCTTGATACATCAAGACTTACGTGGGCGACTTATTTATCTCACAGAAGAATTTGACTGGTTTCAAGGAGGGCTTTTGGAAGTGCTTCGTTTGCCATTTAAGGAAAAATTAGACCTGCATTTAAAAGCTCCACCAAGCAAAGGAATGCAGTCTTTTATTCAGAGACAGCTTTATCATCAAGTGCCGAAATGGCTTAAGGTACAAGGAGAATATTATGAAGCAGGAGAAAACTTATTAATATTGGACTTGGATAAAGGGTACTGGAGTCCGCCAGGCCTGAATTTGTTGACGTATGCCTTGAAAAAGGAAGAAAAACAATATTTTTATCAACTGGATCATTCCTTAGAGAGTTACTATCGAAATTTTTACGAAAACTTTGCAGCAAGAGAGCTTGAAACACTGCATGCACCGCGTTTCTATGCTATAATTAAGGATAAAAATGAAAAGGAAGATAGGAAGAAAAATGGTCAAAAAACGTGATGAGATAGTTGAAGCGTTGACTTGGGATTTGACGACAATCTTTGAAAGTGACGAAGCTTGGGAATTAGAGTTGAAAAAACTTCAGAAGGGGTTGGAAGAAGTAGAGCACTTTGAGGGGCATCTTCTGGATAGCGCGCAAAGTTTACTAAAAATTACAGAAGCGGAACTAGAGTTTTCACGGGCAGTTGAAAAAGTATATGTTTATGCTTCAATGAAACATGACCAAGATACTCAAGTGAGTCTTTATCAAGAATACGAGGCCAAAGCTACACAGTTATACGCAAAACTTGAAGAAAAGTTTGCCTTTTATGAACCAGAATTTCTCGAATTATCTCCAGAAGATTATAAAAGATTTAAGTCAGAAGAGCCAAAGCTTGAACAATTTTCGCATATGTTTGAGCGTCTTCTTGCTAAGAAAGCGCATGTCCTCAGCCAGAAAGAGGAGAAAATGCTGGCCGCAGCAAGTGAGATTTTTGGTGCAGCAGCAGAAACTTTTGAAATTTTTGACAATGCAGACATCAAGCTTCCGATGATTAAGGATGAAAAAGAGCGAGAAATCCAGCTTACGCATGGCAATTATACTTCGCTCATGGAAAGCAAGGAACGTAAGGTTCGTAAAGCGGCGTATCAAGCCCTTTACAGCAATTACGAACAATATCAACATACTTACGCTAAGACGCTTCAAACGAATGTCAAGGTTCATAATTTTAAAGCTAAGGTGCGGGGATATAGTTCAGCACGTCAAGCAGCGTTGGCCAGTAATTTTATTCCAGAAAAAGTTTATGACAAGCTATTGGAGGTTGTAAATAAACATTTACCCCTCCTGCATCGCTACATGAAACTTCGAGGAAAAATCCTAGGTTTAGAAGATGACTTGAAGATGTATGATGTTTATACACCTTTATCCCATCTTGACTATAAGTTTAGTTATGCAGAAGCCATCCAAAAATCACAAGAAGTTCTTAAAGTTTATGGGGCGGAGTACGCTGCTCATGTGGAAAAAGCTTTTAACGAGCGTTGGATAGATGTTGCAGAAAATATTGGGAAGCGTTCCGGTGCATATTCTGGAGGTAGCTACGACACCAATGCTTTCATACTGTTGAACTGGCAGGAAACTCTAGATGACTTGTTTACTTTGGTCCATGAGATGGGGCATAGTATGCATTCAACATTTACAAGAGAAAACCAACCCTATGTTTATGGTGATTATCCGATATTTCTTGCAGAAATTGCCTCAACGACGAACGAAAATATACTGACAGAACGCCTTTTGGCTGATACGGAAGATGAAAAAGAACGTTTTGCTATTTTGAATCACTGGCTTGACGGTTTCCGAGGCACGGTTTTCCGGCAGAGTCAATTTGCCGAGTTTGAACATGAGATTCATAAAGCCGACCAAGAAGGAGTGGTTTTGACCAGTGCTTTTATGAATCAACTTTATGCTGGACTTAATGAAAAATATTACGGCTTATCTGCTGCAGAAAATCCTGAAATTCAGTATGAATGGGCGCGGATTCCGCATTTTTATTACAACTACTATGTTTTCCAATATGCCACAGGCTTTGCTGCAGCCAGTTATCTTGCAGAAACGATTATACATGAGAATGGAGAGGCGCGTGAAAAGTATCTGGAATACTTGAAAGCGGGATCGAGTGATTATCCATTGGCTGTAATTGCTCGAGCAGGTGTAGATATGGAAAGTAGTGCGTATTTGGAGTCAGCTTTTGCTGTTTTTGAAAAACGATTGAATGAGCTTGAAAAATTGGTTGAAAGAGGGGTTCATTTATAATGGTTTTGACATACAAGAGAACAAGTAATCCCATGATGAACCGACCTGTTGTAAAGAAAGAAATTGTAGACTTTATGCGAGAACGTCAAACGCAAATTACAGGTCCACTAAAAAATGTTGAGACATTTGCCCATGAAAACAATATTCCTATCATCCCACATGAGACAGTTGTTTATTTCCAATTGCTGTTGGATCTCATGAAACCGAAGAGAATTCTAGAGATAGGTACAGCTATTGGTTTTTCTGCACTGATGATGGCTGAAGCAGCACCTGAAGCAGAAATTATTACGATTGATCGCAACCCAGAGATGATTGCCCTAGCTAAAGAGAACTTGGCGATATATGATACTAAAAAACAAATCACCCTTTTAGAAGGGGATGCAGCAGAGCTTTTGACAGACTTAGAGGGAGAGTTTGACTTTATCTTTATGGATTCCGCTAAATCCAAGTATGTTGAGTTTTTGCCAAAGGCAATGGCGCTACTTTCTGAAAACGGTGTGATTATTATGGATGATATTTTTCAGGGAGGAGAAATTCTTATTCCTATTATGGAAATTAAACGTAATCAACGTGCGCTTGAACGTGGATTACGTCGCCTTTTTGATGAGGCTTTAGACAATCCAAAGTATCTTACAAGCATCCTTCCTTTGGGAGACGGCATCTTAATGATTAAGAGGAGATGATACGAGAGACAGACAGGTAAAGAGTGAACGATGAGAGAAAAGTAAGGATTTCGATGAGAATTCTTGCTTTTTTGGTTCTGTATAATCTGTGGTGGTAGATTAAAATCT
>NZ_WIVG01000024.1 GCF_016758115.1 Lactococcus garvieae
AAAAAAAAAGGTCAAATGAAATGAGTGTTTGATGAGAAAAGTGGAGGGAGCTTTCATGTGGGTTGACTTCTAGCTTTCGTAGTCCGTGCCTGAAAAGTGGATAAAAAAGAAGCTCCAGTCTAGACTAGAACTTCTTGACTTCATGAAAGCACTTCTCACTTTCCCTTTTTACAATTCTCTATCCCCTTTTATTTTTTCATGTGGTTCATCACAGATTTACTTAATTACTTGGTACGTCAGATAAGGTCCAAGTCAGCCCACCTTGATATTTTGCTGCATATTGTTGAGTAACAGGTACCTCTAGATAGATACCTTTCTGAGTTGTTCCATTCCAATTTTGGCTCAGATTAAACGTGCCGCCTTTTGTTCCTGCAAGCTCGCTATGAACGAGTGTGTTATTGGCTGACAGCATTGTTTTGTTTACACCATCAGCACTAAACCAAAGCGCTCCAACTAACGACCGTCCTCCTGCAAGAGCTACTCCTGACTCATCCACCTCGACTAAAGGACGATTTTCTTTTACAAACATTGTCCATCCTGTATTTTTAAATGCCAGTCTTGTATCGGTTACCACAACATCCTGATCGTAGCTTGGAAACGCTCTTAGGCTGATTGGTTTAACTTTTAATTGTCCAAAACTCATTGTTGAGGGTGCGCTTGTAAAGTTAAGGCTTCCGCTAAAAACTGTGACATCTACAGACTTAGAAAGTGTTTTATCAGCAGCAGAGAAGTTATAAGTAATGGGGACAACGTCATTTGATGCAGCATTCTTTAAAGCAGAAAAATATTCGCCCGCATTAGCTAATACTGCTGGAGAAACAGTGCCGTCTGCCTGATAAGCTTTTGCACGCGTGTAAAAGTCAAGTTTTTCTTGATTCCTGCTCGCTCCTATTTCATTGGCTATATCTTGTCCTAATGTCACAGGGTAAGCATTCACAGCCTTTTGTCTGTCTGAAGATATGACCGCTTCATCTGCCACAAGGACGAGATGTGCCTGTGCCTTTTCATGGCTTGTCGTCCATGTGACAGGAATGTCAAGATAATCTCGACCTTCTAAACCAGTATTTGCTGTCTTGATTGTATTCGCATCAAGTTGAAGTCCTGCAAGATTTTCTCCAGCAACATTCATAAGAGATTTCAGCTGACTTTCAGTGAGACTTTTTGCGGTAGTTTCTGAAATAATTATATTTTGAGCTGAAAGTTTCAGTGTGATAGTGATTGTAGCCTTTTGAGAAATGTTGGGCACCGCTGCAGAAATTTTATTTGTAGTGATACTATTTAGAAGAGCAAGTGATAAAACTACATTTATTATAAAAAGACGTTTCATTTTTCTCCTCTTCTTTATGCTGGACCGTGCGCAAGGGTATATTTAAAGATACCAGCGCGTGTCCCTGTTTGTGAAAGCAATGTATTTTTTGCTCTAATCCTTATGCCAGCTGAGCTTGGAACATTCACGGTATAATTTTGACCAGCATTAGCCATCGAAATATAGGACGGAAGCTTTGCATCCGACGTAACAGATACAATGGGAAGTGCTATTCCTTTCCTAAATTCTGCCGTATTCTCCTTATTTGCTGGATCACTCCAGTAATAGCTCAGACGGTCAGAAAAATTATTTTCCATCATGGTTACAGTAAGATGAAAATTAGGCGCCTGTCCCCTATCATCTCCTAGAACGAGTCGTTGAGCTGCGTTACCATTGATCAAATTTGACCAAGACCCGTTAGCAGGTGTCCCATTAGCATCATTCGGATTGAGTGATATATTAAAAGTTCGTGTCATAGAAGATTGCCCTGCATCTAACCAGAGCCCAATTGGCTGGTACCAAGAAATATAGCGGGCATTATTCATATTAACTAAATCCACTCTAGAATAGTTATTCGGCGTTAATGCAGAGTCTGTAATAGCACCCAACCCCGTTATTCGGCCTGTATTTTGCCTGTACCAAACATCACGCGTTCCTAAATTATTTCGATTAGGTGCCACTAAATCTAACTTTGCTGTATCAAAGCGTGCTGCTGTCGTTGAGGTATGTGTTCTTAAACCCCTTCCTGTAATTGTGATTGGAAAATTATTATTTGCATTCACAGTATAATCAAACACTGAACCCCCAGCCGTGTTTAAGGTTACGACCTTAGAATCATTAAGCACCATACCGCTTCCTACTCCTGGACTTCCAGCCACGAGACTCGCTGTTGTTTTCAAGTTATTTAAGAGTAAGCTAGCATTTTGCCCAATGTTCCAGCGCACAACTCCTGTACCTACAAAACCATTGAGATTGATGTTTCCACCGCCAGTAGTTACGGCAAGTCTGCCGTTATTTCCGATATTCAGTGTCCAAGAGTTATTGGCTACAGCTAAAAACCAGCCTCCGTTGTTTCGTGCAGCTGTATTTTCTGTTCCTTTGATATCAAAGGAAGCATTATCACCAATATCCCAAACCATCGGACCACTATTACCATCATCATAATACATACAATATGTATCATTAAGATTCCAAACCAAACGCGCATTATCCGCAACTTTCAGTGTATGAGCGTTATTATTATAGGTATAAAAAGGTTGATCCCAGCCCCAGTTTTGGTTTAAAGTTGTCGTCCCTGAAACAACTTCAACCCACTTCCCACCTTGAATCCACTCCCCTTGATTATCAGCGCCGGTCAAGCCCACCGTGGTCATATTATTATTTTGTCGGATATTAAAGGTATTATTACCGAAAAACAATATTCGACCGTTGTCATTACGGATAGGTTGAGCACCAGCTGTTGGTGCTCCATTGCTCACTGTAACATCTTGATAGACAAAGGTTGGTTCAGAACCACCTCTTCCAACAGACTGAAAAATTCCTCCAGTAATATTGTTTATGATGTAGGCATTTTTCACCTCCAAGACCGTAAACTGTGAAACACCTGAGTTTGGTACACGGAAAGGACCTCGGATATATCCTGCCCCTGCACCAGAACCCGCCCCTGCTGTCGTGTAGTTGGTATCTGTATCAAGATAAAGTCGTCGTCCATTCCCATTGATGGATAAACTTTTGCCCTCAACAATCGAAACGCCATTATTGGTATTTCCAGTATTTGCGTAATTATAACCTCCAATATCAGGAGCGCCTGGCACATCTCGAACAACGTTAAAATAGACTGTCCTGTTTGAAGCAGCATTGGGTCTAACATGATGGTAGGTATCCATCATATCTTTCCAACTGTCCGTATCATAGTAAGTCGCTCCTGCTTGACCTGTGATTGCCCCAGTGGTATCAATACGTCCGCTTAACACTGCTGCATCTACATTTCTTCCGATTCCGAGCAGTATCAAAATCATAGCTGTTATAAAGAATGGAGCAAGATATTTTTTACTTAATGTCATAAATTCATTTCCCTATAGTCCTTGAACAAGTGTATTTGTGATTGTTGCTTGATAAGCGCCGGGCTTTATTTCTCGTGTGGTGTCCAATTGCATTTCAGCAGTGACATCTCCACTCTTTTGGTTTCCCTGAGCGTTTCTCTGTCCAGTTAAGACCCTTCCCGCTTGCCCAAGGATATTGACAGCAGGATTTCCCTTTATCGTGCCAGAAGCATTGTCTGCAACGCTAATCTTAAAATATTTTAAGGGTAAAACCGTTGGCTTACCATTAATATTTCCTGTAAACTCACTTATCTTTTGCTGCAAATTATAGCCATTAGAATTCCCTGTGATATTGACGATAGTATAGGGTTGCGTTCCTTTAGTGCTTATAGCGCCAGTTGTCGTAGCTTCTGTATTTGAAAAGTTAAAGTCTGGAGCTTGAGTAAGATATAAGTTATCTGTCGCAGGTGCAGTGACATTAATATATGTATCCGCACTGCCATTATTTGTATCAATCTGTGTATCCGCATGAACAGGTGAAATAAATGTTACGTTAGCTATAAGAGTCAAAGCTGTATAAGAAATGAGTTTCATTTTTCTTTTCAATTTTTCTCCCTTCTTCGCTTTAGACTATAGCCAATAAACCCAGTCACTCCCCCACCTAGAGCCAAAGCACCCAGCCATAAAAAGTTTGCCTTGGCTTTTTGTTTAGCACTTTGGGGGCTGACCTGAACCTTGCCTTCACTGTCCACTCTAAGCAGATAGACTTCTTTTAATGTTTTGTTCTCCTGCCTCGCTTCAATATCTAGTTTATACTCGCCACCTTTGTCCAACGCTTTTTTTACCTGTAAAGGGAGGAGAATGTCGGCATAAGGTACTACTGTTCCCGAAGGATAATCTAAACTTGAATAAAGGTTTCCCTTTCTATCTTTTATAGATACACTGAGCTGAGTTTTCTCTTGCAATACATTCTTAGTATTTTTAAGACGAATGAATTGTTCATCTGTTTTCATCTCACCAGCTGAAAGCGCGAGAGAGGCCGACTTGTCCCGTTCACCAGACTGCAAAATCAGAGCAAAGGCTGAACTATAAATGTTTAATAAGCTTTGATTTTTCTCTGTCCCATTTGCATGTCTTGTCACATTAATCCCCCCTATTGCAATCTTATTTGTCCAAGAACTAGGAATTCTAACTCTCAGAGGAATTTTTTTAGACTCTCCCGGCTGCAACACTACTGTAGCACTTCCTGAACCTTTCTTTTCGCCAATCAAAACATCTCTGTAAAAGTCAAAGACTTTTGTATGTGAAAGAAAGTTTTTAGCTTCGTCTTCTTTCAAGCCATAGTCTATAACAAAATTTGAATTCGTGATGGCTTGATTTGAAGTGATATCAAATGTATTTTTCTGCTTGCCGTTGTTTATTTGGATGTATAAAGTGAGTTCTTCACCACTTTTGACATTTAACCACCAATACCCTAATTTATCGTCTATCTGACGTTCTTCAAGTAGAGGACGTGCTGAGAAGTCTGCTCCTGCATTTTCTTGGGCAGCGATGCTTTCTCCATTTACCATCAAACCCAAAAAGCTCGTTAGGAATAAGAGTGAGCATATTGTAATTTTCTTCATTTCTTTCATCCTTAGTGTCTAAAATACAGCAAGTTCAGCTAATAAGTAAAACAGTGATTGCTTCCTTAATTTTCGATATCTTTTTCATTCAATCTTTTCTCAAGTTCAGCTATACGTGCTGTTTTCTCATCCTCCTCTTGGTCTTTTTTGCGACGTTTCCAAAGGATAAAGAAGAAGATAAGAATGAGGAACAAGAAGATGAGAGCAATGATTAACCACTTAATCCAAGAACTGTCTTGCTTTATGGTGACATCTTTCGCATTAAGCTCCCGCGCTTTGTCCGCTGTAATTTCGAAATCTTGTACGAATGTCCATTCATATTTGTATCTTGTTTCATTGCCTTTTTCATCTTTGACCACATAGCTTCCATTTTCATCTTTTTGCCCGTGCACAACCATCTTCATTTGATATTTACCCGGTTGTAACTTCTCTCCATTCAATGACAAAGGGTAATCAAAGTTGGAGTTGGGAGCCATCTGCATCATCTCTTTGCTTGACTTATATTCCAGCTTAGGGTTGTCAATACCTTTGACAGTTGCTGAAAGTTGCATCTGATTCAGATACCCCATACTTGGATTTTGTAAGTTGGCATTAATCACATTTCGATAATTGACTTGACCTGCTGAAACTTTTGTGAGTTTGAGATCCGGAGCCACTTTTTCATTTGATTGACTCAGCAAAAGGGCAATAACATAGGCATATTCATTTTGGATACTGATTCCTTTTGTATCTGCTGTCTTTTTTGAACCTTGCTTTTCTTTATAAGTAAGTCCTCCGGCCATATAACCTTTGAATGCCGAATCAGGCATTTTGACAGTAATCTTTACAGTTTTTGTACTTTTTGGCTCTAGGACTATTTCTTCATCAAGTTTCACATAGTCCTTCATATTATATTTTAAAGAAGCATCAGGTTTTATACTGTTCGGGGAGTATTCCACTACACCATTCAAATTTGTTGTTGCACTGGCTAGTCCTTGCTCAACAGTAACTGATTTATCTGTTGAGTTACTCAGCTCAACTGTAAGCGTCTGTGTTTGACTGGGATTCATTAAGAGGTCAAAATACGAAGCTTTACTTGCTTGATTGTCAGGAAGTATGGCCTTGACACTAAAGTTAAATTGGTTGGCAAAGGCTGGATTTACAAAGATAAACATCCCTGCTAGAGCCAATATAAGAGTGACCCACTTTTTTAAGTTTTTCATTTTTTGTTTAACCTCGATAATAATCTGCGAAATACAAATAGTAATTTTATAAATAATGACTTATTTTCTTCTCTCTTTATTCCACAAGAGAGAGGAAAATATAATTTGCTGAAAAATTTAGAGTGATGTAATCTTTTTAAGGAAGGAGTCTCAGCTTAAACTTTTCAGCTGTAACAATCTTCCGAAAGCTCAAACGCTAGTTCGCAGGAGTATCTGTTAGTGCCCATGTAACCGTAGATTTATAAGTCGTAGCTAACTTTGTCGTTTTACCCGGAACAAACAAGGATACTGATGAACCTTTACTTGTGTCATCTCCCCATACGAGCAAGTTTGTCCCTGCACCTTTACCAGAACTTGCACCAAGTATCGTACCTGACGAAGCTCCCGGCGTTAAAGTTACTGAAGAAACAGACTTATTTGCAGGTGCATCAGAGATGGAAACAAGACGACCATTTGCAAGTGTTAATTGAGCACCAGTCAAAGTTGAGCCTGTCCCTGCTGCACCCGTTGTAAATTCTGTCGCTTGGACGGAAAGAGACCAGCCTGCAAGTGTCCCACGATTATCCGTCACTTGAACCCAGTTTGGACGAGTTGAACCATCGGAAATTGGATTTGCGGCAGCATTGTATGTTCTATCTGCTGAAGTGATTTCTTGGCTGCCAAAGTCAAAGCTGGAAGCATAGTCAATAGATAGAGGTCCATCCGTACCAGGATTGGGGCCGTTTGGATCGGTAGGATCAACGGGTTTAACTGGCTTTGTAGGATCAGTGGGATCGACAGGATCCGTTGGTTTAGTTGAAGGGGTGTAAGCCACTTCTCCTTTTGAATTATAAACAGCTTCATCGGCAGCAAAGACTGTCGATACTCCAGCAGATGAAGCAAGTAAAGTCAGTAATGCGAAAGAAAGAATTTTTTTCGTTTTCAATATTTATTTTTCCTTATTTTTATCTCTCTAACTGTTCTGAGGAAGTTCAGACAGTATCCATTTTAGTTGTGTTGTATAGAAGGTTGAATCTTTAAATGTTTTTCCGGGGACGAAAACTTGAGCATCTGTGTTAAAACTTTCTTTTACCCATTGTCCCTCTTTATTAAGTGTCCTTTGCTCTACGAGTTTACTGCCCCAACGTATCATCCAAGTTCCGGCGCCTGCACCCTTATCTGCTGCTGCCACAAGAGTTTCTTTCCCGGGGACAAGATCAATCACTTCTTGAGGTTTTGGCGCTGTATCCGTATTTTCTGACACTGCTTCTGGTTTTTTCAAGGAGAGCATTGCTCCTTTCAAATCGGGATATTTTGCTTCTGGTTTTCCTTGATGAAACTGAGTCACCTCTAAGACTTTCAGCGTCCATCCTCCCAGTGTTCCTCTGTTGTCTGTCACTTGGACATAATTAGGTGTTTCAAGTGTTGAAGCATGATATTTTTGCGCTTTGGCATAATAGATTTTATCCTGAGCCGAGATAGCATTAACCCCAAAGTCAAAAGAGGAGGCATAATCTATCGATAAAGGACCTGCTGTTCCCGGAGCAGGAGTAACTCCTCCCGGCCAGACTGGAGAAACAGGAACTCCTGGATGCTCTGGACCTGGGCTAATCGGCGGAGTTATCTTGCTTCCTGCAAGAAAATTAATTTGTCCCAATGCTGGATGGTCTTCAGAGTCAGCTTTGCTCTTCTCTGAAACGCTCGTGAAAATCATAAAAACTAAAAGTAACGCTACACCGTACACAAATTTTTTCTCATTCCACCTGCCTTTCGTTAGCCAGCACATCCTCTAATTTCCTGGTGTATCTGAAAGTTTCCAGATCAGGGTTGTTGTGTAAGCTGCTGCCTTTTTAGCAGTACTTCCCGGAACAGTGAGGGTAATCGGAGATTGAGCCGCTACAGCATCCTGAGAGCGTGCACTCGAATCGTAATCTGCTGTAGCACCTAGAGCGTATGTCCAAGTTCCCATCCCTTCATTTGCTTTGGCTGACATCAGAACTTGATCAGAGGTATTTAAGGAAAATGTTGCCGAATTAACATTAGAAGGTTTTGCAGGAGTTACTGTACCGTTTGTTACACCCTTGCTGAACTTGAGGTCGGCGCCAGTCAAGTATGTTCCAAGAGGTGCAGCTGTTTCGGGTGTGCTTGTGATGTCCGTTCCCTTTTCTCTAAATTGTCCGTCTGTTGCCACAGAAAGGGTCCATCCTGCAAAGTTTCCACGTACATCAGTCACTTGTGCATAGTTTGGCACAATGCCAGAAACCGCACCATTTCCATCAAGTATTTTTTGACCATGAGCATAGTATGTTTCACTTTTCGCGCTGATTTTTTGCTTACCAAAAGCTAAACTAGAAGCAAAGTCTAAACTCAACCCCTTTGTTACTTCAACAGGTGGTTTTACTGGATCCGTTGGGTCTGGATTTTCTGGCGTTACTGGTTTCTCAGGATCTGTTGGATCCACGGGTTTGGTTCCCGTATCTCCTGTTACGAACTTCACGTCCCCTGAAGTATCATAGTTCGCGTTTGCAGCAAAAACTGGGGGTGCAATAAGTGGGCCAACCAGCATCAAGGCTGCAAGCGCTGCTGCTGATTTGATATAAATTTTATTCATAAGTTTATGGTATTCCTTTGGTTCTTTGTAATTTGTGACAGCCATGAATTTGAGTAATGTTCACTGTCAAGGGGGTATTCGTTCGCCTCCTAAAACTGGAGGTCACTAGATAAAGCAAGATATTTTAATCTCCTGCAATTTGAAATAAATCTTTCAAGCTGTTCTTTTGGAATGCTGTTCAAGTATTACTCATTTCCTGATTATTTGAAGTCCGCTTTTCGACCAAGTCCGCACGTTTTACATTTTATAATATCTACTGTTCACTTGGGATTCAGTCATTATAGGCTCAAAGATAGTCATGAAAGTAATAAAAACTTTTTTACATTCCCTCTCCAATTCTTTTAAGGTTTTATTAAAATGAGGTAATAAAGTTAGACGTCAATCACTTTAAACCACAAATCTATTTAAGCATACCCTTCATTCTCTAGTCAATCTTATTTTGAGATTTTCATTTTTTATTATTTTTTTCAAAAAAAATTTTAAAAAAAATACACTTGAAAGCCAATAATAGCGCTGCTCTATTTCTTCCAAACTGAAAATACACCCTCTTGCTTTACTCGATATTGATTTCAGAAAAAAAGGAATTATTTACAAAATTTTTTCATTTTGTTATGATTGAAAAAATAAGAAATGGACTAAAAATGAAGAAAAAGCGCCTAAAAATCCTGATTACTTTACTCACTCTTTCAATGCTCGGAGTTCTCTCCATTCCCTTTTCAAAATATTTTGGACTAGCAAGCCATTCCCAACTGATAAAAAAACCAGATATAACAAATACTTTGCCTGAGAGAATTGCGGAGCCTGAGCTTATTGAAGCTCCTAATCTGAGGGATGTGGTAAAATCCTACAGCAATAAAGATAAAACTGCTGTTGGGCAGGTAATCATTCCCAGTGCTTCTGTCAACCAACCAATTTTTATAGGTTTGACAAAGGAAAATATGGCTCGTGGTGTTGTAAGTCTCTTTTCCAAACGCCAGCCGGATCAACAAAGCTTAACGCTCATTGGGCATCATGTTCAGTATGACTCTAGTCTTCTCTTTGGTGGTGTCCAGTCCTTAAAAAAGCATGCGGATGTTTATGTGCGTTATTTTGATGAGTATTACAGTTATAAAGTTGAGTCCAATCGCATCATCAAAGAAACAGACCTCGCTGCTCTTGAAGATAAGGGGCCTAATTATCTGCTTCTTATTACTTGCAATAGCGCGACAACTACTCCCTACCGTGTTCTTGTCACTGCTAAAAAAGTAGCCACTCCATCTAAAAAAGCTCACGCTTCTTTTACTCATCAGAAAGAGATTATTCAAAAAGCGCATAACAAAACCTATTGGATAAAATTTCTACTGCCACTATTTTTTGCTATCTTTTTGTCAGGAATATTTTTAATATATATTTGGAAATTTTAAACAGGCTACTGAAAATGACAATAGCTCGTGAAAACAAAAAATGAAACCCCAATCCTGTGATTTCATTTTGATAGACTCTCGATAAGCCGAATTTTTTAAACTCCCTCTTCACGATGGGTTTATTTTTTGTTTAAGCTCATACAAATGCTTTATACATCTATTTTTCTCCGAAGAGTAATCGCCCTGACATGCTAGAGAGGACTCTTCCAGTGTTGGTTGACTGCAAAGCTTCCCCATCCAATATGCGCACTTTTTTCGAATTTTGAAGGGAGACAGCAGTGTCTGGTGCAAAGAAATACTTGGCCTTCTTTTTCTTTTTATTTTCCTTTTCACGTTTTTCTTTTTTTATTGGTTCAGACGACTTAGAAGGACATTTTTTTGTTTTCTCTGTTCTTGGTTCTTGAGGAGCAGGTATCGTTTCTGGATCCTCGGGCCTTACTGTCGTATCTGGCGAAATGGGGTTCAGAACTTCAGCAGCCTCAGCAGATGTTTGAGATGTTAGCTCTGTCGAACTAAAAGATAATAAGATCAGACCACAAACAAGCCAAGAAGCCATCTTCGCTGTTTTTATATTTATTTTTTTCATCAAAGATCGTCCTTTTCGCAATTTATTGGTTGTCTGGAAGCTCACTGAGTATCCAAGTTAATTTTGTACGATAATCAGCGGGGGCTTTAGGAGTAATTCCGGGAACATACAAGCTAACAGAGGTGGTAAAGTATTTTTCAAGCTTTTCTTTACCAGCAAATAACTCCTTTTTGAACAAATCTTCTTTTCCTCCCCAGCGAATGATCCATGTCCCAGCTCCCTCACCTCTTTCTGCTTGAGCAATCATTGTTTCCACTCCTGGTGTCAGATTAATAACCTCATAGGGCTTGGGATGTTTTGAATCGCCATTCGTTACTGCTGTTGATTTTAGAAAAGACAGAGAAGCCCCTTTCAACTCCTCATACTTTGACGATTTCCTTGTTTTAAACTGTTTTTCTTCATAAACTTTTAAAGTCCAGCCCTTAAGTGTCCCTCTATTGTCCGTTATTTGAATAAAATTTGGTGTCACAAGCGAGGAATTATAGTAACGTTGAGCTTGGGCAAAATAAACTTGATTTTTATTCGAAATTTCATTCATCCCAAAATCAAAACTGCTTGCAAAATCAATAGAAAGATTACCCCCGGTACCTTTATTCGGCTCGGTATCATCTGGGTTAATCGGTTCAGCAGGAACATCTGGATTTTCTGGATTTACGGGTAGCGAGACTGTATCAGATGGGGTATAGGTAAGTTCAGCATTTCCTCTGTAAGCTCTAGTTTTGTCGTCGGCTGCTCCTATTAGGACGAACTGTAAGGAAAGAAAAAGCCACAGTGAAAAAATTATCATTTTTATATACATCTTCCCTCCTCTACTTGGATTGATTTTGAGTTGTTACTTTTAGAAAATTTTCTGTTCTTCCTTCAAAGTTTTCATCAAGAACATCGCCAACAAAAAAGGCAAGAGAGCAAAAACTATAAATTTTGCATTTGAACTATCACCTGCATCTGGTATCTTTTCACTTTTTGCCATCCCTGCTTCCCTTTTTTCTGCAGATGACAGGGTATTCTCCTTATCTTTTGGAGGATGATATTCTCCATAAAATCCTGTTTGCCCATATCCTTCATAAGAGGCAGCTGTTACAGAAAAGTTCATAAAACTAAATGGTATTAAAATTAATAAAAGCAGAACCCATAAATTTTTCCTTATTTTCTTCATGCAGCCTTCCTCCGAAATATGTCATTGTATTCACTAATTCTAACATTTCACATGAAAGAAATCATTTTTATTTTTTGTTCAAAAATAAAAATAAAACAAAAAAATCGAAAAAATGAATTTACGATTTTTTAACAATATTAAGAATCTAGGCTGTCTTTCTTTATCCTCACCACGCTGTTTCCAAAAAATTCCCAGTCATAAGAGGTGGGAGGAGAAGCCCAAATGATTTGCTCTGCCTCAACGTCTAGGGAGGGCAAGTTGGACAAATAAATATCAATGTTTTCTCTGTCCCCTCCAATACTTGCTTCAATATTTAAAAAGCCCAAAGATTTTATATTTCTCAAAATATACTGGTTATAAGATACTCCATAGGAGAAATCAACACATATTTTGACCGTTTTCCGCGTTTTGTGAACAGAGGTATAGCAGAGCAACAAAAACATATATTCACGCGCAAGTGCCTCATGTTTTTCTTGAAATAAATCGCCATCTTCGGAAGACATCATCTTTTGATTAACGAAGTTATAGCAAAATATTTCTATTTCTTCATAATTTTCTCCCATAAATTTAAAATCATTGAGACTAGAAGAATCAAAGTTTGCTCTTAAGGAAATGAGTAATCTCAAGTGAATATTATTTAATTCTCTTTGAGTTTCGGCTTTTTCAAACTCAGATTCATGCTCCCCAAATTTTTCACTGAAAGTTTCTGTAAATTCCCTTGTCAGTTGAAGAACCTTCTCTGGCATCTTAAAACTACACTCTTCCGTTATACCCTCACTTGAAAGAAAGTAGAGCAGCTCATGAGCTTCTTCTAATATTTCATGATCTGCCCCCTTGAGAAACTCCTTTAGAAGTTCTTGGATAGGTGCAATAAAAGGACTATTTCCTTTCATAAAAGCTTCAGCTTTTGTTTTATTTCCAAGATAATTTCTCGTATAAATGACAAAGAGACGATACGAGAGTTTCGTTTTATCTGTTAAGGTAAGGTCCTGAGTAAAAAGTCCGTTTATTTTTTCTAAACCCGCTATCATCAGACTAAGATTTGCGGCAACATCACTCGAAAAAATCTTGTAGAAGTCACCATAAAGGGAGAGATAAAAGTTATAAACAAACTCTCTAATCATCCATTCTTCACCTGAAAACCTCATGTTTTTATCAATGGAAATCCCATACTCTACTGTCAAGTCAGAAAACTTTTTTACAAGCTTATAGGTTGATGATTTGGATAAAAAAACTATTTCTTCCAAATCCGCAATTTTGTTGACTTCCTCTGTAAATATAGCTCTTACAAGCGATTGCATCTGAGACCTTTGCACATAGTGATTCAAAAGAATCATTATGTTCCCTTGAGTCTTCCTTTCATAACGCACATAACTTTTCTTGGTCTGCAAATCGATGAGATAATAGCGCTCTAACTTCCAGGTCTTAATTTCTGCCTTTATTTCTGATAGCAGTTTTTTCACTTGATAGTTATTAATCTTAACTTCTTCCATCAACTCATCAAAAAGAATTGTAGAAAGATGGTGATTTTCAAGATAATAGAGTATCTTCAGTTTTTTTAAATCATCTTCGTCTAAATATTTTAACAAGCAACACTTCCTCCAACTCTATTTTTTATTTATCTAATATTACATTATATTGAATAAATGTCAAATAGCCTAACAGAAAAAGAGGCGTGCCGCAATTTTTTTAATTTTCTATCCGATTGTTTATAGATTACAGCTTAAAATTTGAGTCTAACAAAAAAATCGTAAAGAAAATTCTTCACGATTTTTTATATGAGCAATTACTTTGCGTTCAAAGCAGCAACAGTCATGTAATTATATGGACTATTGAAATGCGGTAAAAAGAAAAGGTCAAGCAGCGCAAGTTCATCAATTGTTTTCTGTTCCTGAATTGCTAAACTAAACATGTTGATATTTCCGGCGATAATCTCGCTATAGCTGGCCATTTGAGCCCCCACGATACGACGACTTTCTTTTTCATAAACAATACGAATCTTGACTGTATCATTGTCTTCATGCAAGAACCAAGCCTTTTGTTTATCCTCAAAGTCCGTGTAGCTCACATCTAGTCCAAATCTCTCCGCCGCCTTAACTGAAAAGCCTGTTGAAGTCATGTTATAGCCAAAAATAGAGATACCATTAGAACCCTGAACACCTGCTGATTCCAGCGGCTGTCCGCCAATATTATGACCTGCAACAATTCCTGAGCGAACAGCATTTGAAGCGAGTGCGATGTAGGTAAAGTCTTGCAAAGCATTTGAATAGATACTTGCCACATCTCCTACAGCGTAGACATCTGGATCACTTGTTTGTTGATGTTTGTCTACTTTAATCGCTCCGTTTCTTAATGTTTCAAGTTGATCACTTGCCAGAGCACTGTTTGCTGTAAAGCCGATACAGTTGATTACCATATCAACGTCATAGCTGTCCTTATTGGTCACAATCTGTGAAACACGACCATTTGTGCCCTTAAATTCTTGGGCAATCTCCCCAAAGTGTAATTCAATACCCTGTTTTGCAAGATTTTCATCCATTCCTTTGGCAAAGTCTTCATCGTAATACGAAGCAAGAGAGGTAGCCTCTGCATCAAATAATAATACTTCCTTACCGCGGCGTTTTGCAGCTTCAGCAATCTCTGTCCCAATATATCCTGCGCCAATAACAGCAATACGTTTCACGCTCTCTTTAGCAAATTCTTCATCAACTGCTTGCCCTTCTTGGAAAAGTTTAAGAAAATGAATCCCTTCTAACTCGTTGCCTAAAATTTTAGGAATAATTGGTCTTGAACCCATGGCAAGAATGAGCTTATCATAATTTTCCACTAAAGCTTCCCCAGTTTTGCTTGTAGCCTGTACTTGCTTCTTCTGAAAATCAATAGCAGAAACTTCTGTTTCAGTGAGCACTGTCGCGCCTTTTTCTTCAAAATCTTCTGGACGAGCATAAAATAACTCGTGGGGTTGGTCAATCTGACGCCCTACCCAAAGCGCAGTACCACACCCAAGGTAGCTCATATTGCTGTTGCGATCAATCATGACAATTTCATGGCCTGAATACTTGTCTAATAATGTATTTGCAGCAGCAATACCAGCGTGATTTGTGCCTATGATAACGATTTTCATATTGAAAAATCTCCCTTTTACTCTAGTTACATTACGTATATTTCATTTACATAACTATATTATCACATATATTTCTATACATCAAACAATACATCCTGTTCACTATAGCAAAATAGGACTTTTCACCTGCTCATCGTCTATAATCAGACTTGGAGTTACAGCTCTAAGATAAGTACTCTAAGGGAATCAACTTTTATCAGCACTTATCAGTTGCTCACTTTACCCTGTCTTTATTTCGTTCATTGATTTTCCTCTGTTATTTGGGAACAAAATAGTTAATGCTTCTGCCTTTCTCTCAAAAAAGGCATCCTTTTATCCTTAAATGTTTCTCCTGATTTCTTAAAGAAAACCATAAAATATGTGTTGTTTCTTACAAAGAAAAAAAAGCCCCCCAAACGGAGAGGCTTTGTTAGGCAACTTTCGCTGTGTCAGAGTGGTTCACACACACTGACAAGTTCTCATGCTTCCTGCACGAACAACTTAATGCTCCAGAACTCCTGTGCTTCAATAATCTACCAAAGTAGAACATCGACTCATCGCATGAAACTATTATAACATAATATGCTCCCTTAGGGGCAACTAAAATTTTTCACGAGAGTGCCTTATTAACAGCAACCTTTAGGACAATTGTCCTTCATTTCTTTATATGTTTTTACAACATTTTCTACTGTAAAGCCGTATTCTGGCAAAATAACATTTGCAGGTGCTGAAGCGCCCCATTTGTCTACTGTTACAGTAGCTCTAGCTAAACCGATGTATTTGGCCCAGCCGAAGCTTGTACCTGCTTCGACAGCCAAGCGGCAGCATACATTTTTCGGAAGAATTTCTTCTTTGTACTCTGCAGATTGTTCATCAAAGATATTCATTGAAGGCATCGACACGACACGGACACCTTTTCCAAGTTCTTTCTTCGCCTCAAGTGCAAGTGCTACTTCTGAACCTGTTGCAATGATAATTCCTTCAAGCTCACCTTCTTCTTTAGAGAGAATGTAGGCACCACGATTTAGGCCTTCTTCAGCCAGCTGTGCTGTTCCTTCAAGTACTGGTAAGTTTTGACGTGTCAAAACAAGTGCAGTTGGGCGTTTTTTACTTGAAACTGCACGGCGCCATGCTGCAACAACTTCGTTGCCATCTGCAGGACGAATCGTGTCCAAGTTTGGCATAGCACGCACTGAGGCCAACTGCTCAACGGGTTCATGTGTTGGCCCATCTTCACCAACAGCGATAGAATCATGCGTCCAAACGTATGTGACTGGCAATTCTTGCAAGGCAGCCATACGTACTGCTGGAAGCATATAGTTACTAAAGACGAAGAATGTACCGCCATAAACACGTGTACCCCCATGAAGGGCAATGCCGTTCATAATGGCTCCCATGGCAAACTCACGAACACCAAACCAGATGTTACGACCTGCGTAGTTATCTGGCATGAAGTCTGTATCATTTTTCGCCATTGTATTGTTGGAGGCTGACAAGTCAGCTGAGCCCCCCCAAAGGTTAGGCATTTGTGCTGAAAGCTCTTGGATAGCTTCTTGTGATGTGACACGTGAGGCTTTGCTTGACCCCACTTCGTGTTTGCTTAAATCAAGTTCCGGCGTCTCATTTTCAAATGCTTTGGCATATTGTTCCGCAAGTTCTGGATATTTTTCAGCATAAGCTTTAAAGGTATCGTTCCAGACTTGTTCCAGTGCTTCACCACGTGCATTGAGTGTTTGACGGAAACGTTCAGTGACTGCCTCAGGTACAGTGAATTCTGGGTAATCCCAGCCGTAAGCCTTCTTGGCAAATTCGATGCCTTCTGCTCCAAGCGGTGCACCGTGTACTGCTGAAGTTCCTTGTTTTTCAGCACCATAACCAATTATCGTTTTCACTTCAATAATTGTTGGTTTCCCTGTTTCTGCTTTTGCTTGCTCTACTGCTGCTGCGATTTCGGTCAAGTCATTGCCATCCTTAACCAAAATATGTTGCCAGCCATAGCTTTCAAAACGCATTTTAATGTCGTCAATAAATGATTTGTCCAAATCACCATCAAGCGAGATATTGTTTGAATCGTAGAAAAGAATAAGTTTTCCAAGTTTCAGTTTCCCAGCCAGTGAAGCTGCTTCTTGTGAGACCCCTTCCATAAGGTCACCATCCCCATTGAGGGCGTAAGTATAATGGTCCACGATATCAAAACCAGGCTTGTTATAGGTTGCTGCCAAATGCGCTTCAGCCATCGCCATACCAACCGCATTAGCAATACCTTGTCCCAAAGGACCTGTGGTAGCTTCTACACCGTCTGTCCAGTCAACTTCTGGGTGACCAGGAGTTTTTGATTGCCACTGGCGGAAGTTTTTCAAATCATCCATGGATACTTTATAGCCTGCTAAGTGTAAAAGGCTGTAGAGCATTGCTGAACCGTGACCCGCGGAAAGAACAAAACGGTCACGGTTAGACCACTTACGTCCTGTTTGTGGGTTCACATTCAAGAATTTGCTCCAAAGTACATAAGCCATTGGCGCTGCCCCCATGGGTAAACCTGGATGTCCAGAATTTGCCCTTTGGATAGCATCCATTGACAATGTACGGATTGAATTTACAGCCAACTGATCAGTGTAGTCGAACATACTTATCTCCATTTAATCTTTTAGTCATACATCTTATTATAACATAATTGAAAACGTTTTTTATTTTCGCCTTATTAAAAAATCAGATTTCCCCAATGGAAACTGATTTTTGTGCGCATCTACAAGTGTTTAAGCTTTTGATTTATCACGGGCATTTAAAACTGCACTAAGGATTAAAACAACAGCCAAGAAACCGAGAATGAGTGTAGCAATAGCTACAGTTCCCATCTCTCCAACACGGCCAATAATAATACCTGGAATCAGATAGTCCGTATCGGCAAAGGTCGCTGATGCCCCAGCTCCAAAGGCGCCCAATGATGGAATGATGAACAGTGGAAGCCATGATAAGAGTAAGCCATTGGCAAATGATCCAATCACTGCGCCACGGCGCCCACCATAGGCATTACCAAAAATTGCGGCTGCTGCGCCGCAGAAGAAATGTCCAACAACACCTGGAATAATAACTGTTGTTCCCATGACAAGCATAGCAGCCATTGACAAGCACCCTGTAATAAATGAAACAAAGAATCCAATCAATACAGCATTAGGTGCGTAAGGAAAGACGATAGGAACATCCAAAGCAGGCTTTGAGTTAGGAACTAACTTTTGCGCAATCCCTTGGAAGGCTGGAACTATTTCTGCCAAAATCATACGTACCCCTTGGAGGACTACAACGAAACCTGCTGCAAAAGTTCCTGCTTGAACTAATGAAAAGATTACAAAGTTTGTGCCACCAGAGAGCTCACCCTCAACATATGCTGGCCCTGCAGCAATTGCGAGAAGAATGTAAACTACGGCCATCAACAAGGAAATCGATACTGTTGAGTCACGTAAAAATCCAAGTGATTTAGGAATGTTAAGTTTTTCTGTTGATTTTTCAGGATCTGGATTACCCAGTGTTTTCCCTAACCAACCAGCAAGAGCATAACCAATATTTCCTGTATGCCCCATGGCAACATTGTCTGTTCCCGTAATTTTACGCATGAAAGGCTGACAGAGCGCTGGGGTAACAGTCAAGAGTGTTCCTTCAAAGATACCCCCAAGAAGGATTGTTTGCCAGCTTTGCCCCATTCCTGCTGAAACAAGAATAACCGCTGCCATACAGGAAACATAGAGCATAGCCTGACCTGTTAAGAAGATGTACTTAAATCTTGTAAAACGCGCCAACAAGATATTGACAATCATTCCAACAAGCATGATCAAAGCTGTTGGTGTCCCATACTCAACCAGAGCTAGAGCAACGACACCCTCGTTTGTTGGGACAATCCCTTTAACATTAAAGGCATGTTGAAACATGTCCGCAAAGGGTGCAAGAGCACCAACTAAAATCCCAGCACCACCGACCAAAACTAAGAATCCAGCAAAAGTTTTAACAGAACCTTGAATAACAGCTGTAGCTGGTTTCTTTTGTAAAATAAGGCCGAGCATCGCGATTAGTCCAACAAGAAGTGCGGGAGTTGTCGCAACAGAGACAATAAAGTTTAAAACTCCATTCATTTTTTTGTTCTCCTAAATTTATTTTTTACTAATTTTTATTACAGGTCTTCTCAGCTATGAGAAATTCCTCTTTCGTCCAAGACCTTAACCAAAGCTTCACGTGCTGCATCGCGATCAATAATTGAAGATAGGGGCACGATTTTTTCTTCCGGAATATTCGGTAATGCTGTCATTAAAGTTGACTCTACAAAGAAATAATCAGCTGCATCAGGCGTTGCAGAGCCTACATCCATGTGATCGAGCTCAAATTCATTGGCATCTAATCCCATCTCTTGTAAAAGTGCTTGGAGGTTCATTTGTACCATAAAGCTTGTTCCTAGTCCTGATTGACATACGCATGCGATTTTCATATTATTCTCCTTCTTTCTCTGAAAAAATTTGTTCTAATTCTGCTACCGTTTCTGCCGTTAGCATTTTATTGAGTTCTTCTTTATTTGACAAAATTTGCGTCAAGGTCGATAAAGCCTTAAGGTGTGTTTCGTTATCAATGGCCGCAAGAACGATAAATATTTTTATTTCATGTTTGGGATCGTCTTGCAAATACACGGGTTTATCACATTTTAACAGAGACATGCCCAGCTTATTGACGCCATCTTCTGGACGCGCATGTGGCAGCGCAATTCCCATCCCTAAGTCAATATAAGGTCCAAATTCATCTACACGATTGATAATGGCTGAAATGTAAGACTCCTCGATTTCTCCTTGACGAAGCAAGGGCTGTGCAGCAAGCGTAATCGCGGATTTCCAGTCTAATTCTTCATCTGTAAAATGGATTTTTTCTTGAGTTAATAAATCTGAAAGCATTACCCCTAATGCCTCACTTTCTGTCTTTTTATTGTTTAACTTGCGGTCTATAATCCGCGTTAACTGTTTTTTAGTTGCATTACTTTTAATGTCAACATAAGGCTCAATAGCACGCAAGATAGCTTGAGCACTCGGTTTATAAAAACCTGGAAGATTAAAATCTTGTGAAATTTGATTGTAAAGTCGTGTTTCTTCCTCAATATCTGGAAATGCAGACATGACATACAATTTCTTGTCTGTCATAACAGGTACTGTGGAAAAGATAATATCATAGGAATGCGCAGGAATATTGTCTAAGTCAGAGCTGGCTGTGCTGAGAAGAAAAGTCATATTAGGAAACATGTTTTCTAAACGTTTACGCATGATTAAGCTTGAGCTCACTCCATTGACACATAAGACAATGGCACGGAGATTTTGCGCGTGCTTCTTCTTATAAATTTCTCCACCAAAGAGAATGACAAAGTAAGCACGCTCATCTTCTGAAATTTTGCCACAGACTTCATGTAGAGGTGCTAAGGCAAGCGCCATTAATTCAAAGAGTGAAGCATACTCTGCTTTTATTTTAGGCAAAAGTACATTGTCTATCTCATAATGATATTTCAAGCGAAAATATGCTGGTACAAGATGCGCACGTAAAGCTGCAAAGGTCTTTGTAAAGTCTTCGAACTCTACAGCTGCGAGTTTCATGACATTTTCCATGATTTCAAAACCGATACGATAGAGAAAATCAAAACCAGATTTGTCAAAATTTCCATCGCTCATACCAATGACAAGTGCTTCAACTTCTTGGATATTTTGTTTAAGACTTCCAAGACGCGCTTGAAGCAGAGCAAGAAAAATTAACATTGAAACATAACGACTGTGTACAACTTCAACTTTCAGTTCCCTGATTAAACGATTTGTTTCTTGCCCCACCTCGTAAATAAAGAGCTTATTTTCTTGATTAAGATATTTTGATAAAACATAGTAATCTTTATCATCATGGAGCTCTTGTAGAAAGCGCCAAGCTATTTGTCGAAGTTCAAGTTCCTCACCTTTCAGATAAAAGCCTGACTTTCGAGAATATTCTAGACTAACCGTTCCCTTGTTTATTTGTTGTCGTAGCTTTTTAATGTCAGATAAAACTGTGTTGCGGCTTACATTGAGCAGACTCTGAAAGTTACTTGTGGACAGTGCGGAAAGTTTGGAGAAGACAAGCAGATAAATCAAACATTGTCTTTTAGACTCGCTTAAAGTAAGAGCATATTCGTCTATATTAAATCGGACAGCTTCAAAATTTTCCAACCGCTCTGGAAGTGCCAAGACATCGTCTCTAAATTCCAATGGTCTTTGTTTTTGATCTTGCAACGCACGATTCAACTCACTAAGTTGCCTGTGAAATTCCTGACTCTTAAGACCTGTAAGTTCAAGAATTTTTTCCAGTTTCCAAAAACGTCTTTCTGAAAACAATAGGATATCTAAGTTATAACTAAGCATCTTTTTTCCTCACATCTAAATTATAACGCACTTTAAGTGCATAAAATGACAACTTCAGCACAAAATAAGAAAACGTTTTCTTTATAGATTGGACTCTTCTATAAAAAATGACGTTTTCCTCTATGTTAAAAATCGCTTCGATAAAAAGCGATTTTTATTATGAAATAAAAAGTTTCGAAAAGCTAAAGCTTAAACAATGTCAATGCCATGCAAAGCTGCAAAAAATGGGACTTGACTCAGATTGACTTTAATATTTTTGGCCAGTTCTGGACTGACATCCAGCCTTTCAAATTGATTAGTTGAAAAGTCAATACCCGCTAAGGAAGTCTCCCAAAAATTGGCCTTCTCTAAATCATTATCCTCAAACCTTACGTGCTTAAATTGACTTGCAATAAAAAGACTTTCTTTTAACGTATTGCCAGAAAAACGCACATTTTTCAAACAGGCACTTGAAAAATTCGCATAGTTAAGTAAACTGTTCTGAAATTGAACATCTTTCAAAAAAGACTGGGCGAACTCTGTTCCAAGGAGTTTACAATCCTTAAAAACGCAGCGGTAAAAACCAAATTTGGAAAACTTAAGGTTTGAAAAGTCACATTTTTCAAATACACAGTCTGTAAATTCTAAATCCGCTTCCACAGACAATTTAAAGCTTACATTTTGCAAATGACAGCTGCTAAATAATTGTCTATCAGCTATATCTATTTCTTGGTTTTTTAAGTGCACTTGATAAGCTTCATTATCTTCTAAATCTTTAAAATCTACAACTTCAAGTTCAGTTGGTAGTTTTGGAAGCAAGATTCCTTTCATAAAAGTCCCTTCTCCGTAAGATTTTCCCTTGTTGAAGGATTTTCTGGTTTTCCCCATTGGTCAACCATTCGGCTAGACCAAGTTGAGTTTAAGCGTCGTGCTCCAGCATAATCATCTTGAATCTTATCATATTGGCGAAGGACTTCTTCATCTTGCTGAATATATTTTTCTGGGAATACAAGCGCATCGTAAGGCAAGCGCGGCTTGATTGCATTTACACGTGCTGGCTTACCCAAAGCAATAGCAAAAATAGGATAGGTATAGTCTGGGAGATTCAAAAGTTGAGAAATCTCTTTGGATTGTTCTCGAATCAGACCAACCATGACACCACCATAGCCAAGAGATTGTGCAGCAAGTAAAGTATTTTGTCCCGCTACGGCAGCATCAACTGACGTGATAAGAAGAGATTCTACACCTTCTGGTTGGAACTCTCCGCCATTCATTTCTACAGCTGTTTTTGCACGATTAAGATCCCCTACAAAAACCAAAAAAGCGGCACAGTTCTTAATTACTTTTTGCGGTTGCTGCGCGAAGATAGCTTCTTTTTGCTCTCGAGATTGCACAACAACAATAGAGTAAGACTGAAAATTTTTCCAGTTTGATGCTGCACGTCCTGCATCTATAATTGTTTTTAGTACTTGTTCAGGAATTTTTTCTTCTGTAAAATTACGGACAGAACTGTGTTGCATCATCAGATTAATTGTTTCATTCATGACGTCGATTTGCTCCTTCTAAACGAACTTCATTTGCCAAATATTTTACACGTTCCATCACACGTTTGGCCGGCCATATCTCATCTGCTTTTTTTGTTTCAGCCAAATGTAGCTCAAGTTCTGTCATATTTAAGTTTGATGTGAAAAATGTTGGTAAGTTTTCTTGCATTCGGTGCTGTAATATAACCTGTAAGATACTGTCACGCACCCAAGCATTATTCAGTTCAGCTCCGATGTCATCCAAGACCAAGACTTCTACTTTTTTGATTTCATTCACCCAGTACTTGGCATTATCAAAGTCTAGGTCAGAAATAAAGGTCGGATAATGCAGCAGAGTAGTTGAAATACCTTTTTTGGCTAACTCATTCGCCATGGCAGCCATGAGGTAAGATTTTCCAACACCAAAATCTCCATAAATGTAGAGGCCCTTTTCTTTTGGATAATTGTCGATGAAGTTTTCTACCTTGCGGAAAAGATCAAACTGATTTTGATTGTCGGTCAATACATCCGCATAAAAATCAATCTGCTTCATCTCTCTAGGCAAGCCGATAATCTGAACACGGCGGAGTTGATTGCTTGCTTCTTGACGACGGGCAAGCTCTGCTGTCGTCTGATAAGAAACATCTGCATAACCGTGATTCATAATCAAGACAGGTTCATAGCCACCGGCCGCCATCTTCTCATGTTTTTCGAATTTTTTTCGCTCTTTGACAAATTCATAAAACTTAGAATAGCTACGCTGTACTTCATCTTCAGTCATTTGATTTTCTGAAATAAAAGCTTGAACCTGCTCATTTTTCATGACTTCAGACACAAGTTTATCGAAATTCCCACGTACATCTGGGCGCTTACTCAAAAGTTCTCCGATTGATTCCATGTTCACTTCTCCTCTCTGTCCTTGCGACGTGAAGCCTTATATTGCTCAAATTTTGCAATATCTTCCGCACTGGTCGTATTTACATAGCTGGCGTTCGACCATTCCGGTGCTTTTTTCACCAATTTTCCCTGATTTTTATGACTTTTATTGTTCTTTTGTCTTTCATCGGCCTTTTGCTGATGCTCCAAGATACGTTTTACCGCCGCTTCAGCATTATAAACTTTATGACGCAGCCAGTCATTGGCCAGCGTGTTCACAAAACTTGAGTTGAGGCTTGATTTTCCCTGCTGAATGAGCACATAATGAATCAAAATATTTTGAACTTGATCTGCTATGTTTTGCTTGGTCAAACGATTAAGAATTTTCATTTCTTCCTGTGAGGCAAAGCCACCCGTTTGCTGTTTCAGCTTACTTAAGAAATCAGCAGGAGTTACTTCTTTACTGATAACAATCAAGTCTTGAAAGCCTTTAGGAAATTCAGACAAGGACGGCACGGGCTCAGACTTTCCAGCCAGCATGCTCGCAAGGTGAGCTATGTTCAAAGTCTTATCTGCATTGGCTGTTTGTTCTGCGGCTTTAAACAGTTCATACCAATTTAGGTCAAATTTTTCAGCTAGACTGTAGAGCGATAAAATATCTTGATTTTCATTAGAAAAAGTCAAATGCTGACTTTCCATAATGCTCTTAAAGGAAGTGAGATCAAATTTTTCTGGTTGAGCAAGCTTACTGCTTCTTTCAAACTTGACAGAATAAACTTCATGGAATTTCTTAGTAATTTCCAACGCATTAGGTTCATTTTTCTGAGCAAGCGCTTGAACTTTATTTTCACCAATTCGCGAAATTAATAACTGCCTATAGAAATCGTCTGCCAAAAATTCCTCAAAACTCAAAGGACTTTTAAGCTCTAAAAAATAGCCAGGTTGTTGGTCAAAAACCCGAACCAGTCCAATCCCTGAAAGCTTGTCTAGCGCGTCAATGAAGGGATTGAGACCAAAATCAAGGTACTCCAAAAAATGAGAAATCTTGCCCGTCGAAAAAACGCGCAAGAGTTGATAAAGTCCAAATGCATCTCGACCAATGATTGGTAAATAAAGCAGCGAAAAAGTATCGGCATCAAAGCTGATTTTTCCTCGATTTAGAATAGAAAATGAATCACCTGGTCTCATAGTTCATCCTTTTATTTCTCTTTTTACAACCGTTAGTCTTTTTTGGTAATCTTTTTAAGTAAATCTTCGATTTCACTTACATCTTTAAACGAGCGATAAACACTGGCAAAACGCACATAAGTAATGTCATCCAAATTCATCAGTTCTTCCATGACAAATTCACCAATGACTTCTGTACGTACTTCATTTTTTTCTAACTGACGTACTCTTTGTTCAACACGATCAACCAGTTTTTCTATAGCTTCACTGCTTACTGGACGTTTACGTGCACTGCGGACGACTCCTGTGATGATTTTATCACGGTTAAAGACTTCACGTGTATCGTCGCGCTTAATGACCAAAAGCGGCATTTCTTCAATACGCTCAAAAGTTGTGAAGCGATTTCCACAGCTTTCACATTCACGACGACGACGAATCATATTATCTGCTTGGCGTGAATCCACTACTCGTGACGATTCAGATTGACATTTTGGACATCTCATAGCTTAACCTCTCTTTGGGAATTTTGCTTCTAAACGGTAAATCGCCTGCCCCTTACTTGAGAATTTTGCTTCATACTCTGTCATTACATTGACTCCGGCAAATTCTTCATCTGCGTGCAAGTCCAACCATACTTTTTCTAAAATCATACCATACTGGCTCATGCTTGCCAAAGAATATTCGAAAAGTCCACGATTATCTGTTTTAAAGTGAATTTCACCTTCTTTAGGCAATATTTGTTCATAAGTTTCTAAGAAAGACTTATAAGTCAACCGACGTTTTTCATGACGTTTCTTGGGCCAAGGATCACTGAAGTTAAGATAAACGCGTGACACCTCCGCATCTTCAAAATACTCTGTTAGAGCCGCGCCATCAACTAACATCATCTGTACGTTAGGAAGGTTAGCTTCTAAAGCTTTGTCCAAGGCATATGACAGCACAGATAATTGCATATCAATAGCGATGTAGTTTATGTCTGGATGTTGCGCAGCCATCCCTGTAATAAAAGCCCCTTTGCCACATCCAACTTCAATATGAATGGGATGATTATTTCCAAAGCGTTCTGCCCAGCGCCCCTTGAAGTCTGCTGGGTTTTCTACAACAACATGTGCGTTATTTTCTAAGTGCTCCGCAGCACCTTTACGATTTCTTACGCGCATTTTTTCTCCTATTTATTGAAAAAATAAGAAGGCAAGCCTCCTGATTTTATTATCTAATTTTTAAAACAAGCGACAAAAATCCTGAAAACGTGATATTTCTTGTTCCGTTTCCTTAATCTGATCCCTCGCCATATACTCTGATATTTGACGCAAAAACGAAAGTTTCCCATACCATATCAACTCACTTTTAATATTTGCTGCCACACCATAACCTGAGTCAAGCAACCATTTTTCCCACTCTTCTGGTTTTATATAATGTGTCAAGACGTGAGCTATATCGACAAGAGGACTGCTCAAAAGTACTGTATCCCAATCTACAAGGTACACTTTATCACTTTCGTCATCCACCAACCAATTCTTGTGGTTCACATCACCATGAACTACAGCAATATCTGTTGCTTTTAATTCCGGAAGAGTTTCAGACAGCTCAATAACAACATTTGCCAAAAAACCATTCGTCTCAAAAATTGAGCTTTTACTCAGCACCTGCTCCAAAAGATCTGCAGGAAACAAGACCTCGTTATCTAACTTTCTACAGGCTTCGATAAGCTTTTCACTTTGATGCAGATGCCGCAAGATTTTGCCAATACGAGAATCATTCATCTCATTCGGTTTCAAAGTATGACCGTTAATCCAAGGCTGAGCAGCTAACATGTCACCTTCTGCCGTACGCTTCGTCCATAAGACCTGTGGCGTAATACCCTCAAGGTAGACACTTGTCAAAAAGGGGCTGCAGTTTTTTTTGATAAAAACACGCTTATTGTCGCTTTCGCCAACAAAAGCATTTCCTGAACCACCTTTGACAGGTATCATTGATAGACTTGAAGATGTCATGTTTACTCCTTTCTTTGGATTTATTTGTTTTTTGTTTGAGAAGTTTTCTAGTAGTGAGTGGTCATAGAACCACCTGCAATAATGTCTAGTGCCTGCTTAAGCTCCTACGGAGACCTTGTATTTACAAGACATTGTAGCAGTGGTCTACCATTCTGCGGATTGCACAGCGCTAAAGTACTGGCAATCTTACTACCAGAGAACTTCTCGAAAATCCCCCTGCAGGATGAACCGCTACGTGAAGTGATTGAATGTTGCAAAGCAAAGTCGACCATTGAGCTTCTATCTGGAGTTCACCTCATCAAACAGTGCTTTAGAAAATTTTTTCAAATAAATAAATGAGCGAAACAAATTATTTATTTGGATAGTGAATCAAAATAGTTTGTGTCAAAATGTCCGCATATTGGTAAGACTCTGTTACTTTCGGTCCACGTGTTGGGATGTTTTCAATAATAAAGTGTGTGGCATAAGTCTCAATCAAGTTAACCTTATGACGATTTTCACGTTTACGTCCAAATTGTGATGTAATTTCAATGGTTTGACCAACATGTTCTTCAACTTGTTTTCTGATATCGACGATTTTTCCTACTTCTTGACTTTGATTTTGGTTATCCATTTTACTCTCCAATTTTTCTCTAGAAATGCAAAGGCAGGCGTTTTTCGCCTAGCCTACCATTTTAAATTTTAAATCTTATCCATTATAACATGAATGCTACTAGAAATGCTAGTCTGCATATCGATTATCAATGCTGGCAAATTTATTGTATTCCTTTAGGAAGAGCAATTCGACTGTACCACGACTTCCTGAACGGTTTTTTTCGATAATTACTTCAACCTTATTGTCCACTTCTGCGACATCATTAAAGTCATCGTCATCTTCCCCCCCTGCACGCTCATAATAATCGTCCCGATAGAGAAAGGCAACGATATCAGCATCTTGCTCGATTGACCCTGATTCACGAATATCTGACAAAACAGGTCGTTTATCCTGACGTTGTTCCACTCCACGTGAAAGCTGACTCAAAGCGATGACAGGAACTTTTAACTCTTTTGCCAAAATCTTCAACTGACGCGAAATTTCTGAGACTTCTTGTTGGCGGTTTTCTCGTCCTGTACCTGAAATTAGCTGCAAATAGTCAATCACTATGAGTCCCAAATTTCCGGTTTCTTGAGCCAACTTGCGTGAACGTGCACGAATCTCTGTAATTTTAATGCCAGGTGTATCATCGATGTAAATACTGGCTTTTGAGAGCGTCCCCATGGCAATAAAGTATTGATTCCACTCTTCGTCGTTGAGTTGACCCGTGCGCAGATTATGGGATTCAATCGTTCCTTCAGCAGCCAACATCCGGTTAACTAAGCTTTCCGCACCCATTTCTAATGAGAAGATGGCGACTGTCTTGTCCTGTTTGGTACCAATATTCTGTGCAATATTAAGGGCAAAGGCCGTTTTACCAACGGCGGGACGAGCAGCAAGAATAATCAATTCTTCTTCATGCAAGCCCGTTGTCATCGCATCTAAAGCGGGGTAACCTGTTGCAATACCTGTAATAGTTGATTTTTGTTTAGCCCGCTCCTCCAGCTCATCAAGATTCATTGACAGGACATCAGAGATACGCCGAAAGCTTGATGTATTTCGACCTTGCTGAACATCAATCAGTGATTTTTCAGCTTCCGCCAGAACGTCCTCGGCAGAATCTTCTTGGCTATAGGCTCTCTCCACACTCTGTGTCAATTTATTAATCAGCTGACGTAAAAGTGATTTTTCCGCAACAATTTTTGCATAATAGGCAGCATTAGCAGCGGTTGGAGTAGCTGTTGCAAGCTCAGCGATATAGGAAATTCCACCAATCGTATCCAAATCATTTTGATTTTCTAAAAGGGAACGAACCGTTAGAACATCAATAGCTTCACGATTATCCGACAGATGCTCCATCGCACGAAAAATAATCTTATGCGCATTTTTATAAAAATCATCTGCAGATAGAAATTCTTTTACTTCAATCAAGCGGTCACTATCAAGGAAAATAGCCCCCAGAACAGCTTGTTCGGCGGCTAAATCTTGTGGTGGAGCTTTGATAATATCAATATCAGGCATTTCTTATCTCTCACTTACTTTGACCTTGACTGTAGCAGTGACATCACGATGCAGCTTGATAGGAACATCCTTAACACCAAGGGCTTGGATTTTATTGATCAACTGAATTTTGCGTTTATCCACTTTTACATCCAGTTGACTTTGAAGTGCTTTTGCGATGTCAGCCTTATCCACAGCACCAAACGTATGACCTGTCGCTCCAACTTTCATCTTGATTTCAACCATAACACCGTCTTGCTCAAGGCGTTCTTTCAACACTTTAGCAGCAGCGAGTTCCTCAGCCTCTTCTTTCTCTTTCGCTTTAGTCTTACCTTGGAGCTCTGCTATAGCAGCACTTGTTGCAACTTTAGCCAACTTTCTCTTCAGGAGAAAATTATTGGCATAACCTGTTGGTACCTCTTTGATTTCTCCTTTTTTTCCTTGTCCTTTTACATCTGCTAAAAATACTACTTTCATTGTTCTTTCTCTCTTTCCTTAATAATCTTTACTAAATCTTCTTTAACTTCATCAATATTGCGTTCATATATTTGGGTAGCAGCTGCATTAAAGTGGCCGCCGCCTCCCATAGCTTCCATGATTGTCTGGACATTGTAATCTTTGAACGAACGTGCTGAGATAGAAATATAACCGTTTTGATGGTTAGCGATAGCAAAAGCAGCTTGAACGCCCGCCATATCAAGCAAAGTATCCGCTGCTTTAGCTATGGCAACATTATCATATTTATGTTCAGGCTTCCCAAGGGCAACGATAATCCCTGGGGCAACATATTCAGAATTGAGAATAATTTCGTTAATCTTTTTATATTTTTCAAACTCTGTAGCTAAGATGCTTTTAATGAGGTTGTTGTCTGCGCCTTGTGAACGGAGGTAAGCTGCAACTTCAAACGTACGTGACGTTGTCGCTTTGGTAAAGTGCTTCGTGTCAAGCTCAATACCTGCCAGAGCAATACTCGCATCTGTTACTGTCATTTTAGAATTATACTCATGGAATTGCAAAAGCTCAACAGCTAACTCACTGGCTGAACTTGCACTGGATTCGATGTAAGAAAGTAAGGCATGCTCTGGAAAATCATCATCCCGTCTATGATGGTCAATAACAATCAACTTATTAAAGGACTTATAAAAATCAAGATTTAGAGTTTGGCTTATCTTAGAATGGTCAACCATGACAAGCAAAGAGTTGGCTGTTTTCATATCAAAGGCCTTCTCTAACTTAACAATATGTGCAAATCCTTCCTCTGTTTCATTAATCAAGTCAATCGCCCGACTGACCTCTGGCATGAGCTGATCGGGGTCATAAACTACATAAGCTTCCTTGCCTGATAAGTTGACAAAATTTTTCATCGTAATCGCAGCACCCAGTGCATCCATATCGGGAAAACGGTGTCCTACAATGAAGACATCCTCACTCTCACTAATAATCGTTTGGAGAGCCGTTGAGATAGCTCGAGCACGCGTTCTTGACTTTTGAGTACGACTTTCAGAATTTCCGCCGAAATAAATCGTCTTGGCTTGCGGCGTATTTTCACGAAGGACTGCTTGGTCACCTCCGCGGACTAAAGCAAGCTCTAAGTTGTTGAGTGAGATTTTTCCGATACTTGGAAAATCATTCCAACCATAGGAAACCCCAACAGATAGAGTTAATGGAATTTTACTTTCCGCTGAATTTTTACGGAAGTCTTTCAGCAGAGAAAACTTATCCTCAATCATTCTACTCAAAATACCATAGTCACAGAAAAAGTAGTAACGACTGCTTGATACACGGCGAAGATAAAAACCATATTTACTCGCAAAACTCTCCAAGTTACTCGCAATCAAGCTATTTACTTTGGTACGCTCGCTATCTGTAATCAAATCTGTAACATCGTCATAGTTATCTACAGAGATACTGCCAATAACTGCACGACTTTCTTGCAAACTTTCTCGGCTGTTCGCTTCTGATGTAGCATCTGCCAGATATAAAAGATTTTTTTCATCGTCTAAGGTGATGAAGTATTTCTTTTTCTCAATCGTAAAAAACTGATTTCTTTCTTCATGGTATTTTTGAATAATTGACTTGACTTCGTTTTTATCTAATACACGGTCATCACCATGATAAATCAAGTCAATAAATGGATTAAACCATTCAGGTTCATAGGTCTCTTTGTTATAACGTATAACACCTATGGGCATGTTATCTAAGGTTGCATTGAGTGAATTTTCAGCTTCATCATTTATTTTTCTGATAAACTCAACCCTTCTCAAACGATAATTTCGGGCTTGGAGTAAGAGAACAGCTGTTATAATGACATTCATAAGAAAAAGATAGAGCACTGCTATCCATCGTGAACCCGAAAAGACCAGCAAGAGACTTTCCAGAGCTTGTACGATAACCATGGCTAATACAATCGCCACTGGTGAAAATCTCTGTACAATTTTCATTTTCTTCTCCTTTTGTGCATTTGACTCGACTCATGTGGCAATATTTTATAGTGCCTCGGAATCACAGTTTCACTGCGTTCTTTCCAGTTCCTTTTTGACTGATGTTAGATTAGGAAACCAGGCATCTGCAGCAGACTGATCCATCCCAAAGCGCATATCTTCAATAGCCCAAACCATAGCGCCAGCAGCTTTACCAGCCGTAATCCCTTTTTCCGAATCCTCAATAATCAAAGTTTCCTCTGGTTTGACATTCAGAGCCTTCATGCTCAATTGATAAATCTCCGGATGAGGTTTTGTCGCTTTCAAGTCATTTCCCGAAAGGATGGATTCAAAATATGACCGTAAGCCATGTATATCAAGCATCTCTTCAATATCTTGCATCGCAGAACTCGAAGCCAGACCAATTTTGAAGTTATCTGCTCGCAAGGAATCCAAAACATCCTTAACATCTGGGAAAAGTAGTTCTTTGTAAGGAAGGGGTGTCCTATCTTTAAATTCCAAATAGGCAGTCTGTAAAGCTTCTGCTTTTTCATGGTCAAAATCTATACCTAAAATTTGCGGCCAGATTTCTCGCATATTTCCACCAATAAAATCCGAGTGCCTCATGTGGTGAATTGGAATATTATGGCTACTAAAAAATTCTTCACGTCTTTGAGCATAGAATTGTTCCGTATCAACTAAAACACCATCCATGTCAAAAATCACCGCTTTATACTTGCTTATGTTCACCTAAAACTCCCCAGTCTTCTGCTTATATCTGCTCTATTATAACATATTTTTCAGTTGAAGATTGTGCAGAAAAGGCAAAAACCGCTTCAAAGCGACTTACTTTTCTTTCTTCCTGTTATTTGCTTCCCTTAATCTTGCCTTTCGTAGAGCAATTCTTTTCTGT
This sequence comes from Lactococcus garvieae, assembly GCF_016758115.1. GTDB lineage: Bacteria > Bacillota > Bacilli > Lactobacillales > Streptococcaceae > Lactococcus > Lactococcus muris. The sequence goes on from NZ_WIVG01000024.1 coordinate 32,364, forward strand.
CTTTCCAACTCTCGCTCAATCTTTCCTTCTGGGGCATATTTGTCTTCCCAATCCTCAGGCTTAAGTATTTTATGCGTTTCAGGATCAAAATGGGGCTGACCATCTGGGAAGATTTTTCCCATATTTGCATCATGCACAAAGTTAAAAATCTCGTAAGGGTCCACTCCGGCTAGCACCAAACTTCCATAAGTAAAATAAAGAAGATCAACTAACGCATCAATTTCTCCAATCAAAGGGGCTTCATCTTTGGCTTTACGCTTCACTTTGTCGACTGCTTTGTCAATATCCGTATGCAGATTTGCAGCCAGCTCATCAAACTTATCCCTATCACCATTGGCTGAGGCATAGAGGAACTCTACAATTTCTTCTACTTTAAATCCTGCACGATATCCTGCTTCCATAGGAGGAAAAGCCCGTGGAATTTCCTGACTACGCCCATCCATCATCCTGTGAAACTCTTTGACCTTATTAAAGTTTTGATCCCGGGAGATGAAGTTGTTCGTTGTTGAAAAATCAATGAGACCATAATACGCAAGAGCCTTGGCAATGCCATCATGGTTATTGCTTGCCGTAACATGTGTTGCTTTCTCCTTAACGGCTTTTGAAGCATTTCCCATTGCGATACCGTACTCCACATGTGTCAGCATGTCCAAGTCATTTTCTGAATCCCCAAAAGCCATGACTTGATGAAAGTCAAAACCATAATGCTCACCAACTCTTTTGATTCCGCGTAACTTCCCTGAATCGCAGGGAATCATATCTACAGAATAAGGATTACTCCGTGTAATCATCAAATTTGGAAATTCTTTTTCCAGCGTCTTTGTTTCTGACTGGGTAGCAACCATCATCACCTGATATATTGGCTCACGTAGGATATTCAAAAAATTTGACTGAGGCACGACACGGCGCACAATATGCTTGAAACTGTTTCTTGCTATGTCTGAAGTACCAGAAGGTAGTATTCCTGAAATAATACCTGCCATGCGTGTTTCACCAAACTTTAAAAGTTTGGAACCATTAACACCATGGGCTGTTCCAAGGGAGATATCTCGATGATGGTCCTTTGCAAAACGAACAATCTGACGTAAGGTCTTCTTATCAATCTCCTCGGCATGTAAAATATCCTTTGGCGTAAAAATATGGTTCTGTATAATCTGTGGTGGTAGATTAAAATCTACTG
>NZ_WIVG01000025.1 GCF_016758115.1 Lactococcus garvieae
GCAGTAGATTTTAATCTACCACCACAGATTATACAGAACCCGTTTTCCTACTTTGTAAAAGTTTATTTAAAAGTCATGCTATTATTTTACTTCTTCAACTTCAACTGAAGCAACTACTTCTGGAGCATCTGATAGGTCTGCCAGAGGTTCAATGTTACGGTAGCGGAACATACCAGTACCGGCAGGAATAATCTTACCGATAATAACATTTTCCTTGAGACCAAGCAGGTGATCTTCCTTGCCGTGGATTGCAGCATCTGTCAAGACACGTGTCGTTTCTTGGAAGGATGCAGCAGACAAGAATGAATTCGTCTCCAATGAAGCCTTTGTAATACCCATAAGTACTGGACGTGCTGTCGCAGGTGTTTTACCTGAAAGAAGCGCTTCTTCATTGAGCTTTTCAAAGTCGGAAATATCCATGAGACCACCAGGCAAGATATCAACATCACCTGTATCCATTATACGCACTTTGCGAAGCATTTGACGAACCATAACTTCGATGTGCTTATCACCGATTTCAACCCCTTGTGAACGGTAAGTTTTTTGAACTTCGCCTAGCAAGTAAGTTTCAACAGATAAAGCATCACGAACTTGAAGCAAATGCTTAGGTTCAATTGAACCTTGGATCAATTGCTGACCACGGTGGATAAATTCACCTTCTTCAACCATGAGCACATCAGCCATTGACACAGTATACGTCCGTGTATCTGTTTTACCTTTGACTGTGATTTCACGTGTACGCGCCATGGTATCTTCCACGATGGAGTCAACTGTACCAGTGACTTCCGTAATAACTGCTTCCCCTTTAGGATTACGTGCTTCAAAGATTTCTTGGACACGCGGCAAACCTTGAGTGATATCTGAGCTTGATGCAACACCACCTGTGTGGAAGGTACGCATTGTCAACTGTGTACCAGGTTCACCGATTGATTGTGCGGCGATTGTACCAACAGCTTCGCCAACTTCAACGGCTTCACCTGTTGCCAAGTTTTTACCATAACAGTGTTTACATACACCGTGTGGTGTTTTACATGTAAATACAGAACGGATAGTCACTTCTTTGATGCCTGCAGCAACAATCTCTTTAGCGATATCTTCAGTGATTAATTGGTCATCACCGATAATTACTTCACCAGTTTCAGGATGCACAACTGTTTTACGTGTATAACGTCCTTCAAGACGTTCAACCAATGGTTCAACCATCTCTTTACCAGTAGCAATATCAGAAATCACAAGACCACGGTCTGTGCCACAGTCCACCTCGCGGATAATAACGTCTTGAGCGACGTCAACCAAACGACGTGTAAGGTAACCAGAGTCGGCAGTCTTAAGGGCTGTATCGGTCATACCTTTACGCGCACCGTGAGTTGAGAAGAACATTTCCAAGACAGAAAGACCTTCACGGAAGTTAGAAATGATTGGCAATTCCATGATACGTCCGTTAGGAGCAGCCATCAAACCACGCATACCGGCCAATTGTGAGAAGTTGGAAATGTTACCACGGGCACCAGAGTCCATCATCATAACGATTGGGTTGGTCAAGTCTTGTTCTTCAATCAAGCGTTTTTCAAGTGTATCTTTCGCACCACGCCAAACATCAGTAACCGCATTGTAACGCTCATCATCAGTAATCAACCCGCGACGGAATTGTTTCGTGATTTGTTCCACACGTTTGTGAGCCGCACCAATGATTTCAGCTTTTTCAGGAACCACAGGGATATCCGCAATACCAACGGTTAAGCCAGCCAATGTTGACTGGTGGTAACCCAAGTTCTTGAGCAAGTCAAGGAACTCAGAAGTTGTTGTTGTACGGTAACGCTTGAAGACTTCCGCGATAATATTCCCCAAGTGTTTTTTCTTGAATGGCAATACTGTATCAAGTTCAGCCAAACGTGCATGAATGTCTTCTCCAGGTTCCATGAAGAAACGATCATCTGTTTTGGTTGTGATGTTTTCATCCGTATTTTCATTCAGATAAGGCATACCTTCTGGATAAATATCATTTCCTTCCGGCATGATTGAGTTGAACAGGACTTTACCAACAGTTGTAATCAAGATTTTACCTTTTTGGAATTCTGTCCAAGGTTTGTTCATTGATTGTGTCGCGATACCAATACGTGTATGTAAGTGAACATAACCGTTACGCATTGCAATCTCAACTTCTTCTGGGTTGGCAAAAATCATGCCTTCCCCTTCACGTCCTTTAGCTTCCATCGTCAAGTAGTAGTTCCCCAAGACCATATCTTGTGATGGTGTAACGACAGGCTTACCGTCTTTAGGGTTAAGGATGTGTTCAGCCGCAAGCATAAGCAAGCGTGCTTCAGCTTGCGCTTCTTCTGACAATGGTACGTGAATGGCCATTTGGTCACCGTCAAAGTCGGCATTGTAGGCTTCACAGGCCAATGGATGCAAACGCATCGCGCGACCATCAATAAGTACAGGCTCGAAGGCTTGGATACCCAAACGGTGAAGCGTAGGTGCGCGGTTAAGAAGTACTGGGTGTTCTTTAACAACTTCTTCAAGAACGTCCCAAACTTCAGCATCTTGGCGCTCTACTTTACGTTTAGCCGCACGAATGTTAGCAGCCATGCCCCTGTTAACCAATTCAGACATTACGAATGGTTTGAAAAGTTCTATTGCCATTTCACGTGGGACACCACATTGATACATTTTAAGCGTTGGACCAACGGCGATAACCGAACGCCCTGAGTAGTCGACACGTTTACCCAGCAAGTTTTGGCGGAAACGTCCTTGCTTACCTTTCAGCATGTGACTGAGAGATTTGAGCGGACGATTACCAGCTCCTGTAATTGGACGCCCACGACGACCGTTATCAATCAAGGTATCAACGGCCTCTTGCAACATCCGTTTTTCATTTTGCACGATGATATTTGGGGCGTTAAGCTCCATCAAACGTTTCAAACGGTTGTTACGGTTGATTACACGACGATAAAGGTCATTCAAGTCAGATGTAGCGAAACGTCCACCATCCAACTGAACCATTGGACGAAGATCAGGTGGAATAACTGGAAGAACGTTAAGGACCATCCATGCCAACTTATTCCCAGATTTTTTGAAGGCTGTCAAAACATCCAAACGGCGAATAATTTTCACACGACGTTGACCGCTCACATTTTTCAGTTCTTCTTTAAGTTCAGTAATTTCTGCTTCAATATCGACATCGTTGAGCAAGTCCTGAATAGCTTCTGCTCCCATTTTTGCGACGAATGAGCCGAAGCCATTTTTCAAGAGTTGTTCACGGTATTCACGTTCCGTCAAAAGTTGTTTCTTTTCAAGATCTGTTTCTTTAGGGTCAATAACGACATAGCTTGCGAAGTAAATAACTTCTTCAAGAGCACGTGGACTCATGTCGAGGGCAAGCCCCATGCGCGATGGAATCCCTTTGAAATACCAGATGTGTGAAGTTGGTGCTGCCAACTCGATGTGTCCCATACGTTCACGGCGCGCTTTGGCTGTCGTTACTTGAACACCACAGAGTTCACAGACTTGGTTTTTGTAGAAAACGCCTTTAAGCTTACCACAAGCACACTCCCAGTCCTTTTGTGGACCAAAGATACGCTCATCGAAGAGACCTTCGCGTTCAGGTTTTTGCGTACGATAGTTGATGGTTTCTGGTTTTTTGACTTCACCAAATGACCAGTAACGAATTTTTTGTGGAGATGCGATACCAATTCGCATGCTCTCAAATTTATTTACATCGACCAATGTTTTCTCCACTTTCTTTGTATTTATTTCTTTTCTTTTGAATATCCTCGCCTCAGTAAAAAGAGCGTGAAGAGCGCTGCCTTTCCACTCTGTATATCAAAGCAGCAAGACCAAAACTCACTCGGCAGCAATGCCGAACCAACTTTATATAAATTTAGCTCAGCATTACCGCCGAGCAATTTTGCACAGCGGTTCACCCGAGAGGATTTTACCGAAAAATTTTCAAGGGCGCTTGTCTACAGACAAACTTTCTAAAAATTTATACTTGTTTCACAGAAAAGAACAATTATTCTTCTTTTGCTCCGTTAATCAAGGCTTGCTCAGTTTCCTCTGCTTCAGCAACAATTCGTTCTTGTGCTTCAAGCATTTCTGGCGTAATGTCAATATTTTCTTGACGCACTTCAATTTCATCATCAAGTTCACGGAGATCAAGGACATTCTTCTCAGCATCAAGGACTTTAAGATCCATACCGAGGGCTTGCAATTCTTTTACAAGGACACGGAATGATTCAGGAAGACCTGGTTTAGGAATGCGTTCGCCTTTTACGATAGCTTCATAAGCACGTGTACGACCAATAACATCATCTGACTTGTAAGTCAAGATTTCTTGGAGGACATTTGCCGCACCATAAGCTTCAAGAGCCCAAACTTCCATCTCTCCGAAACGTTGTCCACCGAACTGTGCTTTACCACCGAGCGGTTGTTGTGTAACGAGTGAGTAAGGACCAACACTACGTGCGTGAAGTTTATCGTCAACCATGTGGTGAAGCTTAATCATGTACATAACACCGACGGAGATACGGTTGTCAAAGGCTTCACCAGTACGTCCATCATAAAGCACTGTTTTGGCATCGTCAGCCATACCTGCTTCTTTAACTGTATCCCAGATGTCCTTGTCGCTCGCACCATCGAAGACTGGGGAAGCGATGTGGATACCCAAAGTACGCGCGGCCATACCCAGGTGAAGTTCCATAACTTGACCAATATTCATACGGGAAGGGACACCCAATGGATTCAACATGATATCAATTGGTGTACCATCTGGTAAATATGGCATGTCTTCTACAGGAACGATGTTTGAAACGACACCCTTGTTACCGTGACGTCCAGCCATCTTATCCCCAACGTGGATTTTACGTTTTTGTGAGATAAAGACACGAACCAATTTGTTTACACCTGATGGCAATTCGTCACCATTCTCACGTGTGAAGACACGAACGTCATGAACAATACCGCCACCCCCGTGAGGAACACGAAGTGATGTATCACGAACTTCACGCGCTTTTTCACCGAAAATGGCACGAAGGAGACGTTCTTCTGGCGTTGGATCAGTTTCACCTTTTGGTGTTACTTTACCAACAAGTAAATCGCCATCCTCTACCTCAGCACCAATGCGGATGATTCCATCTTCATCCAAGTTTTTAAGCGCTTCTTCACCAACATTTGGAATTTCACGCGTGATTTCTTCTGGGCCAAGCTTTGTATCACGTGTTTCTGATTCATATTCTTCAATGGCGATAGAAGTATAAACGTCATCTTTAATCAAACGTTCAGACATGATGATGGCATCCTCGAAGTTATAACCTTCCCAAGTCATATAAGCGACAAGTGGGTTCTGACCAAGCGCCATTTCCCCTTTCTCCATTGATGGACCATCACCAATAATATCGCCAGCTTCAACTTTATCGCCCAGTTCCGCAAGCGGACGCTGATTGTATGAAGTGCCTGAGTTTGAACGGCGGTACTTCATAATCTTATAAATATCAAGCTCGCCTGATGCGCGACGTACACGAATTTCATCGGCATCTACATATTCTACGGTACCGTCATGCTTAGCGATAACGGCAGCTCCTGAGTCACGTGCTGTTTGATGTTCCATACCCGTACCAATCCAAGGCGCATGCGGGTCAATCAATGGAACGGCTTGACGTTGCATGTTGGCACCCATAAGAGCACGGTTAGAGTCGTCATTTTCTAAGAAAGGAATACAAGCAGCAGCCACGGCGATAACCTGCTTAGGTGAAACGTCCATGTAGTCGGCAGTTGAAGCATCAACTTCAATATTATTTCCGACATGGCGCGCCATTACTGTTTCGTTGACAAATTTGTTATCTTCTGTCAAAGGCGAGTTAGCTTGGGCAACGGTATAATTGTCTTCCTCGTCAGCTGTCAGGTATTCAACTTCATCAGTAACTGTCCCTGTTGCACGGTCAACACGGCGATAAGGCGACATAATGAAACCATATTCATTAATTTTAGCGTAAGAGGACAAGTTATTAATCAGACCGATATTTGGTCCTTCAGGTGTTTCAATCGGACACATGCGCCCATAGTGCGTATAGTGAACGTCACGCACTTCATAGGAAGCACGGTCACGTGAGATCCCCCCAGGTCCTAAAGCAGAGAAACGGCGTTTGTGCGAAAGCTCTGATAAAGGATTGTGCTGGTCCATAAATTGTGACAACTGTGAAGAACCAAAGAATTCTTTGATTGCAGCTGTTACAGGACGAATGTTAATCAAGCCTTGGGGTGTCATGTTTTCATTTTCAGAAGAGGACATACGCTCACGGATCACACGTTCCATGCGTGACAAACCGATACGTACTTGGTTTTGAAGCAATTCGCCAACTGAACGAATACGACGATTTCCCAAGTGGTCAATATCATCAACTTTACCAATGCCTTCAGCAAGCCCTAACCAGTAGCTAATGTTAGCAATAACGTCTGCCGGTGTCAACACACGATTTTCCGCAGGAATTTGACCGTTAGAAATCAAGGTCACGACACGTTCTGGATTTTTTGGAGAGTAAACTTTCAATGTTTGAAGTTCAATTGGGTCAGGCAAAACAGCATCAGCAGAAGGCTGGTAAACTGTAGTATTAAGACCGTTATCCAAAAGTTCTTCAATGGAATTTAACACATCACGTGTAACCACAGTATCTGCTTCAACAAGAATTTCTCCAGTTTCAGGATCAACAATTGGCTCTGCCAATGTCAAACCGAGAATACGGTTTTTAAGGGCAAGTTTTTTGTTGAACTTGTAGCGTCCAACTGGCGCAAAGTCGTAACGACGTGGATCTAAGAAACGGGCAATCAAAAGCCCACGAGAACTGTCCGCTGTTTTAGGTTCACCCGGACGGAGACGGTCATAGATATCTTTGAGTGCTTCTTCAACACGTGTATCTGCTGGGTTTTTATGTACATCTTTGCCCAATGTTGTGCTGAGGAGCTCACTTGGACCCATAAGTTCAAGAATCTCATCATCGCTACCAAAGCCGAGTGCACGCAACATCGTTGTGAATGTCAATTTACGTGTACGGTCAATACGTACATAACCAACGCCTTTAGCATCTGTATCCAACTCAAACCAAGCACCACGGTTAGGAATAGTAGTATGTCCAAATGATTCCAAGCCGTTTTTGTCTGTTTTTAGATGGAAATATGATCCTGGGCTACGTACCAACTGGCTGACGATCAAACGTTCAGAACCATTGTTGATGAATGTCCCCATTTCAGTCATAAGTGGGAAATCACCGAAGAAAACTTCTTGTGTTTTCAATTCGCCTGTCTCTTTATTTACAAGGCGAAACGTCACATGGATTGGTGCAGAGTAGTTTGCATCGTGAGCACGGGCTTCATCTACCGTGTATTTTGGGGCTTTCATCTCATATCCGACAAATTCAAGCTCCATTGTGCCCGCAAAGTTGTCAATTGGAAACATTTCTTTAAAAACGTTAGCCAATCCCTCATCAAGGAAGTTCTGGTAACTTGCTGTTTGAACTTCAATCAAGTTCGGCAAACCAATTACTTCTTTGATTCGTGAAAAACTGCGTCTTGTACGGTGTTTACCGTATTTTACGTCATGTCCTGCCAAGTTGATTCTCCTCATTCTATTTTTCCAGTTTTGCTGGATGTGTTATACAAGATTTGTCGCTTCTAAGCTTCTTATATGAAAAATTCAGAAAAGTCAGTAGTTTGTCTTTTTCATTACTTTTTTGAATCTTTTCGGTTCAGAAACGCCAAAAAAGCAACGAAAACTCGATGTTTCGTTGCTTCCAAAACCCATGGGGACAATATTTCCCACAGAATTTGTCGACAAACCATTATCCTACATTATACCATTTATCGACTTGTTTTACAAGGTTTACACTCACTTATTTCAAGTCAAGCGCATCATTGATATTTTTGATGGAAAACGACCTTGTACGTGAAGATAGCGCACGTGAGCCCGTTTCGTCTTCATAACTTTTCCATGCATCAGTCCTATTACTTATGGTCAATTTTCTGCTTCACTTTTCCGCTGTCCGTTACTTCGAAACCCTCTAATTTTAGCAAGCGTATTTGTTCCATGCGGCCTTCGCCGTGCATACCGATAGTGCCGTCAGACCTGATGATTCTCCACCATGGCAATTGATGACTTTCAGAAAGTCCGTGTAGAGCTCGCGCAACTTGCCGTGCGCCATTGATTAATCCTGCTCTGACTGCGATATCTCTATAAGAACTCACTTGCCCATAAGGAACTTTCTTAATCTCTCTGAGTATACGTTGCGTTTCTGGCTTGAGTTCTTGAAATTCTTTTACCATATCTTCACGCGTTTGTCAGGCGCACGATACATCTCATCGCCCTCCTTCACGTCAAAGGTTTGGTAGAATTCTTCCAAGTTTGTCGGTGGAATATTTGCCCGGAGTTTAGCAGGGGCATGAACATCCATTGACAGAAGCATTTGTTGAAATTCTAGACTGGCCTTCATGCGCCAAATTTTTCCCCATTGGCTAAAGAACTCAGCAAAATTAACATCTGCTTCCTTTTGTGCAGCTGTCATCGCTGCTGTTATCCCGCCCTGATCGGCAATATTTTCAGAGACAATCAACTTACCGTTGGCTGAACCAGCTTCAGTTTCCACACCATCAAAGATTGCAATCATCTCCTCCTGTTTCTTTTCAAAAGCTGCATAATCTTCGTCTGCCCACCATTTGTTCAAGTTCCCATATTTATCAAACTGTGCGCCATTATTATCAAAGGCATGGGAGATTTCATGAGCGATTACAGCACCTATACCACCATAATTTTGACTCGCTGTTTGCTCAAGGCTGTAAAATGGAGCCTGTAAAATAGCTGCTGGGAAAACAATTGTATTACTGTCTGGACTGTAATAAGCATTTACCATATGTGCTGGCATATGCCACAAGCTCTTATCAACCTCTTCACTAAACTTTTCATAATAGCGAGCCGTAAATAGTTCATCAAAGCTGCAAGCATCTTCATAAAGGCTGCCGCTTCCAACTTTAAGTTTACTATAAATTTCTGGCAGTTTGTCTGGATAACCGATAAAGACAGTGATTGCGCTCAGCTTTTCGATTGCTTTATCAATAGTTGCACGGCTCAACCACTCATTTTTATCCAAACGTTCTTGATAAACTTTAATCATCTCAGAGGTCATACGTTTAACATCTGACTTCGCTTCTTCCCCAAAATATTTTAAACCATAAAAGAGGCCAATAACTTGACTAAAATAACCTTCAGTTATATCCAGCTGGTGTTTTTCTTGACTTCTTGCCTCAGCCACATTAGATAAAAAGCGCCCATATGCAGAGCCTAAAAGGCGAAGTTCATCTGAGAGTAACCCAGAAGCCTTACGCGCAATTTTCACAATCATCCACGCTTTGATTAAAGGCCAATTTTCTTCATTAACAATGCTGTCGAAATTCTCATAGAAACGTTTTTCAAAAACAACAATCTTTTCTGGCTCCGTATGTACCAGTCCTTTAACAAATGCGCGAAAATCTATATTTTCAAAATGATCCACAAACTCTTCAAAAGGAACCGGATGATAAAGCTCAGCATATTTGGCCCATTCTTCCGATGTATTGGCTGAATCAACCAGAAGACTATCAAAAGCAACAGCTTTAGCTGCAATTTCTCGCGCATCTTCTAAATGAAATTTCTCTAAGATGTCTCCAGAGTTTTTTTGCCAAAATTCTAAAAGCTCTCTCTTACGTGGATGTTCCTCCGAATAATAAGTCGTATCCGGTAAAATAAGACCCGGTCCAGTAAATCCAAGCGAATGATGCACGGCATCCTTCATGTCTGCCTCCACATTCATCGAGAAGGGCAACGATGCCTGAGAGTGGAAAACCAAGTCAAGTAAATGTTCACGAAAATCTTCAAAGCTTTCCAGCTTTTGTACCTTGTCTAACTCTTTCGATACAGATGAGAAATCACTGTTATTGCGTGCTTCCCAGTCTCCTGCCTTGTTATAAAACTTTATAGCCTCTAACAACTCTGGATTATCTTCTGGAAGTTCCACCGACATTTTCTGCAAATCTGCTGTCAAGTTTTTTTCATTAATTAATACTAACTCATCAAAGGCAGATATACGAGGCTTATCACTCGGTATTTGAGCCTGAGCGAGCCACTCGGCGTTCACTGCTGTAAATAAATCATCTTGTATTCGTGTCATTATAACCTCCTAAAAGCTTTTTTCCATTATAACACAACGAACACTCGCGTTCTCAACTTTTAAGTTGCGGCGGTGCAATCTTGACTCAGCCTCAGACATGTACAAAAGATAGGAAGCGCAGCATAACCTAGGAAGAAGCTGTGCCGGATTCTACAGGTCAAAGTTTTCTTAAAAGTCATACGGTGTGGTTTGTCAAATTAAACCCTTTCTCATTCTTTCAAAATCGCCCTCCGATGTTTTTTAAGTCCATTCACTATAAAATAACGTAACGCTCTCCCCATAACACCTAAAAACACGCTGTGGAACAAGGCTGCGCAAAAATTTCTCCAAAGATAAAAAAATACGCTGAACCACATCCACAAAATGTCGTGGTTCAAGCGCTTTTACTTTTGCACTGCGACTAGAATCAGTTAAATCTCTGCCTGTGTTCCTCGTCACGGTACTATTATGAATTTTATTTTAATCTTTTCTCCTGTACTTAGAGCTACTCATTGGGAACTGAGCATTGTAGGATTACCGAAACACATCAGGAGCTTCAAAAAACAGGTTCCCGAAGAAGACTTCGGAAATTCATCTTATTTCTTTAAATATGCAATTTTTGGCGAAGACGTGTGCCACGGCTGCCCATTAATTTTTCAAGCAAGCCTGCCTTAGCTGCCAAATACAGATAGGTAAAGAATCCTCCGCCTCCCGCAACTAAAACGACAAGCAGAGCTTTGAAGTGACCTGAAGGAAGCGGCCTCAAGATTAAGGAAATCAAACCATAGAGAACTAGGGTCACTACAAGCATCATGGCTGTAAGAATCGAGATTCCTATAATTCCTTTCAATGTACTTTTTACTCGGAAACCCGTCACTTCATGAATCTTACGGATAATAATCCAAGTGCCATAGGCAAATGCGATGGTTGTTGCCACAAGAGGACCATAAGAATGGAAAATCATGATGGAAGGCACCTGCAAAAGTAGCTTAATCACTAAAGTAATAATGAAATACCGCATCGCTACCTTGGAATAGTGCAAAGCTTGTAATATAGGTGCCACCATTGTATACAAGGCCAGCAAGAAACTTTGAAGAACAGCCCAAATAAAGAGTGCGAGCTGCAGACTGTTCACAGAGCCATAGAAAAGTGTATAAATAGGTGAGGCTAAAATAGTCATCCCTAAAACAGCTGGTAGCATAAAGGCTACAAAGAGCTGAAAATCATAAGAAATCAGATGTGCTGTTTCTTTGTAGTTTTTCTTCACAAAGTTAGAGGCAATCAATGGCAAAGCTACAGCGCCTAATGTCATGGCTTCACCGATCAAAATCATCGTCAGCTTATCGGTATTGGCAGAAAAGTATGAGAAGAACACCAAAAGTTGTGTATCACTGTAGTCAGATACCCAACGCATCACTGTAACAAAAGTCGCTTGGTCAACGATTTTGAAAATCTGGATAGCTGAGCCAATAACAACAAAAGGAATAGCTTGATAAACCGTTTGTGAGATTAAACGCAAGGCGCTAATCTTTGTAATGCTTGGTCCCGGATTGATAATTTTACCCAGCATATTATTTTTAATCAAATACCAGAATAAAACAGCACAGGAGCCCAGCATACCAACAAAGGCCGCTGTTGTTGATTGCACAACAGCTTGCGTCCAGTCGCCTCCTGAGAAACCAAGTTTCATGATCATAAAGGTAAACACCAACATCCAGATGACACGGACAACCTGCTCATAAATCTGGCTGAGGGCAATTGGTTTCATATCATTTAGACCTTGAAAGTAGCCTCGAATAACCGACATAGCTGGGAAAATCAGAATAGCCAGTGAAAGTGACCGCATCACTTCCGTCAAGTTTTCTCCTCCCCCAGACATAGTGGCTAACACGGGGGCTCCAAGATACATTACACCAGCAGCTATAGCACCAAGTCCAACCATAAAGATAAAGATATGGCGAACCAAACGATTGCTTAGATTTTCATCCCCCATAGCATTGTAGTGCGCTACTTCACGGGCAATGGCTACAGGTAGACCTGCCGTAGAAATCAATAGAAAGAGCGCATAAATATTGTACCCCATTGAAAACAGGGCATTTGCCTCATTATTATGCTCCCCCATCCATGCAAACCAAGGAATGATATATATGGCACCTAGAAGACGTGATGAAATATCTGATAAAGTGAACCACAGGGTTCCACGCATCATTGTATCTTGCTGTGCTGCTTTATTGTCTCGAATCTCTTTCCGCTTAGTTTCGGCATCCATTTGCTGGAGCTTTTCTTCCATGCTGAGATTTCCACTCATTTCTGTACTATTCATTTTTCTATTTTACCACGAACAGGCGCGTTTTGACAATAAAAGTCCGTAACGTTCATGCGCCCTCGTCTTCCTTTCTTAGAAAGTTTATCTAAATTTTTTCATTCGGAAGAGTTACCTTCCACGATCCGTCTGAAGTTCCAGATCGTTCGACTCACAAGTATTGCTGAACAAATGTCACCGTATAAAGATTAAGGTAAATCATAAAGAGAATAAATGAAATACCCAAAAAATTCCTCGAAAAAAATATTTCCTCATCTGACCTTTGATATTCATTAACTTTAGCAGACAAGGACTAACAAAAGAAGCCCAACTCACACTATGAGTTACTATCTTCACCCAAGGAAATGGGTGTAAAAAAGATAGGACAAGAAAGTAGGAAATCGATTGAATTTTCAGCAATTGTTTTTTATAAAAATGCAATTCTTCTATTTTTTCATGACTGCCACTTTTTGGAAGATGAAGATACCGATGCAACTCAAAATAAAGCTCATCTGAATCACTGCAAGCAAACCCACAAGAGAATGAAAATCTGTGAATTTGCTCTCCTCCAAAATAAAGATAAGGAAGCTGGCAGCAAGAAAAAGCAAAGAATTATAAATATGTGTTTGGATATTTTTATTTATAAGGGCAATTAAATCGAAAAGTCGGAAATTGCCCACCGCATAAATAGCTGCAGCAGATGAAACATCAATCACAGCGGTAAGCATCCGGTTCCATGCGGCAACAATGGTGATTTTAGCCGCAATTGCGCCACAACTATAGATAGAAATACCAGGTGCGATAATCTAATTTGTGTTCCTCCAAACCCAACTGCGGTTAAAGCTTTGCGCATAACTTCCGGAGGAAGCCACGAGTCTCCCAAGCTTCTTCCAACCGTCCGGAGCGCGAAAGCACGAGGGGCCAATAATGGCATGTTTTGACTTTCCATAAACTCTTTTTCTTTTTGCTGCAAAAAAACAAAGTCAGCTTTATCAAATGCAGTCTGTTCAAGCAGGTCCGATATTTTGCTGGTTTTTTGGTTAACTTGAATGGCCTTGGCTTCTACTGTCCCTGTCATAGACGGTGCAACTCCCAAAAATAATAGAGCAGTGGCTACCACACAAGTGGTCATTTTTTTGGCTCGCTTTTTCATTGAAATTTTCCTTCCATAGTAAATCTTTCCCTAATATGTTTAAGGCGTGAATCACTCAGTGAAAATACGAATAAATAATAGAAGAAGTGCAAAATAAGCCCTATCCATTTTCACCGCCTAACTCATACTTAGTATATAACACAAGTACAATCAAAAAATAGTCACAACTTGTGCTTATTTTACTATATATTGGTACTTCTACAGATGCTTATTTGATGAAAAACTCGCCATTAATAAGCTGTTTTATGCTGTTTTATTACAACTTCAAAAACATAAATATATTAAAATTTTAGGAGCCCTCATGCAAACAAACTCATCAGTCGGAGAAACTTATAGGCATTTCCGCATTTCTAAAAATTTCACCCTCAAAGAAGCCGCTCACGGATGCATCTCTATTTCGCAACTCTCAAATTTTGAAACGGGGCGAAGTCTCGTATCTTGTCTCATACTGCTCCATCTTCTGAGTAATATCAACGTTTCAGCCCATGAATTTTTCTACCACCTACATTATCAAGCCAACCACCTCAATTTACTTGCAGAACGTGAAATAGCTTCCTTGAATAACAACTCTATCCATCTTAAAAACATCCTCAAAAGATATGAATATATACTTTCAAAAAAAGCCCCCCTCCCCAAAAGACTGCAGTTAGATAAAATCCGGGCAGAGCTTGCTTTAAGTACCGTTGAGCCCTCTTTCCAGTTCTCCCCCAAAAATCTTAGCATGATAAAGCAATACTTGGACAGTGTAAAAATATGGGGCGAATATGAGATTTCTTTATTAAATGACATCGCTCATTTTCTGGACCTAGGAACTTTATCAAAATTCAGTCAAAAAATGCTTACGGGCACGCAGAGCAAGAGCAGTCATCCCTTCGCTAAAAAAGTACAAATCCTCACCTCTATCAATGTACTTGAGATTTTTATTAAAAATAAGCAAAAATACTTAGCCATGGAACTTATTCATTTTATCGATTCCTTAAGATTCCATGAGTTCGACCTTTTTGAAAGAATCAGTTTCATCTACCAAAAAGCACACTTTGAAGTTACTTTCGGAAATTTTGATGGACTATGCACAATGAAAAAATGCCAGCATGTTTTTGAGATGAGTGAGTCCTATCAAATCGCCCAAAAGCTCGAACAAGAAATCAAAAGTCTAGAATGTTCATTAAAGTAAATCAATCATAATCATCTGTTCATCCAGCATTCTATAATACTTTCTAGCCTTATATCGAACAGCTCCTCTCCTCCAACTCAAAAACTTCACACGACTGCCAAGTCACAAAAACAGTAGCGAAAATGGTATAATTAAGCCTGTATTATAAGCTCCAATTCATAATCAAATAATAGGCCTTATAGTCTAAACTCATGGCAGAGCTTAGGCGGTATGAGCAAAGGAGGCAGAACATTCCATGATAAAATTACAAGAGGCTCTAGAAATTCTGAAAAAAGATGAAAACTTCCACGAAGTTGCCTTTAAAAAAGACTATTACTACAATTGGGAGGAAGATTTTGACTTTGATCAGTTGAGCTATGACAATCGTAACACGTCTGCATCAACCCTGTTTTTTGCCAAGGGACTGAATTTTAAAGCGGAGTATTTAGAAGACTTGGCAGCGCCCTTCTACGTTTCCGAAATAGACTACGAGGTAGACATTCCTGCTGTTATCGTTTCTAATGTTAAGCGTGCGATGAGTCTGCTCGCGCAGGCCTTTTATGATTATCCGCAAAATGAACTCAAAATACTGGCTTTGACAGGAACCAAAGGCAAGACAACTTCTGCTTATTTTGCCAAATCCATCTTAGATGAGATGAATGGACAAAAAACAGCGCTCCTCTCAACGGCTGAAACAACTTTAGACGGTAAAAATTTCTTCAAGTCAGAGTTAACAACGCCCGAAAGTCTTGATTTGCTCAAAATGATGCGTCAAGCTGTCGACAATGGCATGACCCATTTAGTCATGGAAGTCAGTTCACAAGCCTATAAAACAGAACGTGTTTATGCGATAAACTTCGACGTTGGTGTCTTTCTTAACATTTCTCCCGACCATATCGGACCGATTGAGCATCCTACGCTTGAAGATTACTTCTACTGCAAACGTCAACTTTTACACCACTCGGGATACTTTGTTGCCAACAGTGAAATGACACATTTCAATATCATCAAGCAGGAACTGGAAACACTGGGCGTTCCCCATGCTTTCTATGGTAAAAACTCTGAAAATCAAATCGTCGACTCACAGGCACATGACTTTACAACAAAAGGTCTAGTTAATGGACATTTTGACATCCGACTTCTGGGTAAATTTAATCAAGAAAATGCTCTTGCAACAGCTCTCGCAACACAACATCTGGGTGCCAGTATCGCTCAGATAAAAGCCGGTCTTGCCAAGGCTGTAGTTCCTGGACGTATGGAAATGCTGGCAACAAAAGATGGGGCAAGAGTCTATGTTGATTATGCTCATAACGGCATTAGCTTGAAAAACTTGGTTTCTGTTGTCGAACCACACCATAGTGGAAAAATCGTGTTGGTTCTTGGGGCAACGGGTAATAAGGGAGAAAGTCGCCGCAAAGATTTCGGACAAGTCATTGAGGAACACCAACGCTTGGAGGTCATCCTCACACAGGACGACTCTAATCACGAAGATCCGAAAACCATTGCTGACGAAATCGCAAGCTATGTGACACGACCTTGTGACTTTGAGGCAGACCGCGCCCAAGCTATCAAACTTGCCATACAACGTGTTCATGATAAAGATGATGCTGTAATCATTGCAGGAAAAGGGGCAGATAAGTTCCAGCTGGTCAATGATGAGCGCGTACCTTACCCGGGAGATAGGGCTGTTGCTGAGCGGTATCTTTGAGAACGTGAATGATAATGATTTAAATTTTTCAATTGAAAATAAAAAGAGTCGAAACAAGCATATGTGCTGATTTTGACTCTTTTTATATTGTTCTAAGCTTTTTTAGTTTATTGATGGACGATTAGGGCGGGTCTAATGTGAAGCCAGCTAGTGATAGCATGTCCACTACGTAACTGACCCAAGTTTCCATCATTATAATCTCTAGTTACACGCCAAGCACGTTCTGCACCTGCAACTATTCCTGCAGGAGTACGAAGC
The DNA here is from genome assembly GCF_016758115.1 of Lactococcus garvieae. Taxonomy (GTDB): domain Bacteria; phylum Bacillota; class Bacilli; order Lactobacillales; family Streptococcaceae; genus Lactococcus; species Lactococcus muris. Next base: position 16,741 of record NZ_WIVG01000025.1, read on the forward strand.
CACCATGCATTGCCGTTTCCGCTTAAACGCTGTTCGTGATTAGGGAAAGCATGTCCTATACCAGACAAACGTACCACATCTGCTAAAGATAATGAAAAAGCACGCGAACTTCCGCTCTGATTAACTCTCGTTTCATCAGCTACAACTTCAGAGAAATCATGTAAATTGGTTGGTCTCCAAAACACAGGTTCCCAAGTAAGTTCTTGCTGACTAACTTGGCCCGTTTCAAAACTATCAGCTACTGGCTGAACCATATTGCGAACTGCTAAATCTAACCCCCCGTACCAAGTATTCAAGACATTATCTTGATTTAAAAAGGAAGAAGAATTAATCGTATCATTCCGAATAATCAAATGATTCCCACCCCCTTGATTCTCCAAATAACGATACTGCTCCCCAGCCATAGTAAAGATCGTCCCCGGTGCCATGATGCTAAAGTTGATTTGGTCGGGTTGGACATTATCATCTGGTCCCGGGTTCCCCCAGTTGTTATCAATGGAACCAGTCTGTACGGCTGTCAAGAAGTCTGACAAGTCATCATGGTGGGTAAAGCTCCCATCTGCAGCCAAGAAGTCATTGATACGGTCGGGACTGATCAGTTGCCCGTCCACATGGATACCGTAGTAATATTCTCCCGGGATGTTGTTTGCTGCTGCGGTCATCTCTGCTGCATCCAAGAGGTAAGAGGTGGTCTCTCCTGCTTGGAGTTGATTGGCCCAGTAAGCCCAGCCTGTTTGGTGGTCAATCACCCAGAAGTTCCCGACTTTCAAGTTATTAGGCAGGGCGGCCCACTGGCTCATGGTCATCGGGGCACGCTCTTGTTGCAGATTTTGAGCCGCATCATGGCTGACTTCTTCTCCCGGCCAGACTGGACCGCTGTTGTCAAAGCTGTCACCAGAGGACCAGTAGGCATCTGTACCGTCTCCGGGGTGCGTAGCGCCGTCTGTGACACCGTCTGTGGCTGTACTTGTGACCCAGTCACGAGCATGCCCTGCAGAGGCGGTCATCAGGTCTGAGTTGTCCCGGTTGAAGGTAGGCATGAACCATGGGGCATCTTGGCCTGAGCGGGTCCAACCAAAGGTCAGGTTGGCATAGGTGTTGAAGGCGGCCGAGTCACCTACACAGGTGTTGAGATTGGTCTCTGAGGGACGCATGACCGTCCAAGTGTTCACTTGGTCACGGATGGTGCCGTTCACTATAGGAGTGAAGTCTGTATCTCCTGTGGCGCGTTTCTCCATGAACTCGGAGAGGCGGATACGGGCCATGAGGGGCACATTGCCATAGTTCTCCACGAAGACGTCCTTGTTTTCCGTGTCACGGTTGTAGTAGTCGTGGACACGGCCGCCGGGGGTGTTTTCCCGGAGCCGGTCATTGATGGCCCGCTGGTTGAAGGCTTGGAAGGCGAAGGTGCCGCCTACCAAGAGCAATAAGAGGGACAGGAGCGCGAGGTTGCGCAGCCGCCGCTGGTTTTTCTTTTATGGTGTCATAAACTCGTCCTTTGACGTAACGTTTGGTTTAGATTTTTCATTACATTTGTATTTCTAATGTTACGTTTACTTTCTGAGTCTATAGTATAAAAAAAAAAAAAAAAGAGTCAAATGAAATGAGTGTTTGATGAGAAAAAGGGGTTTGGTTTGGCTGGGGGCTTTGCTTGGCCTTTTCTTCTGAACCAAGGAAAGTATGAGAAAAGAAGCTCCAACTGGAGCTTCTTGACTTTATGTTATTGACAGTTATCGGTCTTTTTATTTGCGGNTTATTGACAGTTATCGGTCTTTTTATTTGCGGCGACTATAGTTCGCAACGTCTGCTTGGATATTTTCGATAAATTGATCCAAACGGATGACTTCTGTGTCGTTTGAACCGTAACGGCGGATGTTTACTGTACCGTCTGCCAGCTCTTGGTCACCGACAACGATTTGATAAGGGACTTTACGTGTTTGGGCCTGACGAATCTTATAACCCATTTTTTCATTAGATTCGTCAACTGTGATGCGCAATCCTTTTTCTTGGAGACGTTTTTTGATTTCCCATGCGTAATCCGCATGAATTTCATTGTTTACTGGAATGATGATGGCTTGAGTAGGTGCGAGCCAAGTTGGGAAGGCACCTTTATAAAGTTCGATCAGGTAAGCTGTGAAGCGCTCCAAAGTTGAAATTACACCACGGTGAATCATGACTGGACGGTGTTTTTCACCATCTGCACCAACATATGTGATGTCAAAGTTTTCAGGGTTAAGGAAGTCCAGCTGGATAGTTGAAAGTGTTTCTTCATTACCCAAAGCTGTCTTAACTTGGATGTCTAGTTTTGGACCGTAGAAGGCTGCTTCGCCTTCTGCTTCAACATAATCAAGATTCATGTCATCCATTGTTGCTTTGAGCATACGTTGTGATTTTTCCCACATTGCATCGTCTGGGAAGTATTTTTCTGTATCTTCTGGATCACGATATGACAAGCGGAAGCTGTAATCGTCAATACCAAAGTCACGGTACATTTCCATAATCAATTCAAGAATTTTACCAAATTCTTCTTGAATTTGATCAGGTGTCACAAATGTATGTCCATCATTCAGTTGCATGACACGTACACGTTGAAGGCCTGAAAGGGCACCTGATTTTTCATAGCGGTGCATTGTACCAAACTCAGCGATACGGATAGGCAACTCGCGATAGCTGTGTACATGGTGCTTGTATATCGCGATATGTGATGGACAGTTCATTGGACGAAGTTCCATTTGCTCGCCATCACCCATATCCATTGGCGGGAACATGTCTTCATGATAGTGCTGCCAGTGCCCAGATTGTTTATAGATGTCCAAGTTCATCAGATTCGGTGTATGTACATGCAAGTAGCCTGCAGCGATTTCACGGTCTTCTACGAAACGTTGGATTGTACGGCGAATAGTTGCCCCATCTGGAAGCCAATAAGCTGTACCGGCACCCAAAGATGCTTCGTTGAAGAAAAGGTCTAATTCGCGGCCCAGTTTACGGTGGTCACGTTCTTTCGCTTCTTCACGCATTTTCAGGTTTTCTTCTAGGTCTTCTTTAGTAAACCAAGCTGTACCGTAAACACGTTGCATCATCGCATTGTCGCTATTTCCACGCCAGTAAGCGCCGGCTACGTTGAGCAATTTAAAGTATTTGATGAAGCCTGTTGACGGCACATGTGGCCCACGGCAAAGGTCAGTATATTCGCCTTGGCTATAAATAGTCAAACCGCCTTCATCGCCGTTATGCTCTTCAATAAGTTCGAGTTTATAAGGGTCATTCGCAAAGATTTCTTTTGCTTCTTCTTTAGTGACCTCTCTACGAATAGAAGGGAAGTTTTCTTTTGAAATGCGGTGCATCTCTTCTTCGATCTTTTCCAAATCCTCGTTAGAAATTTGTCCTTCTTCGTTATCTGTATCATAGTAAAAGCCATTTTCAATAGCTGGACCTACGCCAAGATGGATATTAGGAAAATGACGGCGCGCCGCTTGGGCAAAGAGGTGAGCTGCTGAGTGGCGAAGCAAGTCAAAAGCATCTTCATGCTCTGGTGTCACGATTTCAAAAGTTGCATCTTCTTCGATCGGACGAGTTACATCAATAAGCTTGCCGTTGACTTTACCAGCCAAGGCTTTTTTTGCCAAGCCAGGCGAGATTGATTTTGCAATTTCAAGTGTTGAGATGCCTGCCTCAAATTCTTTGACAGCACCATCAGGGAAAGTAATTTTAACCATATAAGCCTCCTATTTTTTGTTAACATTAGTTAGTTTGTACGATGAGACTCGAAGAAAATAAAAAAACGCAGACCAGCTTCCTCATATAAAGGACGCCGGCTGCGTGTTACCACCTTCTTAATTTTCTAGGCACAAAAAGCCTCAAAAATTGTCTCATCTTTGACGTAACGTGTCAGCGACGCTCCCTGTTCGCAGGGAGTAGAAATAGAGTGGTATCCTTAACAATCACAATACGAGTTTGCACCAACCACTCGCTCTCTTGAAAAGAATTGCTTAAAGACTTGTCTCTGATAATTATTTTATGTCTTTCTTTATCTTTTGTCAAGTCTTTTTATGCAATTTTTTGATTTTTTAGAAAAATATATTTACTTTTTCTTCACAATTTCTTTTACAAGTTCAGCAAAAGCCTTATCGTCATTAAAAGGTGGGAGATAGATATATTTTTCACCTCCATTTTCCAAGAAGTATGTCCTGTTTTCTTCCTCTAGTTCTTCAAGAGTTTCTAGGCAATCTACTACAAATCCAGGTGCAACAATAAGGACTTTTTTCACACCTTGCTCAGGTAACTTTTTTAGGGTATCGTCTGTTGCGGGGGTCAACCACTCGGCAGGGCCAAATTTCGACTGATACGTTTGATAATGCGGAAAATTGCCAATTTCTTCCATGATTAAGCGTGTCGTTTCTGTGCATTCTTCTGGATAAGTGTCGCCATCCGTTACGTAAGAAAGCGGAATACCATGATAGGAAAAAATAAGCGCCTCGATATCTGTTTCTTTTGCTAAGGCATTTTTTATCTTGTCGGCAAAATATTTGATATAGAGCGGTTCCTGATAGAAAGAACGAATAAAGCTCAAATCAACAATATTATCTTTTTTCAAGAAATAGTTCATCACACTGTCAAAGACTGAGCCTACTGTAGTTCCTGAATATTGCGGATACATAGGAAGAACAGTTAGCTCTTCCACCCCTTTATTCAAAAGATTTTCCAAGCCGGTTTCAATGCTGGGCTCGCTGTAAGACATTCCCATAGACACTTCAACATCTGGGAAAAGTTCTTGAACATTTTTTTCTTGAGCTGCCGTATAGGTGAGCAGCGGAAACTTACCCTCTCGAACAATCTTCTCGTAAAGCTGAGCTGATTTTCGTGGTCGAGTATTGAGGATAATACCATGCAAGAGCAGTTGCCAGATCAAGGGATGGGTCTTGATAACACGCCTGTCAGATAAAAATTTCTTCAAGTACTTTCTCAATGCTTTCGGGGATGTATTCTCAGGTGTCCCAAGATTAACTAAAAGGAGGCCTCTTTTTTTCATGCTATATATTTCTCCTGTATTTTCTAAATTTCAACAAACAATACAATCATCTGCTTACTATTTTACCTGAATTTCACAAGTTCGTCATTAATAGTGTAGAAAAGTTGGAATCTCAACAGCACTCAAGTAAAAGAGAAGGGAAATAGAAAAATGCTCAACCCAGCATTATTATGCACATGATTAAGCATTTTTTCATTTTTGGAACTTCTTTCAGTAAAGCTTTACACTGGAAAATAAAATTTTCCGCTGACCTATGCTTCACTTTTTCAAACTAGGACTGATTATTTTTTGTTCTTTTTCCGTAAAACAACTGCACTGACTAGAGCTGCCAAGCCTGCAATTCCAAGACCGATGCCAATCATATCCCCCGTACTTGGTAATTCTGCTCTGATTTTTTGGATATTTTCAATGTCTCCCTCATCGTCTTGCCTAACTTCATCTTCAAGAGGTCTATCTTCTTCCGAAGGATAACCCTTGTCCTGCTCATTGCTTTCCCCTGTATCACCTGTTTCAGTGTCTGGACGATTGTTTTGCTCCCCTGTATTGTCGTTATCTGGTCGACCATTTTCTCCTCCTGGTTCCCCATTATCAGACTGAGGCGGTGCTTCTCCTAAAGTCACAACAGTGGCACCAGCAATTATCTCTCCCTCGTAGCGATTATGATGTTCTGCTTGGCGGGCGAAGAGGAAATATTCTGTACCTGGTAACAAATCTGTGAAAAGAGTAGATTGCTGCCAAGCAGCTGCATCCAAATCTTCAGGATTTTCTGTTCTTGAAACTGCGTATTCAACCTGATAAGGTCCTGGATCAAAGTCAGTAGCTGATGCCAATAGATCGCCCAATCCTGTAAGTTCTGTCCCCACCACGTTAAAGGCAAGTGGTTCAAAGACAAAAGGCATATCTTCTAGGAAAAAGTCATGCATCATGATTTGAGAATGGAAAAGCTCAATCTCCGTCTTCTCCACACGTGCCGCTTGCGGTCTAGTAACCGGGAAACCTTGTGCCTTTGTGATACGACCAATCGTTTCCACATTGTCATCAAAGACATACTCATAGTTACGGTTAACATTTCCGTCCGCATCACGCAGTTCAACAAGAACATCCGCTCTTTCGATAACATTACCTTGGGCATCAACAAAGACCAACTCATCCTCAGCAACGTGAGGCTGGCCATTAGCCAAACGTGACATTTGATTGACAAAAGTTATGGTTAAATAGTGACCTCCGATAGCATCCATAGGCTCACCTGTATCCACATTGGTCCATTTTTCTGGTCTGTCGAAACCAGCTTCAACGCCATACTCGTAGGTTTTATCTTCTGCCATGAAATAGTAATCATAGTTGAAGACCCGCTCCGCAATCTTTCGACCATTAAAGCTTAGTCGAACAGGGTCAATGACTTGGCTTTCAAACAATGGATTAACGGACTGTACTGGTCGAGGGCTGAAGGATAAGAGCGCTTGACGTGCTGGGAGAATGGAGTTTAACGCACTGCTCTTTGAAGGCTGCAACCAATAGTTGCCCGAGTTTTCTCCTGAAATACTCCACTCACCTGTTCCTAAAGCATGAACGGGCATGGCAGTAACATTTCCCTCGTCATCAAAGCGTACATTAGCATCATCAAATTGAGCTTGACCGGTCTGAATATTTACTCCAGGTTTATCAACTGCTAAGATAGGCAAGCTTGGCATCGCATCAGCAGCAATTTTTGCTTCTGCTGTGCCATCATAGCGACGTCTTTCGACTCGTCCTTGTGTCCATTGGATAACCATAGGAGTAATTTCTCCAGTCAGCAAATGTTCGCTCATCCAATCCTTAAAGTCACTGTGCAAGGATACATTTCGTGAATCCAGATAGAAGCCTTTTATGGTTACCTGCTTATCATTGCCTGCATGGCGATCCTCAAAGACAATCTCATAGTCTTCACCAAAGAGGATGGGAATAACAACCTCCGTGCCCGCAATCTCAATCCCAAGCTCTGGGAAGAGCTTAATATTCTCTCCAGCATTGTTTGGGTCAGGAATTTCTGGAACAGTCCAAGCTGTTTCACCATTATACTCCTTTCGGATAAGGGAATCGCCCACAAGAGAAATGACGGCTTCATCAAGATATGATTTGTTAAGTTCCCACGGTGTGATTCGTCCCGTGAAAAGCAGTGCCTTAATCTCACTTAATCCAGCATCAGAAAGCTCAACGTTGGCAAGGTTAAGACCATCAACACTTGTGATAACCCCTTTATCTGCAACATTTCCGTTATCATAAGCAACATTCTCATCTTGGAAGCGAACACTTAGATTTTCCAAGTTTTCAAGTGTTAATTTGATATCCTGCCCTTGTTCATTACGCAAGCTTAACTCTGGGCTGACTTCTACATCATCTGGGAGGTTGATTCGGTCAGTGCCATTATACTGCCGTTCGATATAACCGGATTGGATATAAAGAATGTTGTTCTTCATGTCGGATGGATTTTCTGGCATTGGCTGGACGTCCGTAATAGACACTGGCCAAATATTGGCTGAGGCAAAGTGAGGCTGTAGCATTTCTCCTGCCTCGCTATCGCTTCCAAAAGTGTAATTGGTTAATGGATGCTCGTCTTCTTTATCTGAATCTACCACCAGTTGCCAGTTATCATCTGAAACTACTGGAATATCCTCGCCCACCTCTGTCTGAGTAAACTGTGCGCCGCCCTCAGTCTCGGTAATAATGCCCCAATCACGCGCAACAATAGCACTTTCGAGCACAGTCACTTCTGGAGCCTCCACTCTTGAACCATCCTCTTCTGTATCAAGCAGACGAATTAACCTAGGGGGGTTAAAAATATTGTGAACCTTATCAGTATTATCCCATTCCTTATCTGAAGCTTGTCCTTCTGTCCAAGCAATACGGCGTGGCGTAATCTCAGCCTCTCGGAAGTTGAGAATATACTGTTCAATCTCCTCAATAATTTCTGCGATAGCACTTTCTTCAAAAAAGTTAATTTTCTCATTAAGGACGACCCCTTTAGGGGAAAATTCAAGCTCTCTTGTACCCGCATTGTGATTGGCAAAACGCAATCCTTCTACACGGTAAGGCAAGGTAATCTCATGGTCGCCTTCAAGGGCAATCACAGCTACAAAGTCATTGTCTGAAATTTCAGTTTGTCCATCATACTCTCGGCTCTCCACGGTAAAGCCAGTCCCTATAATATCTTCTTTGACTATATTTACGGGGAGGATTGATGCGCTAGCTTTTCCCAGTTCTGGTACAACATAGTTGCCCCTATGCCTTGGGTCTGCAAATTCGATGCTTAACCCCACAGCTTCAAACCAGTTAAAGGTATAGCTTCCTATCGCCGTATCAGGGAAGACAAGTTCAGATAAGAGATTTGAATTATGAGTAACCTCCACATGATTCGCTAAAATCTCATGTCCCACTTCTGATCTAACAAGTTCTGGCAAGCTAATCGTCCCTATAATATCAGTGCTAGAATTATAGGGGCGCGACGGGATACTCCCATTTTCCCAACGCAAGATACGCGGTGTGATTTCTGCTACAAAAAGGCTGTTGAAGTCAAAATCCTCAGCTAGAACTTGATTTCCTCTAAACAGGGTCTCTAACTGTGCACGAACCTTATCGGTATTTTCGATAGTAAGACTACGCTCTCTACCCGCATCTGCTGAATCAAAAGTCAGTCCCCAGCCCTCAACGTTTAAAACATCAGGATTTCGGACCCTACCAAAGCTTGGTAATCTATTGAGGGGTCTATTGAATTGATCTTCCAAGACTTTATTTGTATCATCAAAAATCTTAGTCGCAAATCCAGCTTGTGCACCTACTACATCTTGCCAAGAATTGATTTGCTTGACAGTGATTTCCCATTCGATATCAGGAGAGTTTATTAAGCGATAGTTGGTATGGTGTGTGCCACCAATATCCCAACCAGATAGAGCTGAAACTGCTGTCCCCACTTCACGGTTGTTCGTGTGAACAAGTCCTCCTTCAACTACTGTTATTCGATCGTTCATCTCACGCTCTAATAAGTCTTGCTTGTCCTCAAAAACTGTACTTAAGGTTGGCAGCAGGAAATCGGATAATTCTGGTCTTATCGGTCTTCCCGTGTAAGTTCTGCTTGAGTCAATCAAAGAACCGTTTGTGAAATGAACATCTAATGGACGGATTGTCGCATCAGCAAAGCTTGGCTTCATAAGCGCTGTATAAAAGAAATTCGGCATTCCAAAAGCAGATTGGCCAAAAAGGTTATCAGGCAAGTCAAAAGCGGCAGTTTCTCCAGTTCTATCTGGATCTGGCACTATCTCATAGTTACGCGCAAGGTAACCACTGATTGTCCAGCCCTCTGTTGCAACAACAGGCTGTGCAATAACATCTCCTTGGTCATCACGGGCAACATTTCTAGACTGAAATTCAGCTGAACCATGGTTCAGTATAACTGCTTGATCGCCTTCTTTGTCTAAGTCATGAATGGCGAAATCGTCCCTGTCTCTTGCTGAGAAAAGTTGTGGCATTCCTGTATCCGTAAGCGTAGCTGACTTATTTCCATCATAATCTTTGTCTTTCACTTGGCCCATGCCCCAGAAAATTTGACGAGGTGTAATTTGGCCAAGGAAAAGCTTATTGCGTAGATAATCCTGTAAGTTCTCAGAGAGTTCAACAGGCTGCGTTTCTCCTCCTTGACGTTGCAAGAGAATGGTTGACTCTTCCAAATAAACTTCCACATGATTGGCCGTGACACTATTGTCTTCAAAGCGAAGCACACCATCTTCAGAAAAGAGCAATTGATAAATATGTTCTTCTCCTTCATCAACCCCATTGATTATGACAAAAATTGGGTCCAAACTTCCCTTATAGATAGCCGTCCTATCGTATTGACGAGACACCTTATTTCTCACAAATGTAAGGCGGTTGAAATCGTTAACCTCCAAAACTAAGGGACGGATGGTAGCAAGCTCAAACTGAGGCTGATCCATAATCTGATAGTTGAAATTACCACCACCGGCATGGTCCTTACGATTGAGCATACGCTCATCAAAGTCAAGTCCCTCAATTTCCCAGCTTCCCGGCAAACTATTGGCAAAGCGGAGACGCTCTGTCAAGGTGCCAAATTCAACGTCAATAATATTGTCATCACCAGCAACGAAGCCTTTTAATCGAGGGGGAACAATGCCCGATACGCGAGCAGTCCCATCATAGACCTTGTCATCAACACGTCCTGCTATCCACGTTACTGGCTTAGGAGTGATTGTCGCTTCGTTAAAGAGACCACCATTTTCCGCCATAATCCGAATGCTTTTTTCTATCTGCCCTCCGTAAGCCTCTATAAAATCACTCAGGTCTTCGGGATTAAGGATATCTCGTTCCCCACTTCTTATCTGTAAGTTCATACTAGAAGCCGCACGTAGATTAATCTTATGTGTCCCTACATTGACATGCTCAAACTCCAGATCGTTAGGGTTTATCACTAAGCTTGCTGTAACAAAACGTAGCGTCCCTTCACCCGCAGGATTCGCCCTCATGATTCCAAACTCAATCCTATATCCCTCCTGTACACCTGAGACAGTATTCGTATTATCAAACACCTTGTCTGGCACGCTTTGAAGATTTCCTAGAATCATCGGCGTAAAGCCTTCTTCTGCAAGAGTAATCTGCCCGTCATAGAGTCCATTTGAGTTGCCTGTAAGGTTGTGGACAGCTGACTGCGTGAGGATGCTCTGAGTTAACTCTCTGAGCATCTCATCGCTAAGGTCGTATGAAAGACCTGCTGCTGCCGTAAGCACAGCTTGATGCACTTCATCAAAGCGATTATTTCCTACCAGATGAACGAAGGAAGCCCAGAGACTTGCGCGGTCGTAACGTAAGATATCCACAGGGAGCTGTACTTGCAGAGGAGGAGGAAGAACAGGATTATCTTCAGGGTTAGCCATTTGAATCTCAAAGCTAAGTGAAATGTGCTGAGCTATAGACTGTACCATACGCGTGCCATCAAAAGGACGCGTATGTACTCGACCACGATTAACCTGAATATTATGAAGCGCTACAGGAACATTTTCCAAAACGTTCCCATTATAAAAGAGACCTGTGCCAGTGAAACTGTCACGGAGAGCTTCTGGGATCTCTACCCTATAGTACTGACCTACAGGAAGATTGTCTTGCGCATTGAGTGCATCTGCAATCTCCTGTTCAATCATGCTCCAACTCACATTCCCATAGTTGATTCGTGATGCCCCTACTTGTGTTACTCTTGCAAAAACAATGTCTGCTATTTTACTGGTAAAATCAAGATTTCCTCTAAACCCAAAGTCTGACAGGTCCAAGTGTGGCCAGTGCTCAACATCAGCTTCTGGTTCATCACCAACAAATTTGTCAGCAACCCTCCCTTGATGAATGTGCCTCTCTGTAAGAACTATAGGAACGAAAGGACTAGGACGTAAGAAAGCACCATCGAGACGGAAAGAGTTTTCATTATCTGGATCACCTACATAAACAGTGATATCACCAAAGGCTTCCTCCGTTATGCCTTCTAAGATAATACGGTAGAGTCCCCCTCCCGCATTTTCTCCAGAGTAGAAGGATACATTATCTAAAAACTTATCTCCTTCTCCTATCTCTACTACAAATTCCATTTTGCCAATCTGGCCAGTACCTAGCGTTTCATCATTGGAAAGTTCTCTTTTAAAAGTAATCTCAACCTGATCTTCACCTACCCACCTTGTATGAGTAATTTCCGCCCAAGGCCAGTTCTCTTTACCCACCCAGTTCACCGCTAAAGGCGCAATGCCCAAATAAACATCATTCCCCTCAAAACTAGTCAATCCCCCCTCTGAAAAACTCGGAGCCACAAACGTTTGAGGAGCTTCAAAAGCTGGGAGAGTTCCTAAATCTTCTTGAATTTCTTGCTCTTTGCTAGCTTCTTCCTCTTCGATTATTTCTTCTGCAAGTGCTTCTGGCAGCACGATGTCTGCGATCTCCTGTTCTGAAACCTCAACCATCTGTTCAATACCCAGTGCCTCTTCATTGTGCCGACCCCGTACAAGCGTTGCAACTGGTGCTCCTTTAGAAACCACAAGAGGCAGTATCGCAGCGACAGTCCCCGCTTTTTTCAGTCGAGCACGACGTATCGCCTGCTTTCTTGCTTTAATTACTTTTCTTTCCGTCATATATTGTTCTCCTAAAATTTATTTGCACTTGTTTCATCACAGGTTCCAATATTCTTATATATCAAACTCTGCACAATAGTAAGCGCTTACTTCGCGATTGCAGTAAAAGTATTTGATGATATGATACCCCTTAAAATATTCCCTACATTACAAATTATATCAAATGTAAAAGTTAAAAAGAAATAATATTACGATTAGTTATTTATGTTAAACAATGCACACATTAATGTTGCTTTTCTGTGATTTTTGAAACTAGCGTATATGCATAAAAATAATTACTGTCTAACTTTTTACCTCAATTGGCGAACAAAAAAAGCAGGTTCTTAAAGAATCTGCTTTAATGTTTACGGTTGATTTCTTGTTTAACTTTATATTCTAAAAAATCTTTTGCGACTTCTTTATCAAAATCATTGAGTTGCTTCACAACTTGATTTTGAATCGTATCAATCTCAATCTTTTCAAATGGAAGCTCGGCAATTACCTTTTCTACAACCTTGGCAACATTATTTGCAATCATGTTGGCATGCAAGGGTTTATCTGCGTATTTTCCATTAATAGCTGCCTTAAAAACAGCCGTTTGAATACGAAATGAATCCCAGTCAACTACTCGTCCGTTACGCTTAATAACTACTTTATTGAGCAATTTTGCTTCCATGTATTCTCTCCTTATTTGTGGTTTTATCTCTACTCACTTCAACAGTTTACTGTTTTATTATAGCAAATTATCGTTTTCCCTACAAAAAAAAATCTCAAAACTTGGGAAGGATACAAAATAGAGCGCTTCAATCTAAATATGCAAAAATAGAACCGCATGATTGAGCGATTCCACTTTTATCTTATGCTTTGCGGCTTTTTCCCTGCTTTGGATTTTTTAACTTATTTCACAACGATGAAACGGTCATCATCTTCCATATAAGTTTTCTCACCTGCTTCATCCTCAATGGAACCAAATACAAGCTGTCCACGTAATTTCCAGTTTGATGGAATATTCCATTCTTTAGCAACAGCTTCATCAATCACTGGATTGTAGTGTTGCAGGTTTGCACCGATACCAAGTTCAGCAAGTGCAGTCCACGCATTTACAGTAGTAATACCTGAAGCTTGTTCGCTCCATACGGGGAAGTTTTCGGCATAAAGGGCAAACTGTTCTTGCAAGCCTTTAACAACATCTTGATCTTCGAAGAAGAGGGCCGTACCATAAGCTGCTTTGAAACCATCGAGTTTTGCTTTTGTTCCTTCCCAAGCTGACTCTGGAACGCCTTGAGCTTTCATCGCTGCTTTCAATTCGTCAGCAACGATTTGACCCCAAAGTTTTTCCTGTGCATCTCCTGTAGCGATAAGGACGCGTGTTGTTTGGCTGTTAAATGCTGTTGGGCTGTGTTTCACAGCTTCTTTAATTGTTTCGATAGCTTGATCCGTATCTTTAATATGTTTGCCAAGTGCATAGATTGAGCGACGTTTTTTGAGTGCGTTGATAAATGACATGTTATGTCTCCTTTTTAAATTACTTATTTTTGTTTACAAACGTAATCTTATCACATAAATTTACGTTTGTAAACCATTTGGTTTGAAATATTTTTATAAAAAAACACGGCTCTGTCAACTCTGCGGTGGTACTCGCTAAAAAATGAG
>NZ_WIVG01000026.1 GCF_016758115.1 Lactococcus garvieae
ATATTTTTTTATTTCTTGTCCATTTTAACAGGAGCTGTTCAAAGGCTCTTTTTTAGTTGCTTAAAAACTGCGTCCACCCCCGGAACCGCCTCCGCCACCAGAGAAGCCCCCACCGCTAGAATCATTATTCCGAGGGATATGCCGGGTCGTGATGAAGGAGTTTACAAGTGTATCGCTACGTTTAGAGAGTTTTAATGCGCCATTTTTTTGATATTCGTAGTTCCAGCGTGCGCCTAGTTTTAGCTGATAGCGAGACACAAGAACAACAACAAATGCGCCAGCTGCAATCAGTGCAGCAATAACAGCGATTAGGATATATGCAGGACGAAAGGAGCGATGAAAAGTAACCTCCCCTGTGTCTGGGTTGACCGAGTACTGACGACCACCAGGGATACCTTGCTGGTAATAGTGATCGACTTGTTCATAAAAGCTTTCGATAGCTTGCCGATAATTTTCATTACTTAACTGAGGCTGGACAACATCAAGGATGGAGTCAATGCGAGAAGAAGTGATATAGTACTTTAAATTTCCAGTCGCCCAGATATAAACTTCACGCTGCCCCATGTCAATCAGGAGAACAATACCATTATTGCCTTGTCCGACTTTATTAGCCAGATAATCAACCGCAAATTCTTTTGGAGGCTGTGTATTGGTCGTTGTTGTAACAACAAAGACAGCAGCCTTAGTTTTCTCTGATAGCCTTTGGGCTTCCTCTGTGAGGGCTGATGTTGTGCCAGCCAGAATACCTGCCTGATCATCAATACCTATTTGCTGTGCCTCTACTGCTTTGGAAAAGCCAAACAGCGTCAACACTGCAAATAAGGTAAGAAACAGGGATAAAAATGTTATTTTCTTTTTCATGATACATACCACCCCACAATTAAACCTAAGAGAAGAACAGCAAAGAAGATAGATACTGCCACAAGAATAACTCTGGTCTTGTCGACAGGGAGAATTCCGGCCGTTTTTCCTGTCTGTCCATTCATGGCGTAATAGAAAAGTTTGTCACTGTTTTTCTGACGATAGGTGACGAGCCAGAGGGGTAAAAGCACATAGTCACTTTCCAAATTCTTGATACTTTGTTGAGATTGGACACTGGTAACAGCAGTATAACCTTGGATTGTGTCACGCATCAGCGCTTCAGAATACTGGCGTAGCTCGCTATCAACTCTTTCCTTAATTTCCTCAAACTCAATGTCTCTTTTTTCAGTTAAAAAACCTGAAAGGTATTGATTTTTGAAAGAAACAGCCTTGGATAGGTCAAAAGGCTGAACGGCCCCGACCATCTTTTCAGGCTCATTTTTTTTCAAAGCATTTTTTACCAAATCTTGAAAAGAACTGTCACCTTCACGGATAATATGATACTGCTTTGTTTCCGTATATTCTAAATCACCAACGATCCATACACGGATGTTATTGGCACGAGCCTCTAGTTGACCTTGTAAATCTGCACCGACAACCCAATAAGGAAAGTATACACCTTGAAGTTGCTTGATTTGCTTTTTATCAAAGAAATCTTTCGGGACAAATTTCTTTTTGCCTACCCATTTAAGAAAGGCTTCCTCAGCTTCTTTTTGCTCAATCTGAAAAGGCAAAACCTTTTCAGGGAGGAATTTCCCAGACAAGCGTTCAGATAGCACAACAGGATTGTGACAATAATAGCAAAAAGTAGAAGCAGTAGTTGCCTCTGTTACAATCTCAGCACCGCAAGAAGGGCAAACAAAGAGCCCAACCTGATCGTCAATCTGTGTTTCTGAATGATCAGGTTCTAGAGGAACATCTGGAGCACTTTCTTCTGATAGTCCCTTGTCTTCTTGTTTAGCTTCAAAGGCAGTAACTTCCTCTTCCGTAAAGCTAGATAAGCAGTACTGACAATGAAACTTTTGACTTTTAGGGTCAAATAAGAGAGGGCCGCCACAGTTAGGACAGAGATGGGTGAGAACCTTCGACTGGCTCATAATTTACCTCTTTCTGTTCTTTATAAAGGCTTGGCAACGAAAGGTTGACCACATTCCGGACAGAATTTTGGCACACCATTCGCTAAATTAACGACAGCATTACAGGCTGAACAAGCCATTTCAATCTTTAAGTTGGCTGTTGCTTCAGGTTTTTTCTCCCCACAGTTTGAACAGAATTTTCCTGTGTTTTCTGTGCCACAAGCGGAGCATGTCCAAGTATTTTCCGATTTTGATGCAGTCTTTTCTTGTTGAGCCATTTGGGCTTGATTTGAGGCACTGGCTTGACCGAGAACATCACCAGCTTGGTTCATTCCCATGCCCATTCCCATAAAAGCTTGCATGGCTCCACCAGTGTTGCTTCCAGCAGCTTCGATACCGCGAGCCACAGCGCCTTGCATATAGCCTTCACGCACATTTGGATCACCCAGCATTGCACCTTGGTTACGCATGTTGATCAGTTTTTGGCTGTCATCTGTGTAACTGATTGAGCTTACAGCAACAGCGACTACTTCGATTCCGCGAAGCTTGCGCCACTCTTCGTCAAGTGTATCTGCCATATATTTTGAAAGTTCAACAGATTTTGAAGGAAGGAAAGAAACGCGCTCACCTTGCGCTGAGTAGAGGTTGATTGACGTATTCAATGCTGTTAAAAATTCTTGGAGATATTGTTCGTTGATATCTGAAATTTCAACTTGAGTTTGATTTTTTGGAATGGCATTAGCATAGAACAAGATAGGATCTGTAATTCTTATCGAATATGTTCCATGCGTACGGAGAAAGAGTTCCGCATTGTAGAAGTTATCAAAGTATTGTAAAGGCGTAGCTGTTCCAAACTTAATGCCTTTAATTTCTTGAAGATTAATATAGTAAACTTCTTGTTTTTGAGGTGTCACACCACCAAATTTAAAACGAAAGAAGGCTTCTTGAACAGACTCTTTAAGACCGCCGTTAAACATAGAAGGTGCTGTGTCATTTTTGACCGTATAATAACCTTCTTCAGCGGTATAGTCAATAATCTTGCCACCATCAACTAAGAGCATCATCATATTAGGATAGACATGCACGACAGATCCGTCTGTGATGACATCAGAAGTTCCTTTGCGATTGCTGCCGCGTTTATCGTCCTTGCGCACCATGACACCTTTGGTCATGACGGTTTGATCGGACATATCTTCTGGTTCAATGACTTCCAGCCATTGATCGGCCAATGTGCCTCCAAGGCTACTTGTTGCTGCTTTAATGATACCCATATTTTTCTCCTATCTCTATTTAATTACACGTTTTCATTATACCATATAAAGAAAGGATTTTTTTACAACTCAAGTAGGATTTATTGATTCTTGTAATTCCTTAAAATTTAGGTTATAATACCTTAAAACCTTTAACTTAGTCCAGAGAGGCTAGCAAGGATACGATGAATTATATTTCCCTTATTTTGCCTGCTTCTAGGAGCTTGGTAAAGGAGATAGATGCTTTTTGTACACCTGCAGCGTCTCTGCAGGTGTTTTATTATCATTCTTTCTGCTTTAGCAGATTAGAATGATAATACGCAAGGAGCGGAGCGAGTTGTGACCCTTCAGTCATTCTTTCTGCTTTAGCAGATTAGAATGATAATACGCAAGGAGCGGAGCGAGTTGTGACCCCTCAGTCATTCTTTCTGCTTTAGCAGATTTAGAATGATAATACGCAAGGAACAATGCTTTGTCAATCTTTCACACAAAGTGAGCTTGACCTGCAGAACAGATTAGATAATAAAATCATTTTACAAAAAGGAGGAGTAATGAAACTTCAAGAAGAAATGCTTATCGTCAGTCAGAAGGAAGTAGCCGAAGATATTTTTGAGTTGGTACTGCAAGGCGATTTGGTGAATGACATGGAAATAGCAGGGCAGTTTTTGCAACTAAAAGTTCCCAGTCAGGATTTACTTTTACGGCGTCCGATTTCGATTTCGAGTTGGAATAAGCAGGAAAAAACGTGTACATTACTCTATCGTCGAGGGGATAAAACAACAGGCACTTATCTATTGTCAAAAATGGTTGCAGGACAAGCCATCGATATTCTTGGTCCTTTAGGTAAAGGCTTTCCAGTTGATGAGGTAACAGAAACAGATCATGTCCTTATCGTAGGTGGAGGCATAGGCGTTCCACCATTGTATGAGTTAGCGAAACAACTCAGTAAAAAAGGGTGTCAGATTACGGTTTTACTTGGATTTGCATGTGCAGAAGTTAAGATTCTAGAAGAGCAATTCGTCCAACTTCCTAATGTACAAGTAAAAGTAGCAACAGATAATGGTTCTTATGGTTACCAAGGTCATGTTGGACATTTATTAAACCAGCTTGATCAAGAAGCAGATGCAGTATATGCTTGTGGAGCATCGATGATGTTAAAGGCTGTTGCCACAAAATTTGAAAGTTTAGAGCGTTTGTACTTGTCAATGGAAGCACGTATGGCTTGTGGAATTGGTGCATGCTATGCTTGTGTTGTTCCAGATAAAAAAGACCCTACACATGCTTTAAAAGTATGTCAAGATGGGCCTGTATTTAAAGGAAATGGAGTAGTGATATAATGAATCGACTTGCAGTGGAACTTCCCGGATTAAAGCTTAAAAATCCAATTATGCCTGCTTCAGGCTGCTTCGGTTTTGGTGAGGACTATGCACGCTATTATGATTTGAATCAGCTGGGTTCCATAATGATTAAGGCTACAACCCTTCAACCACGTTACGGCAACCCAACGCCACGTGTTGCAGAAACAAATGCTGGCATGCTTAATGCGATTGGTCTTCAAAATCCTGGTCTTGACGTAGTGCTATTAGAAAAATTACCGTGGTTGTATGAAAACTTTCCCGAACTCCCTATTATTGCCAATGTAGCCGGTTCAGAACAATATGATTATGTAGCTGTCTGCAATAAAATAGGGGCAGCCCCAAATGTTAAAGCTATCGAGCTCAACATTTCTTGCCCTAATGTCAAGCATGGCGGACAAGCCTTTGGTACAGATCCTAAGGTTGCTCATGATTTGGTCAAGGCTTGTAAGGAAGTAGCAGATGTACCTTTATATGTCAAACTCTCACCAAATGTTACAGACATCGTGGAAATCGCTCAAGCTGTAGAAATGGCGGGAGCTGATGGGATTACAATGATTAATACTTTAATGGGAATGCGTTACGATCTGCAGACTCGTAAACCTATCTTAGCCAACATTACAGGTGGTCTCTCAGGTCCAGCAATTAAACCAGTAGCTTTAAAATTGGTGCACCAAGTGGCACAAGCAGTGGATTTACCGATTATCGGAATGGGTGGTGTAATGACTGCGCAAGATGTTCTTGAATTTTATTTGGCAGGTGCAAGTGCGGTTGCAGTGGGGACAGCAAACTTTTCTGATCCCTATGTGTGTCCGAAAATTATTAATGAACTTCCTGAACTTATGGATAAGTATGGGATTGAAAGTTTAGAAGAATTACGTAAAGAAGTAAAAAAGGAGAAAAAACAAAATGCATGAATCAAGACCAATGGTTGCCCTCGACTTCCCAAGCTTACGCGATGTAAAGAATTTTTTATTGCGCTTTGATGATCACGAAAAACTCTATGTAAAAGTGGGAATGGAACTCCTCTATCAAGAAGGGCCTGTTGTTGTGGATTTCCTTAAATTCCAAGGCCATGATGTCTTCTTAGATTTGAAACTCCATGATATTCCAAATACAGTTGGCTCAGCCATGAAGGGTTTAGCACGCTTAGGAATAGATATGATTAATGTGCATGCTGCTGGTGGGATTGAAATGATGCAACAAGCTAAGGAAGGTCTGATATCTGGCACACCGGCAGGAGAAAAGGTTGCAGATTTGATTGCTGTCACTCAGCTGACTTCAACAAGTCAAGAAAGTATGCAACATGATCAGATGATTATGACAAGTTTGGAAGAATCTGTTCTACACTATGCTAAGTGTACGGATGAGGCTGGCTTAGACGGTGTTGTATGTTCAGCTCATGAGGTCCAAAAGATTAAAAGTGTAACACGTCCAGACTTTATCTGCTTGACGCCAGGTATCCGTCCGGCAGGGGCTGCTAAAGGAGATCAAAAACGTGTCGTAACACCAGAAGAAGCACGCACTATTGGTTCAGATTATATTGTTGTTGGACGCCCGATCACTCGTGCCGAAAATCCGATGCAAGCCTATCAAACAATTAAAAACGAGTGGAATGGTCACTTTTAGAAAAGAAAAGTGCAACTGGAACAAAGGCAGACCAGAATATAAGAATAAAAACGCTTGGCGACAGTGGTGTTTAGCTGTCTTAAGCGTTTTTATTCTTTCAGTATTTATATCAATACAGTTTATTAAAGTGGTTTTTTATTTGGAGTACCTGCTCTACGTGGGTACTTTTTGGGTGTTTCTTTTTTCTTTTCAATGATAGCAATATGGCGCTCATCACCGTTGGGAAGTTGGTAATCTATTTGCTCAATGAATTTACTGCCTAAAACAGCAATAGCGTTTTTAGAATCGTTAAGTTCTTCGTCAAACTTAGCAGCTTTAAGCGACAATAAGCGTCCGTTTTTCGTAAGGAAGGGAAGAGTAAGCTCAGAAAGCACGTTAAGTCGAGCAACTGCGCGTGCTGTCACGATATCAAAGTGTCCACGGTAGTTGAGATTTTGTCCAAAGTCCTCAGCGCGACCGTGAAGTAGTGTAATATGTTCTAAACCCAGCTCATTAGTCAGAAGTGACAAGAAGTTAATTCTCTTGTTTAGGGAATCAATAATTGTAACTTGTAATTCGGGAAAAATAATCTTCATTGGCAAACTTGGGAAACCAGCTCCAGCTCCAATATCAAGGAGTTTTTGCGGTTCATTCTGAATGAGCTTGTAGAGAATTGGAGCTACAGAATCATAAAAATGCTTGAGGAAAACTTCTTTTTTCTCCGTAATTGCTGTGAGGTTAATTTTCTCATTCCATTCAACAAGAAGCTCAAAATAGCGTTCAAACTGTCCTTTTTGCTTTTCACTTAAGAAAATATCAAAAGCTTCAAGTTGTGCGTAAAATTCTTCAGGGTTCATTATAAGTTCCGTTCCAAAAGTTTTCTTGTGATACTACTGAGATTATTGCGGGTTTCCCCCTCAGGCAGTTTATTGATTAGTCTGAGTGCTTTGTTTGTATAGTCTTTAGCCAAATCCTTGGTTTTAGTAAGTGCTCCAGATTCTTGAATAAAGGTGTAAACTTCATCAAATTGTTCATTCTGAACTAAAGCCTTAACATATTCGTGGTCTATTTCTAAGGCAAAGAGAACAGGGGCAGAAAAGATTCCCTGTTTAATGTCTTCGTGTACAGGCTTGCCTAGAGTCTCGCTATTACTAGCATAATCGAGATAATCATCCATAATTTGAAAGGCAATACCAATATCCATGCCGATATTATACGCGAGTTCGGATAAGTGGACCTGTTTCATAATGAGAGGAGCGATTGATGATGACATGGCAAAAAGTTCGCCAGTTTTACCAGAAATATTTTGAAGATAGTGATCCATTGTTTGCTCAAAATCAAAATGTTTATTCAGTTGTCCCAGTTCACCACCCAGCAATCTTTCAATGGAACCGATATTTTTTGTCAAATTGGGCAGATTAAAGGAATGTTTTGCCAAAAGTTTGAAAACAGCAACAAATAGATAGTCACCAGCATAAACAGCAATAGACGGATTGTACTTTTTAGATAAGGTCTCTACACCACGCCGTGTGTCTGCTTGATCTACAATATCATCATGGATAAGTGTGGCAGTGTGTAGCATTTCGACACTGGCAGCCAAGGCAATTTTATGTTTATTATCCATAGTTGTAAAATCAGCAAACATCAATAAGTAAGCAGGGCGTAGCATTTTCCCACCCGCATCAAAGAGATCAAAAATAGCCGACTTAATGTCTTCATTTTTGATGCCAACTTGTTGCTTCATTAACTTTTGAACTTTAATTAATGAGGCTCTTAATTTTGGATATTCTGACCAAATTGTATTTTTTACGTCCATTTTTTACTTTCTTTGATAAATAATAACTGAATTGGTTCTACCCGCTGAATAAGTTGATTCCCTCCGACACCAATAGCAAATCCTGCGAGCATCCCAAAAAAAGATAACCAAGGGAGATAGAGGAGCACGGTACTTGTTCCTGCTAAAAGTGAGGCAATGGCGAGTTGTCCTAGATTGTGAAAGAAACCACCGACAACAGAAATGCCAATGAGAGAAACTCGACGAGGACCTAACTGTTTCATAAGGTACATCGCTAAGAGACTTAAAATTGCTCCAGCGGCAGAGTAGATAAAAACAGAAAAACCAGTGAATAATGCTGTAATCAGTAACCGCAAAATTTGCATTGTCCAAACTTTACGCCAGTTTAGGGTAAATATTGCAATAATCATAACTAGGTTGGCCAAACCAACCTTTGCTCCAGGAGCAAAAGCGAAAAAAGAGGGGATCCAGCTCTCAAAAATTCCCATGACAACAGCGGCCGAGGTGAGTAGAGCCACATAGATATTTTCTTTTACATTCATCCGTTATAGTCTACTCCCGAATCTTGCTGTCCACTGACAACTTCGATGACCAAGTGATGGGGCAAGCAAACAATCGTTTCACCAACTTTTGCAATAAAACCACGTTGTACATCTATTTGGTCAGGACAAGAGGCCTTAATGACAGCAATGGCTCCGTCCTTTACTTGGATTTCATTATAATCTCCATCAGCAGAGTGATAGGTCCAGGTCTGGTTCTTGTTTAAATCAAAGGTTCGAATTACTTTTCCTTGAATGCGCAACTGAGCTTCTGCTCCAGTTGCCTTACTGGATATAAGGAAGAAAACAGAAAATGAAGCGGCCAGTAAGGCAAGAATAATGACAATATCCAGAGTTTTAATCTTGGTTTCTTTGAAAAATTTCATCCTCTCCATGATAGCATAAATTAGACAAAATAAGAAGTTTGGAATAGTTTTGTTCAGCCAGATAAAAGGTTATAAAAAGCTGTCCTATTTCTCGGACAGCTTTACATCATTTTTCAGTTTTTGCTTCAGCTTTTGAAAGTTCTTTAGCTTTTGCGATGATATAATCTTGCAATTCATTCTTGATTTGTGGATGATTGAGCCCATACTCTATGGTAGTTTCGACAAAGCCAAACTTGTCTCCAACATCATAGCGTTTACCTGTAAACTCATGCGCAAAGACCCTCTGGGTTTTGTTTAAAGTTTCAATGGCATCGGTCAATTGGATTTCATTTCCTGCACCAGGTTTCTGCTTTTCTAAAATTTGGAAAATCTCCGGAGTTAAAAGGTAACGACCGATGATAGCAAGATCAGAGGGAGCATCTTCAATAGCTGGTTTTTCAACAAATTCTGCTACATTATAGAGACCTTTAGAAACTTCACCTTCAGGAGCGATTACACCATATTTATCTACATCCTCGTGTGGAACTTTCATGACCGCAATTGTAGAAGCATGAGTCTTTTCATAATCTGCAATCAATTCTTTTGTTAAAGGTGTCCCGTCTCCCATGATATTCATAAGGTCATCACCAAGCATAACCACAAAAGGTTCATCACCAACAAATGCTTTTGCTTGAAGAACCGCATGTCCAAGTCCCATAGGATGACTTTGACGAATGAAATGGAGATTGATGTCAGTTGTTTCTTCCACGAGTTTTAGAAGTTCAGTTTTACCTTTTTCTCTAAGATTTTGCTCCAATTCGATATTCGAATCAAAATGGTCTTCAATGGGGCGCTTTGCTTTTCCGGTAACGATAAGAATATCTTCAATACCAGATTTTAGAGCCTCTTCAACAATAAATTGAATTGTTGGCTTATCAACAATAGGCAACATTTCT
Source organism: Lactococcus garvieae (assembly GCF_016758115.1). Classification (GTDB taxonomy): domain Bacteria; phylum Bacillota; class Bacilli; order Lactobacillales; family Streptococcaceae; genus Lactococcus; species Lactococcus muris. Next base: position 9,806 of record NZ_WIVG01000026.1, read on the forward strand.
TTGGCAAGAGCCTTTGTTGCTGGAAGAAAGCGTGTCCCAAGCCCCGCTGCAGGAATAATTGCTTTTCTTACTTTTTGTTTTTGAACAGTTTTAGTCATTTTGAAAAAGTTTCTCCTTTTTAGTTTAAATGCTGAATTCGTTTTCAGCCCGTGTTTCACGTCTCATAATATCTAAGATACCTTCACGTGCATCCAAATTTTCATAAAGAACTTTGTAAATTGTTTCTGTGATTGGCATATCAATGTTCATGCTCTGAGCAAGCTCGTAGGCGGCCTTAGTTGTTGATACCCCTTCAATCACCATTCCCATATTTTTTTCAATGTCCGGAAGCTTTTCACCGCGCCCAAGTGCATCACCAGCACGCCAGTTTCGCGAATGAATTGAAGTTCCAGTCACAATCAAGTCGCCTACACCAGATAAACCGCTGTAAGTGAGTGGTTGAGCTCCCATAGCGACTCCTAGGCGTGTAATCTCGGCTAAACCTCGTGTGATGATTGCTGCTTTAGCATTATCACCAAAACCAAGACCATGCAAAGCACCAGCACCAACAGCAATAATATTTTTCAGAGCACCAGCAGTTTCTACACCAATAACATCAGTGTTGGTGTAAAGTCGGAAATAATCATTAGAAAAAATTTCTTGCGCATACTTAGCCGCGGTTAAATTGTTTGAAGCCGCGGAGATTAAAGTAATGTCACGTCGAATTGTTTCTTCAGCATGTGACGGACCAGAAACCACAACAATCTCACTTCGGTATTCTTCTGGAATTTCTTCTTCAAGTATTGAAGAAATACGTTTGTGAGTTCCTTGTTCGAGCCCTTTAGAGGCATGCATGACTGTCACTTTATGTTTGAGGACTTGGGCGACTTGCTGAGCAACCAAACGGGTTACTTTTGTTGGAACAACAAAGAGAAGAGCATCAACATCGGACAGGGCAGCCTCAAGGTCTGTGTAGGCTGAAATATTCTGATTCAAAGTGATTCCCTTGAAGTAACGTTCGTTGGTATGCTTTTCATTAATTTCAGTAATTTGGTCAACATTATTTCCCCAAATACGAACTTCATGCCCATTGTCATTAAGAACTTGTGAAAGAGCAGTTCCCCATGATCCAGGACCAAGCACGGCAATTTTTTGTGGATTCATACTTTTTCCTTTACTAGTTTATCGTGGCTACTCATAGCCCAAGACACTCTCATTTTACCACAATATGTATTAAAATTCACTGAAGACATGAAAGCCTTTTAAAAGCAGAATTAGAACTCATCACATATTAGCCCGGTAAAAAAGGGCATGTACTTGATTAAAATTTCTCAAACTAAGCTTATCCTTTGTTTGAAATCATACGAAAGTCTGAAAAGTTTTTCTCAGAATATGATAAAATTAAAGTATAGCCATTTGGCTGATGAAATAAGAAAAGAAAGCTTGTTATAACAGGAAACAAGAACGGAGGCTAAAAATGCATATGACAGGGATTATGATGAATGGAATGTCTGGGTTTATATGGGCAATTCTAGTTCTACTAGCAGCACTTTGGCTTATAAGTTTGCTAAGAAGAAAAAGCATAAAAAAGGATAAGCCACCGAAAAAGCCAGCACGTAAAGAAAATATCCAACGCTACCAAGAAGCAGGACTTTCTGAAAGTGACATCGAAATCTTTCGCGATACTTTAGCTGATGCCAAAGAGAATATTGAAAAATGGGAAGCAAACACTAAGAGAAGTGATGAGTTAGAAGTCGTTGATTCAGTAACAGGTGGTATTGAAGCAAGTAAACTCCTGTTCAAATATATTGTTCAGAATCCTACACAGTTAACGAAACAGAATGAATTTCTCTATAAAGACTTGCCAAATATGGTAAAATTAACCGAGAAGTATATTGAGATGCAAAAACAATCTGTAAAATCTCAAGAAATAAAGCGTGATATGGATGAAACATTGCTTTTGATTAAGACATTATCAGCCAATATTTCCAAAAATTACCATGATATTTTGATGGATGATGTGAATGTCATTAAACATGAAGTAAAGTTTGATTAAGGAGTAACAATGGAAAACCCTATTTTAGATGAATTAATTAATGATGATAAGGTTGTAAAAGAAGCAGAGGCTCTGTCGGAAAGTCAAAAGACAGAGTTGGTAGATATGCACCAAAGAGCCTCTCTACGTGCAATAGATGCATTGAGCCCAGAGGAACTAGCCAAGGCTAGAGAGCTAGCAAAGCAGTTGGATGAGAACAGCTCACAGTCAGTAATTGCTTATGGTGCAAATGCTCAAGATAAAATTTCGGCTTTTTCACAAAGTGTTTTAGACAAAGTTCAAGCACAAGATTTGGGGGAAGTCGGTGGTTCTTTGACTGACTTAATGTATAATTTACAGCAAGCTAATCCAAATGAACTTGTCGCTGAAAATAAAAGTGTTTTCCAGAGAATGTTTGGCAAGGTTAAAAAGTCAATTTTTGAAGTAACGCAAAAATATCAAAAAATCGGTGCCGGCATTGACAAAATTTCAGCAAAGCTAAATAATGAGCAACAGGGTTTGTTGCAAGACAATGAAATGCTTGACAAACTTTATGATGAAAACCTAAATTACTTTAAGGCACTTAATGTGTACATTGCTGGTGCTGAACTCAAAATTGAAGAGCTTGAACAGGAGATTCTTCCAGCAGCACGACGAGAAGCGCAGGGAACAGGTGATGATGGTGCTCTCGCCGTTCAAAAGGTCAGTGATCTTGAAGCTTATAAAAATCGATTGGATAAGCGTGCACATGATTTACGCTTAGCTCGCCAATTGACGATTCAACAAGCACCGCAAATCCGCTTGATTCAAAATACGAATCAAGAGCTTGCGGAGAAAATTCAAACGTCAATCAATACTGCTATTCCACTTTGGAAAAATCAGGTTGCTATCGCCTTGACTTTGCTGAAGCAAAAGGATGCTTTAGCTAGTCAGCGCATTGTTTCTGAAACAACAAATGATCTTCTTCGCAAGAACTCTGAAATGCTTAAGTCTTCAACTATCGAAGCAGCAGAAGAAAATGAACGTGGTCTTATTGATGTTGAAACCTTGAAAGTAACACAGCAAAATCTCATTGACACGATTCAAGAAACAATGCGTATACAGTCTGACGGACGCCAAAAACGTCAGCAGTCTGAGCAAGAGCTAATCAAGATGGAAGATGAGATTAAGCAAAAACTGCTAGAATTATCTAAATAAAGAACAATAAAAAAGTCGAGTATTGATATATACCAATTCTTGACTTTTTTATTGTTGAATGTTAGAATATTGGTGAATACAGGGCAGCGGAGGAGCAAGTTATGACCTATTATATTAAAGCAGACAAATTTTTCTATCCTTATGAAGTGAAGACGGGCGGTTTCTTATCAATCAATAATGGTAAATTTGGACAATGGACAGCGGAGGCGCCAGCAGGGGCAGAAATTTTAGATTGTTCAGGACAAGTCATTGCTCCAGGACTGGTGGATACACATATTCATGGTTTTGGGGGAGCAGATACTAATGATCGTAAGATTGAGGGCATCATCAAAACTATGAGCGAGGGCCTGCTTGCTGCAGGTGTTACAAGCTTTTTCCCAACTGCTGTAACTGCTAGTCATGAAGAATTGTTGGAAATTGCAGAGGAAATCGGGTCAAATGCCGACAAGGCAGTAGGTGCTAAAATTCGTGGTCTTTTCTTTGAAGGCCCATACTTTACCGAGGAATTTAAGGGCGCCCAAAATCCTAAATATATGCGTGATCCTTCATATGACGAACTTGCACAATATGATGCAGCAGCAAAAGGACTTCCGATTAAGATTGGCATTGCACCAGAACGTGAAGGCTCCACTGCATTTGTTAAAGAGGCAGTGGAACATGGTTTCACTGTCGCACTTGGTCACTCCAATGCAACCTACGCTGATGCAGTGGCAGCAGTCCAAGCTGGTGCAACGATGTGGGTTCATGCCTTTAATGGTATGCGAGGGCTCAATCATCGTGAACCGGGTATGGTTGGTGCGGTATTCAACTTATCCAATACCTATGCAGAACTTATTTGCGATGGTTTCCATGTGCGTCCAGAAGCTTGTCAAATTTTGATGCGTGAAAAAGGCACGGATCATGTCGTACTGATTACTGATTCAATGCGTGCAGCAGGGCTGAGTGATGGAGAATACTACCTTGGTGAGTTTCCAGTTATTGTTAAAGATGGGGCTGCACGTTTGAAAGAAGGCGGTAATCTTGCAGGCTCCATCCTGCTTCTCAAAGATGCAGTAAAAAATGTTGCAGACTGGCAAATTGCGACACCAGCTGAAGCGATTAAAATGGCTTCCTTAAACGCTGCGAAGTCTGTAAAAATTGATAACCTATGTGGTCAAATCAAAGAAGGCTTGGATGCAGACTTTATCGTTCTTGATGAACATCTTGAACTTGTTGCAACTTACCTTGATGGTGTGAAACGTTATCAAGCTTAATATTACAGAAGAAAAAGTTGTCCATAAGGGCAACTTTTTTCTACTCAATGGTCTAGAAAATAGACTTTTGAACAGTAGGCGTTTTTTGTGAATTGAAAACCATTACATTTAGGAAAGTGTAAATAAAAACGCTATCATAGCGTTTTAAAGAGATTTTTTTTTCATATCGTGATATAATAAACATGAAACAAAAATTGAACTTTAAATTTGCTTTTGCAAATTAAGTATCAGATATGATGGAGGAAAAAACTTTAATGAAACGCATTGCAGTTTTGACTTCTGGTGGTGATGCACCAGGTATGAACGCAGCCATTCGTGCTGTTGTTCGTAAAGCGATTTCTGAAGATATCGAAGTTTACGGTATCAACCACGGCTATGCAGGGATGGTAGCAGGCGATATTTTCCCACTGACATCAGCAAGTGTTGGTGATAAAGTTGGACGTGGTGGTACTTTCTTGTATTCAGCGCGTTTCCCAGAATTTGCTCAACTTGAAGGGCAGCTTGCGGGTATTGAACAACTCAAGAAACACGGCATTGAAGGTGTCGTTGTTATTGGTGGTGACGGTTCTTATCATGGTGCTATGCGTTTAACTGAACATGGCTTTCCTGCAGTAGGACTTCCTGGTACTATTGATAACGACATCGTGGGTACAGACTTTACTATTGGGTTTGATACGGCTGTGTCAACAGTTGTCGATGCCATTGACAAAATTCGTGATACGTCATCATCTCATCACCGTACTTTTGTCGTTGAAGTTATGGGTCGTAATGCTGGAGATATCGCCCTTTGGTCTGGTATAGCGGCAGGGGCTGATGATATTGCAATTCCTGAAAAAGAATTCAAATTTGAAAGCATTGTTCGTAACATCAAGTCAGGTTATGCAAAAGGGAAAAATCACCATATCATCGTTGTTGCCGAAGGCGTTATGTCGGGTGAAGAATTTGCCATGAAACTCAAAGCTGCTGGCGATGACTCTGATCTTCGTGTCTCTGTGCTTGGTCACATTCAACGTGGTGGCTCACCTACACCGCGAGATCGCGTCCTCGCATCACGTATGGGTGCGCGTGCGGTTGAACTACTCCGTGATGGCATCGGTGGGGTTGCTGTCGGCATTCGTAATGAAAAACTTGTCGAAAGTCCAATCCTTGGTACTGCAGAAGAAGGTGCACTTTTCAGTCTGACAGAAGAAGGTAAAATCGTTGTTAACAATCCACATAAAGCTGGATTGGAGCTCTATCGTTTAAACGCTGATTTAAACAACCTTGACATCAAATTTAATTAAGTTATTATTTATCATCTTATCTAGATATTTTCGGGTTATCTAAACCATAAGGTACTCACATTTTACTAGGTAAGGAGTATATTTATAAAATAGGAGAATGACTCAAAATGAACAAACGTGTAAAAATTGTCTCAACACTTGGACCTGCGGTAGAAACTCGTGGCGGTAAAAAATTCGGAGAAAAAGGCTATTGGGCAGAAGAGCTTGATGTTGAAACATCAGCACAAACAATTGCGGATTTAATCAATGAAGGTGCGGATGTTTTCCGTTTCAACTTCTCACACGGTGACCACGCTGAACAAGCAGCACGTATGGCAACTGTGCTTCGTGCAGAAGAAATTGCTGGTCGTAAAGTTGGATTCCTACTTGATACAAAAGGGCCTGAAATGCGTACTGAAGTATTCGAAGATGGTGCAGATGAATACAAATATGTTACTGGTGATAAATTCCGTGTTTCTACAAAACAAGGTTTAAAATCAACACGTGATAATATTGCTTTGAATGTTGCTGGCGGACTCGACATCTTTGACGATGTTGAGGTAGGTCAAACAATCCTTATCGACGATGGAAAATTGGGACTTACAGTAGCTGCTAAAGACGTTGAAGCACGTGAATTTGATGTTGTAGCACAAAATGATGGTGCGATTGGTAAACAAAAAGGTGTGAATATCCCTAACACTACAATTCCATTCCCAGCACTTGCAGAACGTGATAATGACGATATTCGTTTCGGTCTTTCACAACCAAACGGTTTGAACTTTATCGCTATTTCCTTTGTGCGTACTGCTAAAGACGTTAACGAAGTACGTGCCATCCTTGAAGAAACAGGAAATACACACGTTCAACTTTTGGCTAAGATTGAAAATCAGCAAGGTATTGATAACCTTGATGAAATCATAGATGCAGCTGATGGTATCATGATTGCTCGTGGTGATATGGGTATTGAAGTACCATTCGAAATGGTTCCTGTGTTCCAAAAAGAAATCATCCGTAAAGTGAACCAAGCAGGTAAAGTCGTTGTTACAGCGACAAACATGCTTGAATCTATGACTGAAAAACCACGTGCTACACGTTCTGAAATCTCTGACGTCTTTAACGCAGTTATTGACGGTACAGATGCAACGATGCTTTCAGGTGAATCTGCTAATGGTAAATATCCACGTGAATCAGTTCGTACAATGGCTACAGTTAACAAAAATGCTCAAACATTGTTGAAAGAATACGGACGTCTTCACCCAGAAAACTGTGATAAAGATTCAGTAACAGAGGTTGTTGCTTCAGCAGTTAAAAATGCTGCAGAATCAATGGAAGTGAAACTTATTGTTGCTTTGACTGAGTCAGGTGCTACTGCACGTTTGATTTCTAAATATCGTCCAGAGGCCGACATTTTGGCAATCACATTTGATGAAAAAGTTGAACGTGGCCTTATGATCAACTGGGGTGTTATCCCAATGCTTATGGACAAACCAGATTCAACAGATGATATGTTTGAAGTAGCTGAAAGAGCTGCACTGGCTTCCGGTCTAGTAGAGTCAGGTGATAACATCGTTATCGTCGCTGGTGTACCAGTTGGTTCAGGACGTACAAATACTATGCGTATCCGTACAATCAAATAATTTTCAAGAGTTTATTCTAAGATTAATCGCCTGTAAAAGGCGTTTTTTCATGTAATAAAAAGATGCTGCTGCCCATAGAAAAACAAAAATATACTTTATTTTGCAGCCAAAAACTTCAGCTATTTACGATAATTAAAATGTAAGCGTTACAATGTGATATATATCACTTTCTAATGTGACAGGATTGTGAAAAAATGCTATAATAGTACAGTAAACATTATTATTGCATTCAGGAAAGGAATGAAATTATTATGACTAAACAACATAAAAAAGTTATCCTCGTTGGTGATGGTGCCGTAGGTTCAAGCTATGCTTTTTCACTTGTAAACCAAGGAATTGCGCAAGAATTGGGTATCGTAGATATTTTCAAAGAAAAAACACAAGGTGATGCAGAAGACCTTTCACACGCACTTGCGTTTACTTCTCCTAAAAAAATCTACTCTGCGGATTATTCAGATGCCCATGATGCTGACTTGGTTGTGTTGACTTCTGGTGCTCCACAAAAACCAGGTGAAACGCGTTTAGATCTCGTTGAGAAAAACTTGCGTATCACTAAACAAGTGGTTACTGAGATTGTGGCTTCTGGCTTTGATGGTATCTTCCTTGTTGCTGCTAACCCTGTTGATATTTTGACTTATGCAACATGGAAATTCTCTGGTTTCCCTAAAGAACGCGTCATTGGTTCAGGAACATCACTTGACTCTGCGCGTTTCCGCCAAGCCTTGGCAGAAAAACTTGATATTGATGCGCGTTCAGTTCATGCTTATATCATGGGTGAGCATGGAGACTCCGAGTTTGCTGTATGGTCACATGCTAACGTTGCCGGTGTTAATCTTGAAGAATTCCTTAAAGACAGTCGAGGAGTCAAAGAAGAAGAACTGGTTGAACTTTTCGAATCAGTTCGAGATGCTGCCTACTCTATCATTGAGAAAAAAGGTGCAACTTTCTATGGTATCGCTGTAGCTTTAGCACGTATCACTAAAGCTATCCTTGACAATGAAAATGCTGTATTGCCACTCTCAACTTTCCAAGAGGGGCAATATGAAGGCGTTGAAGATCTTTACATTGGTCAACCAGCTATCGTTGGTGATAAAGGTATCGTTCGCCCAGTAAACATCCCATTGAACGACGCTGAATTGCAAAAAATGCAAGCTTCAGCTAAACAGCTTAAAGAAATTTTGGACGAAGCTTTCTCTAAAGAAGAATTTGCATCAGCTGCTAAAAATTAGTATTTATCGAAAAAATGCTCAGTATTTGGGTGTTTTTTTGTTATTTTTATCAATTTTTTGCGTATTAAAGTATAGAAAAGTAAAAATGTATGGAAAGAGATAGAAATATAAGATAAATGACTGCTATGAATTATGGAGAAATTTTCCAGAGAATAAGAAAAGCGAGAAAGGTATCCTTAAAGGAAATGGAAGATATTGTACCTCGGAGGACTTTGACAAGGTATGAAAAAGGAGAAACTGATTTTCCCATATCTAAGTTGGAAGCATTATTGCAGAGGTTAGATTTTAGTTTAGATGATTTTTATCATGCAACACTTGATAAAAAAATATATCCAAGGTATGGAAAAGTATTCAAGAGATTAAGAGAGCAAAGAGGCTTTTCCCTCCAAGATTTTTCAGATATTCCAGTGACAAGCCATCAGATTAAACTATTTGAGGCAAGTATAATCATGTTGGGGTTTGACATGATATATGCCATGTTGCAAGAGATGGATATTAGTCTACAAGATTATAGTTTTTTGCTCAATAAGGGAGCAGAAGAGCCTTTTGGCGCTTTGCTTCAAGAAATTGATTGTGCATATTATAAGGGAGATAAGGCTGTTCTCCAAAAATTTTATCTTGAAACGAAAGAATGTAGGAGATTTTTGCTTTTATCCCTGAGTGTCAAAGTGCTTTTAGAGGAGATTTCTTGTGAGGAGATTAGGGAACTGGAGGGTTTCTTCATGACAGTAGATTTATGGACAAATTACGAACTCTTTGTTTTTCAGCATACCGCATATCTCTTGAGTTCAAGTAATCTAAAACTTATATGTACAGATATTCTAAGTTTAAAATATTTCTTTAAGGATCGCTTTTTTTGTCAACGACGATTAGCACTAGCTGGACTGAAAATTGCACTGTCTCGAATAAAAAGAAAAAAATCTATAGCAGCAAGATATTTTTTAGATTTTTCCAAGGAGTTTTTACAGGAGTCGGATGAGCTAACTAAGACGACCTATCATTTTGTAGAAAGTTTATATAGCTATAGAGAAACAGGAGAAGAAAAATACAAACTGATAATGCAGGAGGTCTGTGACATGTCCCTTAAGCAAAATGGACTTATGAAAGAGTGGTATCAGGAAAATTATGAAAAATTGATAAAATAGGACATATTTGGCATGATTTAATTTTTCGCCTAAATCTTAGGGTATAATACATTTGTAAGGGAGTTTTTTACAGAAAATATTAATTTATAAAGGAGGTTGAGTTGTAAAATGTAGAATAACATAAAAAGAAAGGTATTTATGAAAAAAATAATCATAGAGTTAAGTGGTATACTAGCCTTATGTTCAGCCTTTTTACCATTTTGTAGTGTCAATGGCTATGCAGAAAGGGTATCAATAGAACCTCTTCATATAGTTTCTTGGACAGGATGGGTCCGAGTAAGATTAGATAATTTGAATAGAATAGTGGTTTATAATAATTGATCCTAGTCAGCATTATCTTTATAGTAACACTTGTTTTAATCATCACACTTGTTTATTTCCTCAAAAAACTTATTTCAAAAATAAATAAGTAACCATCCAGAATGATGAGATAAATGAGGAGGCTGTAGAAAACTCCGTAGTCTTACAATAATACAAAAAAAGCATTTCAGACTTGAAATGCTTTTATGTCTTATTTTGTTTTGATATAGTTGACACCATCAGCTTTAGGGGCAACAGCTTTTCCAAGGAAGGCAGCAAGAACGATGATAGTTACAACGTATGGCGCCATCTGAAGGAAAGCAGAAGGTATTTCTTTAATCACAGGGATTTGTCCACCTACTACAGCCAGTGATGTTGAGAGGCCGAAGAGAAGAGAGGCAAGCATTGCTCCAATAGGATTCCACTTACCAAAAATCATCGCTGCTAATGAGATAAAGCCTTGCCCAGCAATAGTCGCTACAGAGAAGTTTCCTGAGATAGACTGTGCGTAGATAGCCCCACCGATACCACCGAGGATACCAGAGATGATTACGCCAGAGTAACGCATAAGGTAGACATTAATACCTAAGGTATCTGCTGCTTGGGGATTTTCACCTACAGAGCGAAGGCGGAGACCGAATTTTGTTTTAAAGAGAATATACCAAGAAAGAAAGGCAACTAGAATTGCAATGAAACCTGGTAGTGAAGTTTGTGAGAAAAATATTTGTCCAATCACTGGAATTTTCGATAGGAGGGGGAAATTCCAGTAACCGATTTGGTTGCTGATGTTGACTTGACCTGCGTGGTAGAAGGTTTGGATCAAGAAAACGCCAAGTGCAGGTGCCATCAAGTTGAGGACAGTACCAGACACTATATGATCGGCACGGAAGTTAATCGTCGCAACAGCATGGATGAGAGAGAAAATACCACCGACAAATGCTCCAAAGAGAATACCCAACCAAGGTGTGAGATCGCCGAAGCTTTCACTGAGAGCGAGGTTAAAGACAACAGAACTGAATGCCCCCATTGTCATAATTCCTTCTAACCCGACGTTGACAATACCGCCACGTTCGGAGAAAACGCCACCAATACTTGTGAAAATTAAGGGTGTTGAGTAAATGAGCATATTTGCAACTATAATTTGTAGTGTATCTACAATATTCATTATGCTTTTTCTCCTTTCTTCTTAACATTTGGGAGAACCTTTTCGATAATAAATTTAACGGCGATAAAGAAGATGATTGTAGCTGTCACGATTTGTACAATTTGTGGTGGAATATTATCAATATTACTCATGTTACCTGAACCTGTTTGAAGCATTGAGAATAAGAAAGCAGCAAACAGGATTCCTACTGGGTTTGTTTCGCCCAAGAGGGCAACAGCCATACCGTTGAAACCAATATCAAGTGTTACTGACTGAGTCACGAAGTTTTGCATATATCCGAAACCGTAAACGACACCACCAAGACCTGAGAGAGCACCAGCTACTATCATAGACATGATGATGGTACGTTTGGCTGAAATTCCTGCATATTCAGAAGCATCTGGGTTTAATCCCACTGCCTTGATTTCGAAACCAAGTGTTGTTTTTGAAAGGACAATAGCCATAATAATCAGAACGATTAGGGCAATGAAGAGCCCAATGTTCAAGGTAGAATTATTAGTTAAATCAGACAGCCAGGCTGTACGGAAGGACGCATTTGAACTGATTAATTGTGTCTGGTCACTCGAGTTTGGCATCATAATCTTTGAACTAAAGACATCATGAATCAAGAATGTTGACATGAAGAGGATGACATAGTTAAGCATGATTGTAGTGATAACTTCTGACGTCCCGAGAAAAGCGCGCAAGATACCAGGAATAGCACCCATGAGCGCACCAAAGAACATTCCGATAATGATTACTAAAGGAAGCATTATCGGTTTTGGGATATCAGGGAAGCTTAAAGCGAACCACATGGACATAATCCAACCAGCGAGAGCTTGGCCGGACATACCAATGTTGAAGAGACCAGCCTTCATACCTACTGAAAAACCTAAGGCACAAAGGATTAAAGGTCCCATTGTTTGAAGTGTTTCACCAATAGCACGTGGCGTACCAAAGGCACCGATAATTAAATCTTCGTAACCATAAATGGGATTAAATCCGAAGAGGAGCATGATGATTGCACCAATCGCAAAACCCGAAAGAACGGCAATGACAGGCACAAGAATTTTTTTAGTTTTGCTGTTCATTAATATTACCTCCGACCATAAGAATTCCTAGCTCTTGTTTGCTTGTGGTTTCAGGATTTACAATCCCTTGGATTTGTCCGTCATGAATTACAGCAATACGGTCAGAAACGTTAAGGATTTCATCGAGTTCAAAAGAAACAACGAGAACTGCTTTGCCTTCATCACGTGCTTGAATCAAGCGCTTGTGGATGTATTCGATGGCACCAACATCAAGTCCACGCGTTGGTTGAGCGACAATGAGTAAATCAGGATTACGGTCAATTTCACGTGCAATAACAGCTTTTTGCTGGTTTCCTCCTGAGAGTGATTTGAAAGGAATGAGCTCGCTAGCACCACGAACGTCAAATTCTTTCATGAGTTCACGGGCCTTGGCGTTGATTTTGTTGTAGTCGAGGAAACCGTATTTACTTAATGGGGCTTTATAGTAAGTTTGAAGAGCAATGTTTTCTGCAACAGTCATTTCAAGGATAGCACCATCACGATGACGGTCTTCGGGAACATGTCCAACAGAATCTTCGATAATTTTACGTGGCTTATGCGTTGTGATATCTTTTCCTTTGAGTTTAACAGAACCAGAGTCAATTTTCATTAAACCTGTGATTGCTTTGACTAATTCGGTTTGACCATTTCCGTCAATACCTGCAAGTCCGACGATTTCACCAGCACGTACATCTAGGGAAAGGCCCTTAACAGCAAAAGAGCCACGTTTTTCTTTAACGGAGATGTTGTCTATGGAAAGCACGATATCCTGAGGATTTGCAGCTTCTTTCTCTGTTTTGAACGAAACAGAACGGCCTACCATCATTTCAGCAAGTTCTTTGTTTGACTTGTCACCAAGCTCAACAGTTTCAATAGAAACACCACGACGAATAACGGTAATACGGTCTGCTACAGCACGAATCTCATCAAGCTTGTGTGTGATAAGGATAATAGACTTACCTTCCTTAACCAAGTTACGCATGATAGACATGAGTTCAGTGATTTCAGATGGGGTCAACACGGCTGTGGGCTCATCAAAAATTAAGATATCTGCGCCACGATAAAGTGTTTTCAGTATCTCTACGCGTTGCTGTTGTCCGACAGATATATCGCGAACAAGCGCATCTGGTTCGACAGCAAGTCCATAACGTTTAGACAATTCAACAATCTTGTTTCGAGCTGTTTTTAGGTCAAGGCTTAAACCTTTTGTTACTTCACTTCCCAGCATGATGTTTTCAGTAACGGTAAAGGCATCAATCAGCATAAAGTGTTGATGCACCATACCGATACCAAGCTGTGAAGCTTTTGTCGGGGAGTCTATTTGCTCAAGTTTGCCGTTAACATGAATCTCACCTTCTGTAGGTTCCAGAAGACCAGAGAGCATGTTCATCAAAGTTGATTTACCGGCACCATTTTCGCCGAGCAAAGCATGAATTTCACCTTTTTTCAGCTCCAAGTTGATCTTGTCATTTGCGACAAAGTCACCAAACTTTTTGGTAACGTTAATCATTTGGATAACATTTTCGTTGGCCATGGCGGCTCCTTCTAAAAAATTTTATGGCATAATGACTAAAGTTAAAATTAAAAAGAGAAACTTACTGAAAGCCCCAATATAACTACACTTCAGACAAAATAATTACATTTTATTATAACAAATAAAAGGGCTTTTATAAAGAACTTTCTGTATCAAAGTATAAAATGCCTTCGCGAGATGTCAAAAATTTCCGTATTTCAAAGGAATTTTGACAATTTTTACAAACATACAAAAATATTGGAAGGGTAAAGAAAAATTCACAAAAATATTTATGAACTTTTACTTTATCCTTGCCTTTTTGATTCGCGCTTCATCTGGAGTGACACGAATGGTTTTTTGCCCTGTGTAAGTCACAAAACCAGGAGGAGTTCCTGTTGGCTTATGGAGTTTCTTAACATCAATCATATCAACCTGAACGAGGTTAGAATAACGCGCTTTGGAGAAATATGCGGCGAGTTCTCCGGCGAAAGTAATGGTTTCGTCAGAAGGGTTAGGATTGCCAGTGATTAACACATGCGAGCCAGGAATATCTTTAACGTGGAACCAAAGATCTCCTTTACGGCTGAGCTTGAAACTGACTTGTTCATTTTGGAGATTGTTCTTTCCTACCAAAATAATCGTACCGTCCTCTGCCTGATACTTTTCTGGTGGAAGCATTTTTTGCTTTTTATTGTTGCGATGTCTGGCTTTAATGAATCCTGTCTGGATTAACTCCTCACGAATATCTGTAATTTCAACCACATCAGCATGGGTGAGGTTAGCTTCAACAGATTCGAGATAAGCAATAGTTTGTTTGGTGTTTTTGATTTGCTCATCTAAGAATTTCACGGCCTGTTTTAGTTTTTGATAGCGGTGAAAGTAGCGCTGTGCATTTTGTGAGGGAGTGAGTGCGAGATTGAGGCTAATTGTAATGGGCTTATTTGTATAGTAATTATCAAGTGTTACCTCAGGTTTATCGTTAGGGACTTGATGCAGAAATGTTGTCAATAGTTCGCCTTTTTGGCGAAAAATTTCGGCATTTTCAGTTGCACGTAGTTCAGCTTCTTGCTTCTTTAGTTTGTCACGATTTTTTTTGAGTTCATTTTGAACTTTTTTTATGACTTCGCTTGCAACCTGCTTTACACGATCACGTTCAGCTTTATCCGCATAGTACACATCAAGCATCTCAGACAAACTGGAAAAGGTTTGATAGTTTTCGTTTAATTTGATAGCGGAAAACTTATCATTGGGGTAGATAGAAGGAAGAACTGTATAGAGTCTCTCCTTAAACTCAGGAAGTGTCAATCCTTCCAAGGCTTGAAGACTATCACGACCGATACCTTGGAAAGTGCTTTGAAGCTTGTGTGTTTGTAGTGCTTCAAAAATCTTTTCATCTGATGCGTGGAAAGGATCTATTTTGTCTGTTGCAGGTGGTGCAATGTAAGTTGAACCGGGAAGGAGCGTTCGATACTGGTTTTGTGAAAAGCCCACGTGTTTAATGGTTTCGATGATTTTATTGCTGCTTTTATCCATGAGGATAATGTTACTGTGTTTCCCCATAATTTCGGCAACCAGTGCAATCTGCATAGAATCACCAATCTCATCTTTGGTTGAGATATGAAAAATCAGTTGGCGATCATTGCCTACTTGCTCTATATTTTCAATAAAGGCTCCAGAAAGATATTTACGCAAAATCATGACAAAATTATTGGGATTTTGTGGATTTTGAAATTCGGTCTTTGTGATTTGAATGCGTCCAAAGGTTGGATGTGCTGAAAGTAATAGTTTATGTGAAACTCGTCCTGAACGTATAGTTAAAAGAAGTTCTTGTTCAAATGGCTGATTGATTTTTTGGATCCGTCCTCCTTTGAGGATTTCGGAAATTTCAGCTGTCATATGATGTAAAAAAATACCGTCGAAAGCCATATCTTACTCCATGTTTCTTAATAATCTAAGGCTTATTTTAACATAATTATTGAAACTGCTGTTAGAAATTATGTTAAGATGAGTATAAAGAAAGGGTGAAGCGATGAAAAGTTTAAAAGAAGAAATCCAGAAACTTGCGGCAGAACTTAATATTCAGAAAATTGGCTTTAGCAAAGCGGATGATTTTGAGTATCTTCGTGCGTCTTTGATTGAACAAAAGGAAGCGGGCCATACATCAGGATTTGAACATAAAAATCTTGATGAACGTCTGCAACCTAAGTTGTCTTTGGAAGATGCAAAAACGATTATATCGATTGGTATAGCCTATCCAAATAAAGCTGAGAGTAAGCCGAAAAAGACGGGCTTTCGTCGTGGTTCCTTTTCACGAGGCAGCTGGGGTGAAGATTATCACCATGTCTTACAGAAAAAATTAAAAGCTTTAGCTGAAGGAATAGAGCAGTTGGCGGGCTCTTTTAATTATAAAGCAATGGTCGATACAGGGGCGCTAATTGATGTGGCAGTAGCTGCGCGTGCTGGTCTTGGATTTATCGGAAAAAATGGCCTACTCGTGAGCAAGGAATATGGTTCCTGGCTGTTTTTAGGGGAGTTAGTGACAAACTTAGAGATTGAGGCGGACCAGCCTGTGGACTACGGGTGCGGTTCTTGCACGCGCTGTGTGGATTTTTGCCCAACAAGTGCTCTATTAGGAGATGGGAGACTTAATGCACAGCGCTGTTTGTCTTATCAGACTCAAACGCGTGGAGCAATGCCAGAGGAGTTTCGTGAAAAAATTAAAACCGTCATCTATGGTTGCGATATATGTCAAGTTGTATGTCCCTATAATAAGGAGATAAATAGTCATTTTCATCCAGAAATGGAACCGGATCCCGAATTGACAAACCCTGAGTTACTCCCACTCTTGGACTTGTCCAACAAGTCCTTCACAGATAAATTTGGAAATATGGCTGGAAGCTGGCGAGGAAAAAATCCAATTCAGCGTAATGCCATTTATGCGCTGGCTAATGCTAATGATCGCACAGCTTTGCCTAAATTACACGATATTGCGGAAAATGATGTTCGAGATTATATGGTTAATGCAGCAGAATGGGCTATTGAAAAACTAGAAAATAAGCACAGAATCAGACGAAGAGAAAGAGGGTAGCATTAACGTCATTTTCACAGCCAATAAAATTTTTGTCAGTATGGCAGAAGGGAGACCAAGTGAAACAATTAAACGATAATATTGTTCAACGCTTTTATTCTTTTGAACATTGTTGAAACTTAGGCGGGTCTCTCATGTTCTGTGAAAATTCCGTGAGCAGCATTTGGTCTACTGTCTTTTTTGGGACAAATATGATAAAATGAAGCTTATGGAACTATCTGAAATGAGAAACAAGCTAGAGTCTTATGGGCAGAAAGTCGAGGACTTTCGTAGTTCGCTTGACCTAGATCGTCTAGAAGAAGAAATTGCTTTGCTTGATAATGATATGGCAGAGCCAGACTTTTGGGATGATAATGATGCAGCCCAAAAAGTTATTGATGAATCTAATGCACTTAAGGCTAAGTACGAAAACTTCATGTCTATTGCAAGACTGCATGAGGACAGCGAGGTCTTGTTGGAGATGCTTCAAGAAGAAACTGATGAAGATATGCAGGCTGAACTTGAAGAGAATATCGAAAAACTGGACAAGAAGATTGAAACTTATGAATTAGAAATCATGCTCAATCAACCCTATGACCATATGAATGCAATTTTGGAAATTCATCCAGGGTCAGGGGGAACAGAGTCTCAAGACTGGGGCAGTATGCTCATGCGTATGTATGAACGCTGGGGCGCTGCTCATGGCTTCAAAGTTGAAATTTTGGATTATCAAGACGGTGATGTAGCTGGTTTAAAATCAGCTACATTAAAATTTGAGGGCCGCAATGCTTACGGCTTTTTACGTGGTGAAAAAGGGGTACATCGTCTAGTGCGTATATCTCCTTTCGATTCACAAAATCGTCGTCATACTTCGTTCACGTCTGTAGATGTTATGCCAGAGCTTGATGATACAGTCGAAGTAGATGTGCGTGATGCGGATATTAAGATGGACACCTTCCGCTCAGGCGGTGCAGGTGGCCAGAACGTCAATAAAGTTTCTACAGGAGTACGTCTAACGCATATTCCTACAGGAATCGTTGTTGCCTCTACCATGGATCGGACACAGTATGGAAACCGTGATAAAGCCATGGCTATGCTGAAGTCTAAACTTTATCAGCTAGAAATGGACAAGAAACAAGCGGAAGTTGATGAACTCCGTGGAGATCAAGCAGATATTTCATGGGGAAGTCAGATTCGCTCCTATGTTTTTATGCCCTACCAGTTAGTTAAAGATACCAGAACAGAACATGAAACCGGACAAATTGACAAGGTAATGGATGGCGATTTGGATGGATTTATCCACGCCTATCTGCGTTGGAAAATGTAGATGAGTAATGTTTTAGAAGGTTTTTTGTAACTTTTCGGAAAATCAGTAATGTAATTTATACCTAAAAATCTTTTTATCTGGTATAATGAGAAGACCTTTGCTTTTTTGGAGTCGTAAACTCCTTATAAAAGGATTTTCTTAGTTCTATCTGTTTAGAATAACATAGAAAAGAAGTTGCAAAACAATTCAATGGAGACTAAAGATAATGAATATTATTAAATTAAATAATGTATCAAAAAAGTACTCTAACGGAACGACAGCATTACGTAACATTTCTCTTGATATAGAAGCAGGAGAGTTTGTTTATATTGTTGGTCCGTCTGGAGCTGGTAAGTCGACCTTTATCAAGCTACTTTATCATGAGCTAAAAATTGACAAAGGAACAGGTATTGTTGCTAAATTTGACTTGATGAAACTTAAACGTCGTGATGTTCCTTTATTGCGTCGTTCTGTTGGCGTTGTCTTCCAAGACTACAAGCTTTTACCTAAGAAAACAGTATATGAAAATATCGCTTATGCGATGGAAGTTGTTGGTAAACGTCCACGCGAAATCAAAAAGCGTGTCAATGAAGTTTTAGAGCTTGTTGGTCTTAAGCACAAGTTGCGTTCATTCCCTGATGAGCTTTCAGGTGGTGAGCAACAGCGTGTTGCCATTGCGCGTTCTATTGCCAATGCACCAAAGCTTTTAATTGCTGATGAGCCTACAGGAAACTTGGATCCAGAAAACTCATGGGAAATCATGAACTTGTTGGAAAAGATTAACCTGCAAGGGACGACTATTTTGATGGCAACACACAACAGTCAAATTGTAAATACATTACGTCACCGTGTTGTTGCTATTGAAAATGGTCGTATCGTTCGAGACCAAGCGGAAGGAGATTACGGTTACGATGATTAGAAATTTCTTTAAACATTTGTTAGAATCGCTGAAAAATCTTCGCCGTAATGGCTGGATGACTGTGGCAGCAGTTTCTTCTGTCATGATTACTTTGACATTGGTAGGAATTTTCTTATCCGTTATTTTAAATACAGCGAAGTTATCAAGCGATATTGAAAAAAATGTTCGTGTTGTTGCATATATGGAATTGAACGTTCATGATATGGACAAGCAAATAGAAGATCCCAAGAATGCTAATAAAAAAATCGATAACCCCAACTATCGAAAAATTTATTCAGAAATTGAAAAAATTCCAGCCATCCGTTCAGTTAAGTTTTCAAGTAAGGATGAGCAACTTAAGCAATTGACAGAAACATTGGGGAATGCGTGGTCTCTTTTCCAGGGCGATGCTAATCCTCTCTACGATGCCTATATTGTCGAAGCGGATAACCCACAGGATGTAGAAAAAGTTGCTCAGTCTATTGAAAAGATAGAAGGTATCCAATCTGCTAACTATGGTGGTGCCAATACAGAACGTATCCTTGCTTTAGGAAATAATGTTAAGATTTGGGGCGGGGCGGCTGCAGCACTTCTCATTTTGGTTGCCGTTTTCCTCATTTCAAATACAATTCGTATCACCATCATGTCACGCCAGCGTGAAATCCAAATCATGCGACTGGTTGGGGCACGCAACGGTTATATCCGTTGGCCTTTCTTCCTTGAAGGAGCCTGGGTTGGACTGCTTGGAGCAATTCTTCCGAGTGCTTTAATTGCTTGGCTTTATAATCTTGCGTTTTCAAGCTTTACGCCAAGCTTGAAGTCACAGAGTTTATACCTCTTGCCTGCACAAAGCTTTGTCCCAATGATGATTGGTTTGCTTTTCCTTATCGGAATCTTGATTGGCTCACTTGGAGCAGTCACTTCGATGCGTCGTTTCTTAAAAGTTTAAATAGAATAAAAAAATAGAGCTTAAGCAGTGGTGGTAAGAACCTGCTTAAGTTTTTTTCATTTTTTACCTGTTCCCGTCAGATGGAGTAGAGCTGACGGATTTTTTTGAGTCGACAAGCCAAACCACTCATCCTTTTCTCATTAAACACTCATTTCATTTGACCTTTTTTTTATACTATAGACT
>NZ_WIVG01000027.1 GCF_016758115.1 Lactococcus garvieae
TCCTCAATGACGGGGAGCAACACCATGCGGAGCTGGCAGACTTCCTCAGAGGTATCCAGAATGGGGTGATGTTTGATGATGGACAGAACCCATTGCCTAACGAAGACAGTGCACCAGCAGCCTTTGACTTTTCGACCATGCGTCCGGGGCGTATCTTTACCATGGCTGGGGAGCAGTATCGTTACCTTGAAAACATGGGTTCTGGTAATCATATGATTATCCGGAATGAGGCGATACGCAATACGACCTTTAATGATCAACCGACTGTTTTAGAGGATTTCTATGATGATCTTACGCCAGCTGTTCAGGCTATAGTGCAACCTGTTTCTATTCCAGCAGAAGTTCCTGCTATTGAGGATGCGGCAGTTGCACCTTGGATTGGTGATCGTTGGATACCAGCAGAATGGGAAGAAGAAAGATTTAATGAAGTCAGAGCAGATAGAACTACAATTGGAGGTTCAACACGTCAAGCCTTTGCGCTTTCACTGGCAGATGTTGTTCACTTGTCTACTGATGAAAGGGCATTCCGAAACCATGCGGCACGTGTCGGTGGACGTAACAGCTGGTGGTGGCTGCGTACCCCTGGTGCTTCAGGCCGTGCTTGGGATGTGGGTTGGTCTACCACCCCTGGTCGGCTGTTTGGCACTTTTAGAGTAGACGGTAGCAATGCCAATGGCGGCGTCCGCCCCGCTCTTATCATCCATCAATAAAAGCAATGAAAATGAACCAAGAGAACAGAAATTTTTGGTTCATTTTCTTTTACAGCAATTTCTTTTTCAAGGGGGACATAAAACGCCGAACCAGTGGCAAATCAGTAGCGTTCTGCAAAGTTGTCTCATTTGACAATATACCCTATAGGGTATATAATGGGTTTATCAAAATCTTTAGGAGAGAGAGAAAATGAAAACTGCTACAGTCCAAGAACTTAATGAAGCCCTACTTAAGGATAGTCCTTTGATCGATGTCCGCGAAAGCTATGAATATACAGCTGGTTTTGTGCCAACAGCTAAAAATATTCCCCTGAGTCAGTTAACAGAACGCTTTTCCGAAATTAAAAATGGCAGCTATATTATCTGCCAGTCTGGTGCACGATCTGAGCGTGCCTGCGAATTTTTGGAGGCCAAGGGACTTGATGTGACTAATGTACTTGGTGGAACTTCAGCTTGGACAGGCTGTTTAGCAAGGGAGGAATGAAGCATGTTTGGTTTTGGAAAAATCCGCTCAATCTCAGCGGATGAACTCACAGAGAAACTTAAGGAAAATAAAACACAGGTGCTTGATGTACGAGAGCCCGGTGAATACGCAAGAGGGCATATAAAAGGAAGCAGGAATCTTCCCGTGGGCCAAATAGAAACTTTTACAGCTTCGGCAAATACTAAGGTTTATGTCATTTGCCAATCTGGTGCACGTTCGAAAAAAGCCTATAAGACATTGGAGAAAAAGGGCTTTGATGTGACCAATGTTAAGGGCGGCATGATGGCTTGGAGAGGGAAAACGGTATAAAGATGGGAAAAAAATATTTGATCATTGGTGGTGTTGCTGGTGGCGCAACGGCCGCCACTCGCCTCCGTCGTCTCAGTGAAGACGATGAAATCATTCTTTTTGAAAAAGGAGAGTACATTTCCTTTGCTAACTGTGGTTTACCTTATCATGTTGGTGAAGTCATTAAAGAACGGGATGATCTGCTCTTGCAAACCGTTGAAGGCATGAATAAGCAATATGGACTTGATGTACGCAACTTTTCAGAAGTGACAGCCATCAATCCCAAGGAAAAGTCGGTCAGTGTGCTCAATCATCAGACAGGCGAAACTTATCAGGAAACTTTTGACAAACTCATTATTTCAACGGGGGCTAAAGCCATTGTGCCACCGATTGAGGGATTAGACAATGCAAAGAATGTTTTTAGCCTGCGTAATATCCCCGACATGGACTTGGTTAAAGCTTTTATTCAGGAGAATGAAGTTCAGACGGCAACCGTAATCGGTGGTGGTTTTATCGGTCTTGAGATGATGGAAAACTTGGTGGAGCTCGGTATCAAAGTCCAGCTGGTTGAGATGGCACCCCAAGTTATGCCAAATATTGACTTTGAAATGGCGCAAATGCTGCATGCCCAAATCAATATGCATGGAGTAAATCTTATCTTGAATGACGGCTTGAAAGAATTTCGCCAAGAGGGCCGAGAGTTGCTCTTGACCAGTGGTAAAGTTCTTTCAACGGACATGACGATTCTATCTATCGGTGTTCTTCCTGAAAATACGCTGGCAAAAGCAGCAGGAGTTGAACTGGGCTTCAAAGGCGCCATTAAAGTCAACAAGCAACTTGAAACAAGCTTTCAAGATATCTATGCTATAGGGGATGTGATTGAAGTAGTCGATGCGGTCAATGGTCATCCGACAAATATTCCTTTAGCATGGCCAGCCAACCGCCAAGGGCGTTTAGTTGCCGATATTATCAACGGTATACCAGCAGCATATCCAGGCACGCAGGGCACATCTGTAGCTAAGATATTTGAGTTGACCGCAGCAGGCACTGGAAATAGCGAGCGTTTATTACAACATCACGGTATCGAATACCATGCTGTCCATATTCATCCCAATTCACACGCTGGCTATTATCCGGGGGCAGCTCCGATTGCTTTGAAACTTCTTTTTGCGCCAGATGGAAAAATACTAGGCGCTCAGGCCGTGGGAACAGAAGGGGTGGAAAAACGGATCGATGTTATATCAACAGCTATGCGTTTTGGTGCAAAGGCAACAGAGCTTGCCTCTATCGAACTGGCTTACGCGCCGCCGTATTCATCTGCTAAAGATCCTGTCAACATGCTTGGTTATACCGTTGATAATATGATAAATAACAAAGTGCAGACTTTCCAGTGGTCAGAAGTTGACGACTTGTTGGTTGCTGGTGCCTATTTCCTAGATGTCCGTGAAGACTTTGAACTGGCGACAGGCGCCCTAGAAAACAGTCAACAAATACCGCTTAATCAGATTCGTGACCGTCTAAGTGAGATTCCTAAAAATCAAACCATTTATGTTTACTGCCAAGTAGGACACCGTGGCTATAACGCAGCACGCATTTTAATGCAGGCTGGCTATGAAGTTAAGAACCTTGACGGAGGTTATAAAACCTATAAACATGCAAGGTATGAATTACGTCAGATTGATATAAAGCCGACTGATACGGCATGGAGAAAAACAGACACACACGCTCCAGCAAGTGACCTGATTGAAGTTGATGCCTGTGGTTTACAATGTCCTGGACCTATTTTGAAGGTCAAGGAAAGCATGGATAAAATGCAAGAGGGCCAGAGATTAGAGATTCAAGCCAGTGATTTTGGCTTTTCTACGGATGTCGAAGCTTGGGCGAAAAACACTGGAAATACAGTGTTAGAGAATAAAATTCAAGGAAATAAGGTCGTCGCAATCCTTGTTAAAGGTACAAGTGTGTCAACTGTAAAGTCTCCCACTTTACCAGAGGAAGCTGTATTAACTGAAACCAAAGATGGTGCGACCATGGTTGTTTTCTCAGGTGATTTAGATAAGGCCTTAGCTTCGATGATTATTGCGACAGGTGCTGCTGCTTATGGCAAAAATGTCACGCTCTTCTTCACTTTCTGGGGGCTTTCGGTCTTGAAGAAAAAGAAAGTCCAAAAATCAGGCATGGCCAAAATGTTTGATATGATGTTACCGAATGGGGCCGACAAACTCAAAATTTCTAAAATGAACATGGGAGGTATGGGTACAGGGATGATTAAGTCCATCATGAAGCAGAAAAATGTGGACAGCCTGCCTGACTTGATTGAGCAAGCCCATAATCTTGGAGTGAAATTTGTCGCTTGTACCATGAGTATGGACTTGATGGGAATCGAAAAGGAAGAACTTTATGATTTTGTTGAATATGGTGGTGTTGCTACATTTATAGGAGACAGCGAAAAAGCAAACATGCAACTTTTCATTTGATTTTTTTAAAATATACCACTAAAGTAGGAATTTTTGGGGGATTTTATGGACAAGTATGATAAAAAAATGATGAATCGTTTGAAGCGTGCAGAAGGACAGCTCCAAGGCGTTTTACGTATGATGGAGAGCGAGAAAGACTGTATAGATGTGGTTACTCAGTTAACTGCGGTACGTTCAAGTTTGGACAACTTGATTGGGCTGATTGTTGCTGAAAATCTAAAGAACTGCCTTTTAAGCGAGGATTCTGAACTGCATGAGGAAAAAATTAATCAAGCCATCAAAATGATTGTAAAAAAATAAAAATATAGAGTTAGAACAAAAGTTTAAATTTATTCAAAATAAACCAGAATTCATCAAAGAAAAGTCACTCAACCACGCTATGCTTTCGTGAAAAAATTGAGTGATTTTCCTTTTTCTCCATTTTGACTT
The DNA here is from genome assembly GCF_016758115.1 of Lactococcus garvieae. Taxonomy (GTDB): domain Bacteria; phylum Bacillota; class Bacilli; order Lactobacillales; family Streptococcaceae; genus Lactococcus; species Lactococcus muris. Next base: position 4,389 of record NZ_WIVG01000027.1, read on the forward strand.
CAAGGAGCACCTTTTTTGATTCTTTTACAGCAAAATAGCAGTATTAATTACTCCATAGTTTTACTTCTAGCAACTTTTTATAGTATTGATTTAAAGTAAATTATTTTGATTTTAATATAAAAAATTTTAAAATGAAGATGACACAAAGAACAAGTATGGTCGTTCAAGACAGGTAATGAATGACAAGTGATTTTGGAGAGGGCATGAAAATATATTATACAGATAAAGAGTTGCAAGAGTTTCGTGAAACAATACTTGGTTTTGAAGACTTCAAGCACAGGGAAAAAGTTTTCCGCCCTAGTCAAATGAAAAAAGACCAGAAAATGGCTAAACAAATTGCTAAAAGGGCTTTTGAAACTTATTCTGACTATAATTATAGGGCTTTAGATGCAGAAGAAGTGGCTGAATATACTGAAGAACTTGTGACCTATCATTATGCATTAACCTTACTTACCTTGGATAAAATGGATATGGATAGCTTTACGGCAGTTGCTTCTTTTACATTTACTGAATTGCTAGACGACACGGACATTCAAAAGGTTACAGACAGCATACAACTCGGCATTCACATAGTGATGGTGCTTAAAGAACGAGGTTTTGCTAAAAATATTTCTGGTGATGAAACTGCTTTTAAACCCCTGATTGATACTTTTATGACTACGCACAATGAGTTGATGTCCATGCGTGACTCCATTTCTAAAGGTAGATTTGAAGAAGATTATGGCTCTTACTTGGACGAAGATGAGGAAGTGCACTATCATGAAATGATGTTTCATACGCCACGTGCTGTGATTCATCATGCCAGTGCTAAAGTACTTATCAAAGAGTTTGACATAACCGATCCACGAGAACAGTTTGTAATTTTTTCAAGCTTATCAAGAATCATGGAGGACTTGATGGATCCCAATGCTTTCTTTTCACCACTGGATGTTTTGAAATATGAATATACGTCTATGTATGCGCTTAGACTTGGCTTTGAGACTGCAGCTCACCGCTTGTTACTAGCTATCAAGCTCTTAGAATCTTGGATGAAACGTCTACAATTTCCAGTAAAGCTTGCAATGAAAGATTTAGTTGAGGCTTTTAACCAAAGTGTGGATCAGTGGACGATGAACTACAACTTGGAGCATCAGACTAAAAAACTTCCCCCTATCAGCATCACTTATAAATCATATGGCAAGTCAAGGATTGTCTTTCGTCCTGAAAGTAAAGAAGTTTTAGAGGATTTCTCAAAAAATGTTGTTGAAGCTGTTGAGGCAGAAGGTGCGGCGCAATTCCAAACTAAGAGTATGAAAAAACGGAAATTTGTACCTGCGACAGCTGAAAAGCATCAACTTTTGGTGGCGCAGTATTTGGAGGAAGGGGTGCCTAACTATCAGGATAAGGATATGGAAGAAAGGGTGAAGCAAATTTTGCCAGTCTTCATCTTTGAGTGGTATGCCAAGTACATGTTACCAGTTTCGCAAATGACGGGAAATTCTTTTGCGGCACACATCTTGGACGAGTTTGCCAGCAAAGAACGGTACGCGATAATGGACTACATGAGCATTTTTACGGCACTTATTGGTTATGCGGCCTGGCTGGCTGAGGTTGGAATTATTCAAGAAGAAATTGCTTCAGCCATCATTAATAAAGTGAGTGATGTGGAGGCTATTGCCAACGATAGACGTGAACGTTTGGTGTTTGGAGGTAAATAAGTTTGAGGATGCCTTATGCAGGGCATCTTTTGTTTTGTCTTTATGTCGAAGAAAAAAACGTCAAAATCTGTGTGTGCTTTTCAAAATTATTTGCAGAGCATAAAAATTTGCGTAATCCTATGTAAATACCAGAGAGCATGTTATAATCGATTTCATATTGTAAAGGAAATGTAATAATGAAAAAGAATAATATGCTGAAGGCCCTAGCTCTGATGCTTCTTTTTATAGGTTTATCCAGCTTGGTCTTTTCTGATATTTTGCCCGAAGGGGTGGAATATTCAGCTCCTGTGGCTGTTGTGGTTTTGGTTTATCGTCTGATAGGACTTTTAAGCTTTGCTTATCTGGTCCTTGTTTTTATCAAAAATAAAAAGATATGGCTCACTTGGGAGGGAAATTATTTTGAAAGGGGAGAAAAGCTGAGTTGGAGGAGGGTTTCTGTACTCCCCATTATTTTTCTTGCCTATTATATTTTTCATCTTTCGATGGTTTTGACAGAAAATATCAACAACAAAACTTTTGAGTTTGACTACACTTCTCTAAATTTAGGACTTTTAGTGGAGTTTTATCTTCCTCTAGTCTTTGCGATGCTTTTAGCCATTTCTCTAGTGGCACGTATTCCAGATAAGAGAAGCGCATGGAAAGTTTTGGATGTTGTGGCAGACATAGAGGTCGAACATGTTTATATGACAGTGCTTGTAAGCTTGGTCTTTCTTGACAGTATGACAGAACGCCTCATTTGGGATATATTATTTAGCCCAGTCCATTCAGAGGCTATGCTTGATCTGGTTTATGCCGATGAAAATATTTTAGGGAGTTCTGACTTTATCTCTCTTTTTGGAAACATTCTCCTCGTATTTGCTATCCTTTGTGTACTCAGTTTCTTTATCGTCAAGGGGATTCAAGCCTTTAAAAGTAACAGTGCCAACTTCCCCCTTTCCTTAACAACGAGCCTTTTATTGGCATTTGTTTTTAACTCTCTTATCCAATCAGGGATGAGAGTAGATGAAGGGCCTATGTATTATGGCTATGTTGTGACTGGGATAAGCCTATTTCAAGTTTTTGTTTTAACCCTGGCGTTTATGTTTCTTTATGTGCTGATTAACCGTTATATGATTACTACAGCAGTGATTATGTTTATTTTTGGGGGATTTAGCTTAGGAAATGCTATGAAGTTTTCGGTGCGGCAAGAGCCTATATATGTTTCAGAACTTTCTTGGCTAGCCAACATACAGTCCTTGCTTACTTTTGTTGATATAAAGTTGATTTTGATGGTACTCTTCGCCTTACTCAGCCTTGTTTTACTTGCAATTCTCTTAAACAGAAGATTTTTTAAGGGAAAAATCATGGATTGGAAAACAAGAGCAGTCACTCTGCTTTTGATTTTCTCGCTTTACTTTCCTTTGATGCAGAATTTCAAAAATCTTAATACACCAGATGAACAGGTGAACTTTCCCCTCCTCAGCCAATATGTCCAAAGATATAACGGCAGTCTTTTGTGGCGCGGCTCAGCAAAGTTAGCCAGAGACAAGTCGCTTTCCTATGTTTGGTTGAAGAAAATCTATGGTAAAGCTATGGAGGAGCCTGCGGGATATAGCCAAGCCAAGATAGAGGAAATTATCCAAAAATACAGGAAAGAGGCTGATGAAATCAATCAAAGTCGCTCAGAAAATATCGCAGATCAAACGGTAATCTATATTTTAAGTGAATCTCTATCAAACCCTAATCGTATCAAAGGCGCAAACCTCTCCGATAATCCTCTGAAAAATATTGATTTGATAAAGGCAAACGCAACGGGAGGCTTGATGTATTCCAATAGTTTCGCAGGTGGAACAGCAAATATGGAGGCACAATCGCTTAGTGGTCTTCCCATGGTCAATTACTCTAGTAACATCTCGACCATTAATTCTGATGTGTTTCCAAGTATGCCGTTTATTCCGGCTATCTCTAATTTCTTCCCAGAGAAGATTGCACTTCATCCTGAAAATGGAGCTAACTATAACCGTAATACAATCTATAAAAAACTTGGCTTTGATCATTTTTATGCCCTATCAAACACGGACAAGGCAGATATATTGATCAATCAAGAAAAATTGGACGGTTATGTGACAGATGCACAAGTTTATCAAGAGGTGTTAGATAAGATAAATCCTGCACAGTCACAGTTCTTTAGCGTTTTGACCATGCAAAACCATATGTCCTATGAAAATTATTCTGGTTCTTCCAGCTTAACAGCAGTGGGGGAAGGGCACACAAACGAACAGAATAAACACTTGCAAAACTATGTACGTAAAATTTCTGATACCGATAGGGAGACAAAAGCTTTCTTGGAAGAGTTAGAGAATATGGATAAAAAAATCACAGTTGTCTTTTACGGCGACCATCTTTCGAATGTCTTTCCAATAGACTATCCGAGTCTAAAAACAGAACCTTTTAAAGCCTATCAGACGGATTATTTTATCTGGACAAATAAGGGAAATACAAGCAATAAGCAAGTCGATTTAAACTCCGCAGAATTTGCGCCAGCTTTACTCGAAACTGTAGGGGCAAAAGTTTCCCCTTACTATGCACTCTTATCAAACCTTATGTGGGAGCTGCCCGCTGAGTATAACTCTGCTTTATCGACTCAGGTAAGTTTAAGTGAAGCGCAGCAAGAACGCATCGAGGAGTTAAAAATCATTCAGTATGACCTCACATCAGGCAAACACTATCTAAAGGAGGATTCCTCTTTCTTTCAGCTTGATGAGTAAGGGCCGGGTGAGCTTCTGATCCAGCTGTTGAGTTTGGAAAAGGGAGCTTTTTCAAAAGTCTTTGTGCAACATTTGCATCCTTTCTTCCTTTTTTATTCTGTCTGAACTACAGTCGTTTGATTTTTAATAATGATTACATTTTTTAATTTTATATTTACGTTACATTGCGTTAATATTTCTATTGTGCTAAAATAGTTCTAAAAGCGAAATATGAAAAGGAAAAATTTGTGATAAAGATGAAGAAAAAGATAATTGTAGGAACGGCTTTTACTTTACTTTTAGTTGTAGGAACAAGCGCAGCATATACATTTCTCTCTTCAAATGAAGAACAAGCAGAAATTCAACCCCAAAAATCCGAAGAAAAGCCCGAAGAAGCAGAAAAAGAAGTCCAACAAAGTGAAGAAAACTTAAAAGATGAACAGTTGATATATACAAATTCAGCGCATCAGATAAGCGGAGAAAAACAAGACATAAAAGTTCAAGATTGGAAAGTAATAGACGATAGTTCAGGTGAGCAAGTTTTAAAAGTTACATTTACATTCAACAATAAAACAGATCAAACGATTGACTTGAGGGACTTTGCTCAGGACAGAATAAGATTAGCACAAGTGCTGGACAATAAAAACAGTCAGGTGATTGAAATGGATACGAACGATTTGAAGGGGAAAAAGGTGCACAAAAAAGAAGGAACAACAGGTGTGATTTATGGTAAAGTATTGAAGGATACACCAAAAATCGCCTTTGTTTTTGGCATGAATCGTAAAGCAGGAGAAACTTATACGGGAGGATTGACTCTAAACATCTAAAATTTTTGAGCAAAAAAGAGATAGACTTATAGATGGTATTTAGAGGAGAACACATGGAATTTGAAAAACTTAAAGATAGACTTGAAACGCTAGAAAAGAAAAACAGAAATCTAAGGGTTGGATTGCTTGTACATGATTTAATGACGATAGTCTTATCTATCGCAGTTGCTTATTTATTTCTAGGCTGAATAAGATGGAGATTATGAGGAAGCTGCACCTTGCATTTACATAGGAAGAAAAGCTGAGGTTAAAATATGAGTCATATAATCAGACAAGCATTACCTGATGAAAAAAGAAAAATAGCAAAAACAATCGCAAATAGCTACAAGGAAGAACTAAGTGTGCTCTCCAAAAATCAAGAAAGCCTTATCGCGGTCTTTGAACACGGTATCCATGCCGAGCGTTTTTGGATTTGGCTTGAAGGAGAAGAAGTGCTGGGGATTGCGGCTTGTTCTGACAATAGTGGAAGAGCTTTTACACCAGATAGAAAGAAATGTATAAAAAATTTTGGATTGATGCGTGGGCTGATTGCCTCTTTTATTTTCAATTCTGAATTTGCCAAGACACTTCCCTATCCTAAGACAACAGGCTATATCGAATTTGTCGGCGTGCTTGATTCTGTGCGAGGAAGAGGCATTTCAAAGAAAATTTTGCTTGAAATTGTCAAACAAAGTGAGCAATATGATGAATTTTTACTCGATGTCATGGATAACAATATTGCTGCAATAAAAACCTATGAGAAACTTGGCTTTCGTGAATATAAACGAGAGCCATTTCGCGGGGGCAAAAATAAAGGAATAAAAGAGCGAGTATACATGAAATTGAGTAAGAAATGAAAGGTAGATTAATGCAGTCAAAAACGGAAAAGTAAACCACATGTTTTTCTCTTATTTTCAAGCTAAAATGTGAAGGTTAATTGTAAATTATCCCAGAGTGTTGACTGTAAGGAAAAAATATGAACTGCTAAAAATCAGTAGCAAAACCAAGAAAATCAAGATTGCAAGCCCTCACAAAATGCAAGGAAATATGTCCTGTTTTTTGTGAAGAGAATGGACAAAAAGGAGCCGCAGTTTGAACAAGAAAGTGACAAAACGGTGCATGGAGTCTAGGAAGGAAGAGAGAAATGGAACACGAGGGAAAAAGCAGAAAAAATAGTGTTAAATATTTTACTCTGGTGCTGTCCTTTTTAAGTGCTCTTGCACTTTTGGGGATTTTGCTGATTCAGTTTTTCTTTTCATTTGACCAAGCAGAGTCAAACGTTATTCGTTTCAATAATCCCCTCTTTGTAGCTGGATCCTTTCTCGCATTTCTCCTGCTGCAATATGGGATTCATCGTTGGGTTGAAATTTTGAATCTTTCGACCAGAACACTTCAAAAGCTACTGACAATCTACGCAAGTGTATTTGGGATAATCATAATTTTTTTATTTTTTAGTCCCCCTTTTTCAGATGCTTGGAGTGTCATTAATGGCTTTCTTGTGGACAGTTGGCTTACAATTCCTTATGCAGAGTATTATCCGAATAATCTAGGTTTAGTCCTGATTTATCAAGTGATTTTTAAAGTTTTTGGAAGAGGCGCTTGGCCCATCATGTATGTGGTAAATGTGATTTCAGTTGTTGGTATTTGCACATTTATTCCGAAAATCACGGGACTCTTGTATAATACAAGTTCTGAAAGAATTGCCATTCAACTTATGTTCTTTGCTTTGCCTTATTTTTGGGTGATTTCCTATTTATACAACGACCTGATAAGTTTGGCGCTGGTTCTCTTTGCCCTTCTGTCTCTTCTAAGGTTTGTAAAGGAATCACCAAAAATTTTTACTCTTGTACTTTCAGGTCTGTCACTAGGTTTGGCCTATGTACTTCGGACAAACGTGCTTATTTTTATTATCGGCATAGGTATCTATCTACTCTTGAGGGCTGTGAGGGACAGGAAGTTTGATGGCAACCATCGTCTGGCTTTCCTACCTGTTTTAATCGCTCTGAGTCTCAGTACCAGTTTTCACTTTTTCGCACCTAAAATGATTTCAAATTATAGAACAAACTATGCCCAGCCTTCCATTTCTTGGGTTGCGATGGCTTTGGCAGACGCGAAGACACTGGAAGGTTATCGTTATAAGCAGCCTGGGATGTTCAATGATTTTGAAAGCTGGGCCTTTGACCAATACAAAAAGAAGCACGGTCAAGTTTCACGACAAGATTTTCTCCGTGATCGCTCAGCCAGAGAGAAAATTTATAGAGAATTTATCAGTAAGCGATTGAGCCAGATGATGCAAAATCCGCGACAAACGCTTGCATTCTTCGGAAAAAAAGCCATCGTTTCATGGGGAGATCCGTCCCTATCCGGAAATTACCTCATGAGACAGAGCTATGAGCATCAGCAAGAAATGTATGAAAGATTGCCTGTAGAAAGTCTTGCACTTATACAGGCAATCCCATCAGGAGCCTTGACAGACTTCGAACGGAATCGCTGGTCCTTCAGAAGTCCGGTTACAGCCTTTCTCGTCAAGACAAGGTCTCTTACCCACTTCATTGAAAGGCCCTTCTTAATTCTCATAGTATTAAGCACAGGTCTCTTTTTGGTTAGAAAAAAATTTAGACCAAATCTAGAGGCATTTTTGCTGCTTCTCATCTTCTTTGGTGGCACTGTTTTTCATCAGTTTCTTTGGGAAACACAGCCGAGGTATTTCCTCCCTTATCTTGCGCTCCTCCTACCAATAGCCTCTTTTGAGTTTTCAGACAGACTATCCAATAAAAGGAAATAAGACTTTTATTGTAGCTTCTTTATATCCATAATGCTTTTGATAAGATACTTTTCTGCTATAATAATAGCATGAATAAAAAAGTAATCGCTATCATCGCAATCTTGTTAATTGGTGCAGCAGGTGTTTTTGCTTGGCAGACAAAGGTGTTTGCTCCTAAAACTACGCACCAAGAGGAAAAAAAGCAAGAAGTAAAAAAAGAAGAACCTCAGCCAGTAAGAGCTGACTTGACGGGCCTCGAAACGACTGCTGAAAAGGCAAAACGTCCCATAACAGCTGTCATGGTAGAAAATTCACCAGAAGCACGTCCGCAGTCGGGACTTAAGGAGGCAGGTGTAGTTTTTGAAGCAGTGGCTGAGGGAGGAATTACCCGCTTTGTCGCAATGTATCAAGAGAAGCAACCAGACTTGATTGGTCCAGTTCGTTCTATCCGTCCATACTTTGTGGAATGGGCAGCTGGTTTTGATGCAGGATTGCCCATGTAGGAGGTTCAGAACTGGCTTTAGACATGGTGAAGTCTGGAAATTATGTCACAGACTTGGATCAGTTTAGAGCTCCGGCTGGAATTTTCTGGCGTTCAGACGACCGAATCGCTCCGCATAATATGTACACGAATACGAATGGATTGGATGCGTATATGGAGAAGTTGGAGAAGAAAAAATCCGATTTTGAAGTCTGGAAACGCCTGCCACTTGGTACGGAAAAGATGGAAAATCAGGATTCAAGTGGTTTGCCTATTGCACATCATATTCAAATCCCAGTTTCTACAGGAATCTTTGCCGTGGGATATCAATATGATGCTCCAAGCAACACCTATAAACGTTTTCAAGGCGGCGAAGCCCATCAGGACCGAGAAAAAGGACAAGTGTCACCAAATGTCGTAATAGCTATTATGGTTAATCAGAGCTTGTCAGCAGATGGTAATCATATGGATATTGAAATGACAGGCACCGGAAAGGCATATATTTTCCAAAATGGTAAGGTGCAAGAAGGAAAATGGTCCAAACCAGATGCGCAAACCAATATCAGTTTTACCGATGAGCAAGGACAAAACATCCCTCTCAAATCCGGGCAGACCTGGGTGACGGCAGTGGATAATCTGCGTCAGGTGATTTGGGAATAAGTTTAAAAGAAATAGGGCAGCAGAGGTGCTGTTTTTTTATAATAGGGCGTTCCCAAGTCAAAGACATTCAAAGCGTGACTAACGTCATTACTCCAATAAAGGGCTCCCTACGTTTATCGTGGATAATACAAAGATTAACCTAGAGTCAGCACAATAATTCTGTTATAATAAACAATATGAAAAAAATAATCTCCCTCGGCCTAATACTCCTCGGAATACTTGCGGACCAACTGCTGAAAGCTTGGACTGTCTCTAATATTCCACTGGGTGAAGAAAAGGCATTTATTCCTGGTATTCTCAGTCTGACCTATCTTCGAAACGAAGGCGCCGCATGGTCTCTGTTGGAAGGCAAACAGTGGTTTTTTCTCATACTAACACCCATTGTCCTTGCTGCTGCTGTCTATTTTCTCTACAAAAAGATAAATCAAAACTGGTATTTTGTGGCATTGACGTTGATTATTTCTGGAGCACTCGGAAATTTTATTGACCGTGTACGCCAATCTTTTGTGGTAGACATGTTTCAGACCGACTTTATCAATTTTCCAATATTTAATATCGCGGATATATTGCTCTCTGTGGGTTTTGTAGTACTTTTCATCGCGATTATTTTAGACAAAGAGGTAGAATAAATGGCAGTAGTAATTATTGATGAAGCAAATGCTGGTTTACGCTTGGATAAGGCCTTGGCGAACCTTAGCAAAGTCTCACGTTCAGTAGTGATAGACTTAATTCGTGAAGGTAAGGTGAGCGTAGAGGGACAAGTGAAGAAAGCAAAATACAAGGTAAAAGCAGGTGAGGCGATTACTTATGAACTGCCAGAAATTGCTGTCCTTGATATCCAAGCTGAGGATATCCCTTTGGATATTGTCTATGAGGATGCAGATGTAGCAGTAATTAATAAACCTCAAGGAATGGTTGTTCATCCAAGCGCAGGGCATACTTCGGGAACTTTAGTCAATGCCATCATGTTTCATATCAAAGATCTTTCCTCCATCAATGGTGTAATTCGTCCAGGAATTGTGCATCGTATAGATAAAGACACCTCTGGTCTGCTGATGATTGCCAAAAATGATGTCGCGCACGAATCTTTAGCCGCACAGCTCAAAGCAAAAACTAATAAACGTCGCTATATTGCGCTGGTACATGGTGAAGTACCGAATGAAAAAGGTACAATTGAGGCACCGATTGGTCGGAATCCTAAGGAGCGAAAAAAACAAGCGGTTGTCGCTGGAGGAAAAGCTGCAAAAACACGCTTTACCGTGCTGGAGCGTTTCCCAGGATATACCTTGCTTGCCCTTGAACTTGAAACTGGACGAACTCATCAGATTCGTGTGCATATGGCCTACATCGGTTTTCCTCTAGCTGGTGACCCACTTTATGGACCAAGTAAAACGCTTAGGCCAAACCATGGTCAATTTCTCCATGCTGAAACTTTGGGTTTTGAGCATCCAACAACAGGGGAACTGATGGAGTTTCAAGTAGATGTACCAGACATCTTTGCCCAACAACTTGAAAAATTGAGAGCTTTGTCATAAGGGCAAGTTAGACTCTGTCTACAGTCTGAAAAAACTCTCGTTTTTTTTTTTTTTTATTTTTCCCGTCATATTTCTAAATTATGGTAAAATGATTCTATGCTAAAAAAATCTGATTTCGAAAAATTTCCTGATTTGCTTGTCAAATATGATGAGCCATTGTCAAATTACACTTACACTAAAGTTGGCGGACCGGCAGATTTTCTTGCTTTTCCCGCTTCAAGTGAAGAATTAAGTGCCTTGCTTGACTTAGCACGGGCAGCAGGTACGCCGATTACCGTTTTGGGTAACGCCTCAAACTTAATCGTTCGTGATGGCGGGATTCGTGGCTTAGTTATCTTACTTGAAAAAATGAATCATATTGAAGTAAATGGGAACGTCATTACCGCTGAAGCCGGGGCAAAACTGATTGATACGACACATGTTGCTCTAGAGCATTCTCTAACTGGGTTTGAGTTTGCTTGTGGTATTCCAGGTTCTGTCGGTGGGGCTGTCTTTATGAACGCCGGTGCTTATAATGGTGAAATTGCCCACGTTCTGCTCAACTGTACAGTCATTGACCAAGATGGCATTCTCCGTGTGCTGCAAGCCGATGAAATGAAATTTGGCTACCGTCATTCTGTGATCCGTGAGGAAAACTTGATTGTTGTTTCGGCACAGTTTAAACTCCAAGCCGGTGATGCAGCAGTCATCAAGGCGGAGATGGACCGTTTAACAGGCTTGCGTGAAAGTAAACAACCGCTCGAATATCCAAGTTGTGGCTCAGTATTCAAACGTCCTGCTGGACATTTTGCTGGACAGCTTATCCAAGAAGCAGGCATGCAAGGAGTCCGTATCGGTGGTGTGGAAGTATCCAAAAAACATGCCGGCTTTATGGTAAACGTAGATCACGGTACGGCTACAGATTATGAAAACTTAATTGCTTATGTTATTGAGCATGTCAAGGAAAACTCTGGATTGACACTCGAAGCAGAAGTCCGTATTATCGGTGAAAAATTGGAAAGATAAAAACAGGAAAATGATTAATGCAATAGTTTTTGACGTTGACGATACAATTTATGACCAGCAGGCACCGTTTAGACGGGCCATTTCTAAGGTCTTCCCAGACTTTGATATGGCGGATATGAATAAAGCTTATATTCGCTACCGTCACTATTCAGACCTTGGTTTTCCTAAAGTTATTGCGGGTGACTGGGAGATTGAGTATTTCCGTTTTTATCGTACAAATGAAACACTCAAAGACTTGGGCTATCCAGAAATTTCACGCGCTACCGGTGATTATTTTCAAGAAATTTACGAATATGAATTAGAAAATATCACCATGCTTGATGAAATGCGTTTGACTTTAGACTTTTTGAAAAAACGTAATATTCCAGTTGGCGTGATTACTAATGGTCCAACGGAGCATCAACTTAAGAAAATTCGTAAACTTGGCTTGTATGATTACGTTGAGCCAAGTCACGTAATCGTTTCGCAAGCAACAGGTTTCCAAAAACCAGAAAAAGAAATCTTTAACTTGGCTGCTCAACAATTTGGGATGAATCCCGAAACAACTTTATATGTTGGTGACTCCTATGATAATGATGTGATGGGAGGCCACAATGGTGGGTGGAAAACCATGTGGTTTAACCACCGTGGCCGCAGTATTTCTCAAGAGAAAAAAGTGCATGATGTTGAAATCGATTCTTTTGAACAACTCTTTGGAGCAGTAAAAGTCCTTTTTGATTTGCCCGACAATAAATACATTATGGATTCGAATGATAAAACAAATCCCGTTTTGGAGTTGGGAGTCAAGGCGGGGCTAAATCTGGCCGCAGAACGTCTTTTAGCTACAAAGGAATTTGATTTGAAAACTGTGTCTACAATGCTTGAACTCAGTAAAAAACAAGTGGAATTTCTCACTTTAAAGGGTTACAAGTAAGCGATGAAAATCAGAGTTTCCGCTGTCTTTTGAAAGTTTTTATAATTCTGAGACGAAAAAATTATAAAACTTTCTCTCTTGCAAAGGACTAAAATTTACGTTATAATTATAAAAGTTCTGCTTAGGCAGAAAATAGGACTCATTTTTGCTATAAACAAGCGAAAACTAAGGCCATACGGACAGCCAGAGTCACAGCCGATTGGCAATTTTATTGCCTTATTGATTAAGCAAATTGATTTGCTTATGGAGTTGAGAGGCTCCACCCAAGAAACACGCTTGCGCGCATCAATAAGAGTACTAAAAGTTGACTACTCGGTCTCTCCGCAGTAAGACTGCTTTTTATATGTAATCAAAGATTGAATGTGAATCCAAGTGTGTGTACACTTGGATTTTTTGATTGGCTATTGCTATCAAGTGCCTAAAGGCCCTGATAGCAAACGGAAATCCCTATAAGGATTTCCTAAGCCCCTCATTAGTTGAAAAACAAAAAACATCGTTTTTGTTTTTCAACGTCATGTGCTACCATCATTGCGCCTGAAGGCGCTAATGATGGACGGAAAGTCCTGTAGGACCTTTCCTGAGCATCTCATTAGGCAAAAAATCAAAAAATTATTGTTTTTGATTTTTGGCGTCATACGCTACCAACATTGCGCCTGAAGGCGCTAATGAGGAACGGCAATCCCTATAGGGGCTTTCTTGAGCGCCTTATTAGGTAGAAATCAAAAAGTATCGTTTTTGATTTTTGCCGTCATACGCTACCAACATTGCACCTAAAGGTGCTAATGAGGAACGGCAATCCCTATATGTCCTTTCCTGAGTGTCTTATTAGGTAGAGATCGAAAAAGTATCGTTTTTGATTTTTGGCGTCATAATATGCTATTGCTATTAATCATCTAAAAGCATGATAACAAGCGGAAATCTCTATGAGGATTCATTGTGTAACGATACTCATGCCGAATGAAAAGACCTGTAGACCTTTTCTTAAGCATCTTGTTAGGAAAAGACAAAAATATCGTTTCTGTTTTTTCTACCATGTGTTGGCCTCAGCGCTTCTAAAGATGCTGAGCAACGCTAGAGAATCCTGTAGTTCTTCTCCTAGCACGTCCATGAGAAGAAAACATTGTTTTTCTCTACTTTATTATTCAACTTAAGACCGGTTTTGAGATTCCGGTCATGTCTTCAATGATAAGCAAAACTCTAAATCCACCCTTAAGGATAACAGCATGACAAAAAACATTATCGAATTCAAAAATGTAACCAAAACCTTTGAAGACAGTGGTACAACAGTCCTTAAAGATATTACTTTTGAAATTGAAGAAGGTAAATTTTACACTTTACTTGGTGCATCAGGCTCTGGAAAGTCAACAATTTTAAATATTATTGCAGGACTTTTGGATGCGACTTCAGGAGATATTTTCTTGGATGGTCAGCGCATCAATGATGTTCCTACTAATAAACGTGATGTCCATACGATTTTCCAGTCTTATGCTCTTTTTCCCAACATGACTGTCTTTGATAATGTTGCTTTTGCCTTGAAGATAAAGGGAATAAATAAAGCTGAAATTGCGCAACGTGTCACAGAAAGTCTCAAACTGGTGCAATTGGAAGGCTTTGAGAAACGTGCCATCAGTAAGCTCTCCGGCGGTCAGAAACAGCGTGTGGCCATTGCGCGCGCGATTATCGACCGTCCGAAAGTTCTCTTACTGGATGAATCCTTGTCTGCTTTGGACATGAAGCTCCGCAAGGACATGCAATATGAGCTGCGTGAGCTGCAACAAAGTCTAGGAATTACCTTTATTTTTGTTACCCATGACCAGGAAGAAGCTCTGGCTATGTCTGACTGGATTTTCATCATGAATGAAGGTCAAATCGTTCAGTCAGGCACACCAACCGATATTTATGACGAACCCATTAACCATTTTGTTGCGGAGTTTATTGGGGAGTCAAACATCATTAGCGGCCGCATGATTGAGGACTATCTTGTAGAATTCAACGGTCAGAAATTTGAAGCTGTCGATGGTGGGATGCGCCCTAATGAGCCGATTGAGGTGGTCATTCGTCCCGAAGATATTGAGTTTACCCTTCCTGATGAAGGAAAATTCAACGTTAAAGTTGATACACAACTCTTCCGTGGTGTACATTATGAGATTGTGGCTTACGATGATTTTGGCAATGAGTGGCTGATTCACTCGACGCATAAAGCTTTAGTCGGTGAAACTGTAGGCTTGACCTTTGAACCTGAGGCTATACACATTATGCGTCTTGACGAAACTGAAGAAGAATTCGACGCCCGTATTGAAGAGTATGTTGAGGAAGAAGAACAAACTATCGGTATCGTAAATGCGGTCGAAGAAGAAGCCGCAGAAGAAGAGGCAGCCATCAAAGATGCTGTCCAGGAAGCCTTGGAAAACACAATGGACTTGACCGAGTTAGCACAAGCCGTAAACGATATCCTGCATAAGCAAGAAAACGGGGAAAGTGAGGAAGAAGAATGACCAAAAGACTTTTCTCTGTCCCCTACTTCCTGTGGGTAGGACTGTTCGTTGTAGCCCCTCTTATCCTCTTGCTCTGGCAATCTTTCTTTAATATTCAAAGTCAGTTTAGCTTTTCTAACTATAGTCAGTATTTTACAAGCTCAACTTATCTGATGATGACTTGGAACTCGATACTTTATGCTTTGATTATTACAGTTGTTACTCTCTTGATTAGCTTTCCTGTAGCTTATGTTTTAACTAAACTTAAGCACAAGCAGCTTCTCTTGATGTTGATTATCTTGCCTACTTGGGTTAATCTTTTGCTGAAAGCTTATGCTTTTATTGGTATTTTCGGTAAATATGGCTCTGTCAATAGTTTCTTACAATTTATTGGGCTTGGTCGTCCACAGATTTTGTTTACAGACTTTAGCTTTATCTTTGTAGCGACTTATATTTCTATCCCCTTTATGGTGATGCCTATTTTTAATGCCCTTGAGGATTTAGATAAAAATCTTGTCTTAGCCAGTTATGATTTGGGTGCAACACGCTGGCAAACCTTTATTCATGTGGTTTGGCCCTTATCACTCAATGGTGTTCGCTCAGGTGTCCAAGCGGTTTTCATTCCAAGCTTATCGCTCTTCATGCTGACGCGCTTGATTGGTGGCAATAAAGTTATAACTCTAGGTACAGCGGTCGAAGAGCATTTTCTCACCACACAAAACTGGGGCATGGGTTCAACAATAGCCATCGTCTTGGTTGTTGCCATGATGATTATTATGTTACTGACAAGAGAAAGAAAGGTGGGGAGCTAATGCCTAGTAAAAATCGTATCGGAAAAATCTATCTGGGCTTCGTGCTCTTTATCCTTTATGCGCCCATCTTTTTCTTGATCTTTTATGCTTTCAATGAAGGCGGGGACATGAACCAATTTACAGGGTTTACCTTAGACAACTTTAAGGAACTTTTTCAAGATAGCCGTTTGATTTTGATTGTCGTTCAAACCTTCTTCTTGGCCTTTTTAAGTGCCTTGATTGCGACGATTATTGGGACTTTTGGCGCCATGTTTATTGAAAATCTTAAAGCCAAGGGCAAGACGACTTTCTTAGGCTTGAACAATGTTTTGATGGTATCACCGGATGTCGTTATTGGTGCAAGCTTCTTAATTCTTTTTACACTGGTAGGTATGCAGCTTGGCTTTTTCTCCGTTTTATTAAGCCATATTGCTTTTTCTATTCCTATTGTTGTCTTGATGGTCTTGCCACTTTATCAAGAAATGGATAAGTCCTTGATAGATGCTGCTTACGACCTTGGTGCGACACAGACACAAGCACTGAAAGAAGTAATTCTCCCTTATCTGACACCAGGGATTATAGCAGGTTTCTTCATGGCTTTCACTTACTCGCTCGATGACTTTGCAGTTACCTTCTTTGTCACAGGGAATGACTTTACGACAATGTCTGTCGAAATCTATTCACGTGCCCGCGCTGGTATCTCGTTAGAAATCAATGCCCTATCCGCAATTGTATTTCTCTTCTCAATATTACTGGTTATAGGGTATTATATAATCATGAGAGAATCAGATACTGCCGGAAAATCACCAAACATTACTTAAGAAAGGACAGCACTCTTGAAAAAATTAATCTATTTTCTTACAGGGATTTTAGCGATCACTGTCCTTCTTGGCGTTACAGCTTGGCGGATGTCCGCTGCTACAGGTGTTTCAACCACTACCAACAGCTTAACTATTTTTAACTGGGGCGAATATATTGATCCGCAGCTTCTCACGAAGTTTGAAAAAGAGTCGGGCTATAAGGTGAATTATGTGACATTTGACTCCAATGAAGCCATGTATTCTAAGGTTAAACAAGGAGGCACGGCTTACGATATCGTGGTGCCCAGCGAGTATATGGTGCAAAAAATGGCCAAAGAAAATCTCTTGCTTCCTTTAGATCACACCAAGATTAAAAACCTTGATTATGATAATCCTAAGCTCTTGGATGCGGCATTTGACCCTAAAAATACTTATTCTGTGCCCTATTTTTGGGGGACTTTGGGGATTGTTTATAATGACAAATACATCACTCATCCACCCACAAAATGGGAGGACCTTTGGTCCAAAGACTACAAAAATTCAATCCTCCTCACAGACAGTAGTCGAGATGTGATGGGCATGGGTTTGATCGCTACAGGAAGCTCTGTGAATACGACGAACCAGTCAGAGATTAATCGTGCTTATGACAAGCTCCTACAGCTCACTCCCAATGTCAAAGCCATTCTCGGTGACGAAATCATGAGTTACATGATTAATAATGAAACACCTCTAGCAGTTGTTTACAGTGGTCAAGCCTCAGAGATGACCTCAAGCAACGAACATTTGCATTATGTAGTCCCTACGCGTACAAATATCTGGTATGATAACTTGGCTATCCCAAAAACCAGCAAAAATACTAAAGCGGCCTATGCATTCATCAACTTCATGCAAGAACCTGAAAATGCAGCTGCCAATGCCGAGTATGTGGGCTATTCCACACCCAATGTTAAAGCCGAAGCGCTTCTACCCGCAGAAGTACGTGAAGATAAAGCCTACTATCCTGATGAAGCACTGATAAAAGAAGATGAAGTCTATGTTAACCTTGGTCCTTATTGGACGGGGGTGTATAATGACCTTTATCTTCAGTTTAAGATGAATAAATAAAGAGGAGATATTAAGATAAAAGAATACCCTGAAATACTTTTCTGGAGAATCCGGCTCATCTTTAGTTTGGATTCTTTTTTTTGATTTAGAAATAATAAAGTATATTTCAGTTAACATCGGCTTACTAAGATATTATTCAAAATTTATGAGTAACTAAATAGAACTCGTAACTAAACATTAATTATGATAAAATTAGTAATAATATATACGCCAAAAATGACATTAGGTCATCCTTATCTTTGCTACACAGTAAAAGTAAAGAATACTGGTAAAAAGTCCTTTTGTCATTTTGGCTGAAGGGATTTTTTTATGTCTGAAAATATAATTTCGGAAACTACACGTCAGCAACAAACTACAACCAATGTTCAAGAAAAAGCTGCACTCATTTGGGGGACTGCCGATATTTTGCGTGGTTTATACAAGCCTCATGAGTATGGTAAGATTATTCTGCCAATGACAGTGATTAAACGGCTTCATGATACACTGGCTCCTACGCGTGATAAAGTACGTGAGACTTTGGAAACCTTGAGTGACATTTCGGTTGAACAAATCAGAAATCGCAAGCTACAAGATGCCTCAGGCTACGCATTTTACAATACCAGTGTCTATACTTTTCAAACCTTACTTTCTGACTCAGAAGGGATTGAAGATAACTTCCGAAACTACATCAAAGGTTTCTCCGAAAATGTTCAAGACATTCTTGAAAACTTTGAATTTGATAAAGAAATTACCAAACTAGCCAATAATGATGCACTTTATGCTGTCATCCAAGAATTTAATTCTAAAAAAGCAGATCTTGGTGCAGATAAAGTTACAAGTACTGATATGGGTTACATCTTTGAAGAGTTAGTCCGTAAATTCTCAGAAAGTTACAATGAAGAAGCAGGAGCCCACTTTACAAGTCGAGATATTATTTACTTAATGACGGATGTTTTGCTTATCAATGAAAAACCATCAGATGAACAAATTGTTCGTACCATATATGACCAAACAATGGGCACTTCTCAGATGCTCTCTGCGATGACGGAGCGGATTAAAGCGCTTGACGCAAATGCATCCGTTACAACCTTTGGTCAAGAATTAAACCCAGAAACTTATGCGATTGCCAAAGCCGACACGATGATTCGCGGTGGTAACCCGGATAATATGGCTTTGGGTTCAACCCTTTCAAAAGATGCATTTTCAGGCTATACTTTTGATTACTTGATTTCTAACCCACCCTTTGGAATTGACTGGAAAAAAGATAAAAAAGCCGTTGAGGCAGAAGCAGCGACCGGAGATTTGGGACGTTTTGGTGTTGGTACACCAAAAATCTCAGATGGTCAGCTTTTGTTCCAACTTAATGGGATTAAGAAGCTGAAAGATACTGGACGGATGGCAATTATCCATAATGGTTCGGCACTCTTTACTGGAAATGCAGGTGGTGGAGAATCAGCTATCCGGCAGTATGTTATCGAAAATGACTGGCTAGAGGCGATAATCCAACTTCCAACGGATTTGTTCTACAATACAGGAATTTCCACTTACATTTGGGTGATTACCAAGAACAAATCTCCTGAACGTCGTGGTAAAGTACAGTTGATTGATGCAAGTAAAGCTTTCACGAAACGTCGCAAAAATATCGGGAACAAAAGGGTTGATATTTCAGAAACCGAGCGCGAACTGATTCTTCAAGCTTACGGTGAATTTAGAAATAAAGCCTATGTCAATGTGGATACTTCCACAGATAAAATTGTCGAATCTAAGATTTTTTATAATGATTTCTTTGGCTATCGCAAAGTAACCGTGGAAAGTCCATTAAAAGATGAAAATGGTGAATTGGTCTTGAAAAAGGGGAAACGTCAAGCAGACCCTAAACTTCGCGATACTGAGGACATTCCGCTAACTGAAGATGTTGACAGCTATTTCGAGCGAGAAGTACTTCCTTTCAACCCTGAAGCTTGGATTGATGAAAAGAAAACTAAAATTGGCTATGAAATTCCCTTCACGCGACTTTTCTATAAATACCAAGCTCCAGAAAAATCAGATGACATTGCGCTTCGCATTAAGGATATCGAGGCACGTATCATCAAAAATTTTGAAGCCCTTAGTGGACAAGAGGTGGAGGTTGATGGATGAAGCTGAAAGATTCTGGTGTGGAATGGATAGGGGAGATTCCTGAGGATTGGGAAATGAAAAAAGTAAGATACTTCTTAAAAGAAGTATCAGAAAAAAAACATCCAAATGAACAAGTATTGTCCTTGTATAGAGATTATGGAGTCATACCTAAAGATAGTAGAGCTGATAATCATAATGTCACCTCTTCAGACACTTCGGGGTATAAATTTGTTGAGGTTGGTAATTTAGTAATTAATAAGATGAAGGCATGGCAAGGGTCGCTTGCTATATCTAATTTTCAAGGGATAATATCCCCAGCATATTTTATTTATCGTATTATAGACAGTAGAATTGATTTAAGATTTTTACATTATGCCTTAAGAAATCCAGCTTATAAACAGGAATACATGAGAATTTCATCAGGTCTTAGAGTTGGGCAATGGGATTTAAACAAAGAGGAATTTAAAAATTTATTTTATCCATTTCCAGAACAAAAAGAACAACAAAAAATTGCCGACTTTCTTGACTCTAAAATCGTTCTGATAGATCAAATAATTGCAGACACCAAACGCTCCATTGAAGAGTTGAAAGCCTATAAACAATCATTGATTACTGAGGTAGTTACCAAAGGGTTAAAGCATAGCACCGATTTCAGTATTTACTTAACAAAAATAAAATATATTGCTGAAATAGACCCACCATATGATGAAAAAATTGATGAAAATGAATTAGCAACATTTTTACCAATGGATAGATTAAAAAATGGATATTTAATAAATGATACCCAAAAATCTATAAAAGAATTAAAAAATAAATATAGCTATTTTGCTGACGGTGATATTATAATCGCCAAGGTTAGGCCCTCTTTTGAAAACGGTAATTTAGCATTGGCTTCAGGATTAGAAAATGGCTTAGGTTTTGGAACAACAGAAATTTATACAATAAGAAATAAAAAAACAAAGAATTTTAGTTCCCGATATTTAGCTTATTATTTAAGAAATACTGATTTTATTAATCAAGGTTCTTCAACCATGACAGGTGTAGCGGGACTAAAACGCATATCAGCCCAGTTTATTCAGAATTATCATATTCCTAAAATTTCCTTTGAAGAAGGAGAAACGATAGCTGATTTTTTAGATGGAAAGATTAAAAATATAGATGGATTAATTTATGAGAAATTTAATTTGATAAATGAATATGAATCTTACAAAAAATCTCTCATCTACGAATATGTCACAGGGAAAAAGCAGGTCAACTAATGAATCCTAAAATTCAAATTGAAAAACTTAAAAAAGATTTAGAATGGTTGCTTTATCAAGCAATGGTCTTAAAACAAACATTTAATGCTGCCCTAGCTGTCAGTCAAGTTTTTGAAAAAACAGATAGTTTGGCTACTTATGGAGATTATTTTGCTCTAACTCAGAATATAATAATTAGTGATAGTCAATTACAGTTAGCAAAGCTATTTGATAAAAACAGGCAATCCATTTCAATTCCAAAAATTATAGAAACGGCTAACGAGCTTTATACTGAAAAATACTTTCAAAGCATGACATATTTTTCAGCTCAATCCTATCAGGATTTAAAATCAGAGTTAGAAGCATTAGCTCATAGATTGAATGAATTAGAGCAGCCAATCAAAAACCTAAAAAAACTTCGAGACAAGAATCTGGCACACTTGGACAAATCAGTTGATAGCTTGGACAAACTCATAAATATTTCTAACGATGCTCCAGTACTTTTGTCGGAGGCTGTCACTTTAATTGATTTTTCTATACAGAGTTTGAGCAAGATAAAGACAATCATGTTTAGCATAGATTCTTCTTTTCAGGAGAAAGATTATGTTTGGGAACTGAGCGAAATAGCTAAAGCCATTGAGGACTATCAGAAAAAAGTTGATAAAGAGTTGGAGTAAAAAATGGAAGACAACGAAAAACGTTTTGAACAGGATATTGAATCATTCTTAATTTCACCTGCTGGTGGTTGGCAAAGGCAAACTTTCAAAGCTAGTCACTATGATGCAAGTAAAGGTTTAGATTTGGATGCTTTAGTAGGCTATATCAAAACCACGCAACCCAAAATGTGGCAACGTTATGAAAAAATGGTGGGAACAAATCCAGAAAGCTCTTTTTACAAACGCTTTGAGCAAGAAGTCAGCCAACACGGGATTCTTCATGTCTTGCGTAATGGGATAAAAGACCGCGGAGTAAAGTTTAAAGTCGTTCAGTTTAAACCCTCCTCAACTTTAAATCTTGAAACACTAAAAAATTATGAAGCAAATATAACAACAGTGACACGTCAGTTTGCATATAGTCCTTATAATCACAACACACTTGATATGGTGCTCAGTGTCAATGGGATTCCGCTTGTTGCTTTGGAGCTGAAAAATCAATTTAAAGGACAAAGCGTTGAAAATGCTAAACGGCAATTTATGTTTGATCGAGATCCAAATGAAGCTCTTTTCCAGTTTAATCGTCGTATCTTGGTTTATTTCTCAGTAGATTTGCATGAAGCGTGGATGACAACGAAGCTCGCGGGTAAAAAAACCTATTTTTTACCTTTTAATCAAGGCTCAAATGGTGCAGGAAATGTTGGAGGGAAAGGAAATCCAGAAAATCCTAATGGTTATTCTACTGCCTATCTTTGGGAGCGCGTACTTCAAAAAGATGCACTTTTAGATATTGTGCAACGTTTTATGAATCTTGAAATTAAGCATGAAAAAGATTCTAAAGGAAAAGCAGTTGAAAAGAAAACCTTGATTTTCCCACGTTATCACCAGTTAGACGTGGTAACCAAGCTTGTTAGTGATACTAAGTCAAAAGGTTCAGGTCAACACTACTTGATTCAGCACTCGGCAGGTTCTGGGAAATCAAACTCGATTGCGTGGTTAGCCTATCATTTGCAAAAAATTCATGATAAAAATAATCAACCATTGTTCAATTCAGTGATTATTGTGACTGACAGAACAGTACTTGACCGACAGCTGCAAGATACGATTACATCATTTGATGCAACTACAGGCTTGGTCGAAACCATTGGGGATAATAAATCCTCAAAAGACTTACTTAATGCGATAAACGATGGAAAGCAAATCATTATCACAACACTCCAAAAATTCCCAGTGATTTATCAAGATGTTGAATCCACAAAAGGAAAGAAATTTGCAGTTATTGTGGATGAAGCCCACTCTTCTCAGACAGGAAATGCTTCGAAAAAATTGAAAGCAGCTTTGAGTGATCGTGAAGAAGCATTGAAGGAATGGGAGGAGTTTGATGAAGTAGAAGCAGGAAAAGCAAGAGATGAAGAAGATCAGCTTAATGAAACTTTGCTTGGTCAAGGACGCCATGAAAATATCAGCTTTTATGCTTTCACAGCAACACCAAAAGATAAAACTTTAGAAATGTTTGGACAGCGTGCAGAAGATGGACATTTTGAACCATTTCACGTTTATTCCATGCGCCAAGCTATTGAAGAAGGTTTTATTTTAGATGTACTGCAAAACTATATGACCTACCATACGGCATACAAGATTGCAAAACTTGTTCCAGATGACCCAGAATTGCCTAAATCAAAAGCAAGAAGAGCGATTGTCAGATATGCAGAACTCCATCCTTATAATCTTGCTCAAAAGACGGAAATTATGGTTGAAACTTTCCGTGAACGCACGCAACATGCAATCGGTGGTAAAGGTAAAGCCATGGTTGTGACAAGTTCACGTCTTGCAGCTGTACGTTATATGAATGAATTCAAACGTTACATCACTGAAAAAGGCTACACAGATATTAATGCTTTGGTTGCTTTTTCTGGTGAAATTGTTGATGGAGGAGAAACTTTCACTGAATCTAAAATGAATATTTTACCAGATGGTTCTTTGGTGAAAGAAAATCAACTCAAAGAAATTTTTCATACATCAGATTATAATGTATTGATAGTTGCTGAAAAATATCAGACAGGATTTGATGAGCCTTTGCTTCACACCATGTTTATTGATAAAAAACTCCGTGGAGTGAAAGCTGTTCAAACCTTATCACGTTTAAATCGGACGACTGCACAGAAAACGGATACTTTTGTGTTAGACTTTAAAAACACTGCAGAAGAAATCAAAGTGGCTTTCCAACAGTTTTATGAAGTATCTACACTAGATGAAGCAATTGATCCGAATATATTGTACGATGCGAAAGAGAAAATTCGTAAATATAACTTATACAATGACGCAGACATTAAGAAAATCATTGATGTTTTTCAAGTGAGTACAAACAAGCAAGACGATACAATGCTTGGTAAATTATCGAGTAGTTTCCGTCCAATCATTGAACGTTATAATGATATGGAGGAATCAATGCAGTATGAGTTTAGGACACTCTTGCGCGGTTTCCGTGACAAATATAATTATATTTCTCAACTGGTTCGCTTATTTGATCGGGAGTTGTTGGAAGAATCAATCTTTATCAATTATTTAATCACTTTGTTACCAAAAGACAGTGAATATTCAGTGGATATCTCTGATAAAGTCAAAATGGATTACTATAAATTAACTAAAGATTTTGAAGATGAAATTTCACTTGTAAAAGATCAATCTCAAGAATACATGTACCAGCAACAAAAGGGAATTAATCCAACAGTTAAACCACCAGAAGAACGTGATACCTTGACCGAAATCTTGGATAGAATTAATGCACAGTTTCCTGACATTTTTACAGAAGACGATCGTGTGGTTTTGGATATGGTTGTCAAGCAAGTTGTCCAAAATCCGAGTGGGAGACAAAAATCAATGGCAAAAGAAAATGATTTTGCGATGTTCAAACAATCTTTATTTCCAAAAGAGTTTGAAGACATGGTCATTAATCTGGCACAGGTTAGCAATAACACTTTCACGAAGATGTTTTCTAATCAGGGAGTATATGATTTTATACGTGAAATTTCAGCACAAGAAGCTTATAAAAAATGGCGTAGTGATGAAGGTGTAACAAGAAAGTAAAAACATTGCAACTACAAGGGGGTAAAGCTGCTTTATATCAAATTATTTTTTGTTAGTTATTCCAAACTTCTGTGACTATTGTTTTTATTTTTTCAAGGCAATGATGAAATGCATAATGTCCTAATTATATTCGAATTCTAATATAATTTTTATTTTTCTCATGTACAAATTGTAAGTTGTTTTAGTATCGCTTACTTTAGTGGTATAATCAACATAAGAGAAAAGCAGTATTGAAATATTATTTCGATATTTGCTTTTGTCTAAGTACTCCATATCTGTGCATTGGCTCTTTGCCCGCAGATGTGGAGCTTTTTTATTAAGTACATATTGCAATATAAGTTATCTTAACTGAAACAAAAAACAAAGTAAAATATCCCCACTTATTTTTTGGAAAAGTTTCTAACATCTTTTAATTGAAAAGATGATTCAATACTTTCTCAAATAGACAGAAAGCGCATTAAACAAGCGTTTTTACTATATATTTTTATGCTTTTGTAGAATTAAACTTCTGAATATTTTATTTATAAAGGTTCTGTATAATCTGTGGTGGTAGATTAAAATCTACT
>NZ_WIVG01000028.1 GCF_016758115.1 Lactococcus garvieae
GGCTGGGCCTACTGGGCGAATCAACTTCAAGCAGGAGAGACCACTTCTTACCTCTTGGATGCGTCAGAGATGACCGCAGCAGCGAATGCTATCCCGGGAGAATATTACTACGGTATCCATGTGGACGGGCAACTGATCAGTCCTGACCGTATTAATGACTTCTTGGCTGCAGATGGAAGCTTTACCCATCATGATGACTTGTCTGACTTCTTGACAGCTGTACAGACGGGTTCCATTGATAACAACTGGGGGAACCCGGGACCAGATGATAATGTCCAACCCGACCAAANTCATGATGACTTGTCTGACTTCTTGACAGCTGTACAGACGGGTTCCATTGATAACAACGGGGGGAACCCGGGACCAGATGATAATGTCCAACCCGACCAAATCAACTTTAGTATCATGGCACCGGGGACCATCTTTACTATGGCTAATGAGCAGTATCGTTATTTGGAGAATCAAGGTGGTGGGAATCATTTGATTATTCGGAATAGCGTGTTTGGTGCGAGTTTCAATAATCAAGTAGAACGAATTAATAATTGGTACACTTCCCTTGATCCAACAGTTCAATCAATGGTTCAACCTGTAGCAGATCATTTTGTGACAGGAGAAGTTGATTGGGCTTCTCTTACCTTTGACGGACCAGGAGAACGCTGGATACCTAATAACTTGTACGATTTTCCCGAAGTTGAGGTTGATATAAGTCAAGTTGATTCAAGTGGTAGTCCACGTGCCTTTGCACTATCTTTAGCAGATGTGACACGTCTATCGGGTACAGGTCGTGCTTTTCCTAATCACGTGGGCCGCATAGAAGGTGGTCCAAATCATGGTTTCTGGTGGCTTCGAACGCCTAGCACAAGTTTAGACCATGGACTGCGTGTGCTTGGAGGCCAACCTAATAATCCGCTAAATGGTGTAATTTCTATGGGGCCAAGAAATGCCGCCGCTGCCGGTGGCGCTCGCCCTGCCCTCATCGTTCATCAATAAAGTAAAATAGCGACCAGAACAAAAAATCACCCAAGACGGCACTTCTACATGCCTCATTGAGTGATTTTTTATTGGATTCCATAACTCCGATAAAGTGGAGTTTATTGCCCTTTTTTTAGAGAATTGAGAAACATTTCGGTTAGGTGCTCAGAGTGTTTTATCATTGTTTCTAATGGGATAGATTTCATTCCTTCGCTGATAATATCGACGTATAGAAAAAGGTCTTCATCCGTATAGTCTTTCGAAATTTGTCCTTCTGCACGCCCTTTTCTGAAAAGTTCTTGGTAAACAAGGTGTTGAATTTCACGTGTATCTTCATCAAAAAAACTTGGATTTGCTGCATATTGTTTTATCATATTTTGCAGAAAAATATCGGTCATCAACTGAATTTGCTTCATTTTGAAGTGATAGATTTGGCGAAACGTTTCACGAAAATCTGCATCGGTAGCAATTATTTTTTGAATATTCTCAACCATAAAGTCAAGTTCTTTTCGGATAACCAGGTTCATCAGCTTGTTTTTATTTTCATAATATTTGAAAATGGTTACCTTAGAAACATGAGCCAGTCGAGCAATTTCATCCATAGAAATATCGGAAATTAAGCGCTCTCTCAATAGCTTTGTAGTCACGTCCAGAATAGCTTTTTTCTTTTTCTTTGTTTGATTCATTTTCTTCCTCTCCGCAAAAAAAGAATTCTTTATAAAATTATATCTTTTAATTTGAACTTATTCAACCAAAAGAGTACAATGTGAACTATAAAGGTATATCAAGTTCAAAAAGGTCATGGAGTGAGGAGGAAAAGCAATGCAAAAGATTGTCGAAATAAAAAACTTGCAGAAAGATTTTGGGAAGTTTCAAGCTTTGAAGAATGTTACATTAGATGTCAATGCCGGAGAAGTTTTGGGCTATATTGGTCCCAATGGTTCAGTAAAATCAACAACGATTCGTGTTTTGTTGGGGATTATTAAAAATAGTGGAGGATCAGCCACAATATTTGGTAAAGATGTGTGGAAGGATGCCATTGAGATTCATAAGAAAATTGCTTATGTGCCTGGTGATGTCTATCTTTGGCCTAATCTTTCTGGGGGCGAGATTATTGACCTTTTCTTGAAATTACATGGTCATGCAGATTTAAAAAAACGTGATGAACTTATCAAGAAGTTCGAACTTGATCCAAAGAAAAAGGCGCGTAGCTATTCCAAAGGAAACCGTCAGAAGATAGCCTTAATTGCTGCCTTAGCCACGGATGCTGAACTTTATATATTTGACGAGCCAACCAGTGGTTTGGATCCCTTGATGGAATCGGTTTTCCAAGCCGAAGTCCAGCGCCTCAAAAAAGCGGGGAAAGCCATTATTTTGTCCAGCCATATCTTATCTGAAGTCGAACGTCTAGCAGATCGTGTTGCTGTTATTCGAAAAGGAGAAATCGTTGAAACAGGGTCACTTGATGATTTACGTCATTTGACACGTGATACCTTTAAAGTCGAAACTAATCAAGCGCCAGAAGCGTTGCATGGATTAGAGGGCGTCCATGATTTGCACCTCAATGGCAATAAGGCTGTTTTTCAGGTAGACTCGGATAAAACGGATGTTATCTTAAAAACCTTACTTAAGTATGGGGTGAAGAAGTTAGAGTCCACAGCACCAACTTTAGAAGAGCTTTTCATGCATCATTATGAGTAGGAGGTGAACGTTATGGACAAACCTTTAAATAAAACCTTTAGTATGCTGGGGGCTTTACTCAAGAGAGATTGGCTAAAGCTTGTTTTTTGGATAGTTGGTGTACTGGCCTTTGCAGCGTCGGGAGTGGGTAAATTCGAGCTTATCATGCAGACTGACAGTCAACGAGAAACCATGTTTAATGTTTTTCAGGGACCAGCTATGACGGCATTGTTCGGTCCTATGACGGTCGCTCAAGGTAAAGATTTTACCGCGGCTGCAGCTTATGGCACGACCATGCCTTTAATTACGGCAATAACATTCGCTGTTGTTGCGATTATCTATGTTATCAATCGTACACGAAAAGAAGAAGAAGATGGAATCGCTGAAGTTTTTCGTTCTTTTCAAGTCGGAAAATTAGCCAATACGACAGCCGTTGTTATTGAACTCTTTGTTTTACAAGTCTTGATTACTGGGGTTCTGGCGACTTCAATCCAGTTGCAAAATATTCCGGGTATGACTTCTTTTAACGAAAATCTCTTGTTTGCCTCTGCTATAGGCGTCCAAAGTTTACTTTGGGGCTTATTCGCACTTGTTTTTGCGCAAATCTTTTCCGACTCAGGCAGTGCTAAAGGTGCTACTTTTGGCTTGCTTGGTTTGCTCTATCTTATTCGTATGGGAACAGATACACAAAATGTAAATTGGGGCTATTGGAATCCCTTGAGTTGGTCCTATCTGACCGACCCTTATGTTAAAAATCATTGGCTTCCCATCTTCTTAGCTTTAGGATTGAGCCTTGTCCTCCTCGTTCTCGCTTATTTCCTTGAAATTAGGCGAGATGTCAATGCAGGATATATTCCAGAGGTAAATGGTAAGGCTCATGCATCGAAAAGCTTGCTCAGTTTTACAGGGCTTACGCTGAGGCAACAACGTACAGCTAGTATCGGCTGGATTTTAGGACTTTTTGTTCTAGGCATTACTTATGGATCAATGATTGACCAAATCGGTGGCTTTGTTGAATCCAGTCCAACTATATCCAAACTCTTTAATATTGATCCTCATCTGGCTAATGAAGCCAGCAAGGCAGCAAGTAAAGCGATGATTGAAAGTTTTATGTCGACAATCTTTATGATTTGTGCTGTAATAGTTGCTTGTTTTGCGGTCACTTCACTCATGCGGATGGTAACAGAAGAACGAAAAAATCGGCAAGAACAGCTTTATGCTATGCCGATTAGCCGTTATAAAGTTTATGCAACTTATATGATTATCTCTTGGATATTAGGCGCTCTTGCTCAGTTTGCTGTTGTGCTTGGCATCTATCTCTCCCAAGCCAATAATGACAATGCGTTCAGTTTTGCTAAAGTAGCTGCAGCGGGGATGTCTTGGACTGTTGGGATTTTCTTTGTCCTTGGGATTTTAGGCTTTCTAATGGCCGTGCTTCCACGTTTTAGCGCGCTGATCTGGGTTTATCTCGGCTTTGCGTTCTTCATGAGTTATATCGGTAATATATTGAATCTCCCAGCTTGGTTAAATAATTTTAATATTTTCCATCATATTTCAAGACTTCCGGTTGAAACGATGAACTGGGGCAATTTTGTACTCATACTTGTTTTAGCAGTATTTTTTGCTCTGGTTGGGATGGTTACTTATCGTCAACGTGACTTGATCGGTGACTAAACAAAAAATAGTCCATTCGGACTATTTTTTTAATTGATGATAGCGATTGTACCAAATGTCAACATACTCTTTGGAGAAAGGGCCACGTCCATTGTTAATCCAATCAACAAGAATTTTTACATTTTCCTTTAAAATGTGGTCAATTTCAGGAGAGTAGTTCATTTGTTTTCTGTGACGTTCGTATTCTTCAACGTCCAAGAGTTTTTTCTCGCCATCTTTAAATACTTTTACATCGAGATCATAGTCGATGTATTTCAAGGCCTCATTGTCCAAGACAAAAGGGCTCGCAAGGTTGCAGTAGTAGCTGACGCCTTCCTCACGAATCATAGCAATGATGTTAAACCAAAACTTTTTGTGGAAATAAACGATTGCAGGTTCACGTGTGACCCAACGACGGTCGTCTGACTCGGTTACAAGCGTGTGGTCATTTACACCAATAATTGAATTTTCATTTGTTTTCAGTATCATCGTATCTCGCCAGGTACGATGTAAACTGCCATCATGTTTATAGCTTTGAATCGTGACAAGGTCGCCTTCTTTCGGAAGATTCAAGGCTTCACCAACTTTCCAAAATTCAAAGTTCTCGCTTATCATTATAGCATAATATTCAAAAAGTTTCTGAACTCAGCTTGGCAGTTCAAAAAAACTTAAGCTACTAAGAAACTCCTTTGACAGATTCTGTTCACGATAATTTTGCCAGCTATCAAGCGACCTGATTGCCTGATATCTTTTACGCAAATGATAGTGTTCTTCTATCTGATATTCGGGATAATCTTGGAGGAAATCGCTGACCATTTGCCATTCGTAAGTATAACCTAAAGGGCGTGAGTGATAGGTAATCCCGTCTATAGTTTGAGTAGAAATCCGATGATGCGCATGACCAAAGACGACATCTGTAATTTGAGGATACTGGGTAAAAAGTTGGTGGAAAGCTTGAGAGCCAAGATAAGCATTGAAGCGTTCAAACTTTTTATAAGCTGTATTAATAGAAAAAGCTTTATGTGGGACAAAATGCATGGCTATGATGATACGGCCGTCAAAGTTTAAGCTTTGTAAAATCTTTTCCAAGGTGTGAAGACTTTTTTTAGTCGTTAGTGGATCGTTATATTTGCGCTGGATTTTGCGGTCAAAATAAAAATTATTTTTAAAGGCAAGAATATTATCGTAAGAATAATTGTCAGCAAGAGAGTAGTCATACCAGCCATGAAAAGCGATGAGGAGACTATCACCAAAATATTTGAGAGAAAAGTCTTGTGCGTTGATTTCTTCTTCAGATAAATGTACCATGTCGTGATTCCCAAGATTGTGACTAATGTCGAAAACAGTAGATAATTTATCGAAAAAGGGCTTGGTGATTTTTTTATAGTCATTGGACATATCGCCTGCAAAGTGCAAATCTGTTACAACCTGACTCTGTAAAGTATCAACTAAAACCTTGATTTCAGTATCTGTAAATTCATTAACATCTAAATGCAAATCTGAAAGCAGTGCTAATTTTTTCATAGTTAAATTATAACAGAAGCGCAAGACAAGTTCTAATCGTCCCAACTGAAAATTTAACCGCTGCACCAATGCTAACGTTTTCATTAGTTAATGAAAGACTATCCTGCTGAACATTTAGCCCACTTTGAATTTTGAGGGCAGAAAAATGACAAAAAAGCAATGAAAAAGAGCTGATTTTCCAGTGATTTCGTCCCAAATGCTGTGCAGAACCTACTCTATTCCGTTAAAATATCTCATTTTTATATAAAATTACGTTCATAAGGTTGTCATAATAAAATAAATGTCAGCCTAGAGTCCTAATGATAATTTTGATATAATGGAAGAGACTAAAATTATTATTAGAAATTACATAGGTTGTATATGAAGAATACAGTAAAAATATTTCAAGGGATTTCAAGAATTCTCTTATTCGTTGTTGGTTTAGCATTGCTCTCAGGCGCTCTCGTTTTTACTGGGGTTCATATGGCCAACAAAAATGTTATAAAAACAGAAGTAAGTGGCATTATTGTCCGAGGTGATGAGGGTTTTAAAGAGGTCAATTATACCTTTGAGGGTATAGAACATCAAGTACGCCCTTTGGACACTTATTTTAGGAAACTTGGAACGATAGATGATAAAATAAAAGTTTATGTGGATAATAATCGTTCTGGGCGTGCCTTTTTAACTTATCATGGGGATGGATTGATGCGAACAGCTGGTATATTGGCAGGATGGGGCTTGCTTTTACTCATTATTTTGCTGGGAGAAAGACAGCTGATGAGTCGCATGCGAAAGCTAGAGGAGCTTGCTGATAAAGAAGAAAATGGAACTACTCTTTCGTAAGAGGAGTTTTTTTATTATGGTTTCTAGCCAATTTTGTTCTGATAGGGGCAGCAAGAAAAAGTCCGTTGAGCGGTATTTGACTTAAAACAAACTTTGTTCATTAAAAAACAAGCGCATTGCTTAAAAAGAAAATGGAGCTATGCTACTATAGGAACATGACTATCTTACACAATAAAATTTCAAATAAAGAATTAAAAGAGCGTTTGGCAGCTGAAACAGAGCCTCGCACCACGCTTTCTTTTTATAAATATTTTAATATCAGTGCCCCTCAACAATTTCGTGATGATTTGTATAAAAAATTTGAGGAATTGAAAGTTTTCGGGCGTATTTATATCGCTGCTGAAGGAATCAATGCTCAAATCAGCCTACCAACTGCAAATTTAGAGGCTTTCAAGACCATACTTTATCAGGCTGCGCCTGAATTGGATGGGATTCGTCTTAATTATGCAATTGCTGACGATAGACAATCCTTCTGGGTACTGCGGATGAAGGTTCGCGACAAAATCGTTGCAGACGGTATTGACGATCCGACATTTGATCCTTCAGATGTAGGGCATTATCTTAAGGCAGAAGAAGTTAACGAAATGCTTGGAAAAGAAGACACAATATTTGTGGACATGCGCAATCATTATGAGTATGAAGTGGGGCATTTTAAGGATGCATTGGAGGTTCCATCTGCAACATTTCGGGAACAATTGCCCATGGCTGTCGACATGTTGAAAGAGGACAAAGATAAAAATATTGTAATGTACTGTACGGGTGGTATTCGATGTGAAAAAGCCAGTGCTTTTATGAAGCACAAGGGCTTTGAAAATGTTTACCACATTGAGGGCGGCATTATTGAATATACACGCAAAGCAAAAGAGCAGAATCTCCCGATTGAATTTATTGGCAAAAATTTTGTCTTTGATGAACGTATGGGAGAACGTATCACGGATGATATTCTTTCGACATGTCCTCAATGTGGTGAAGCTTGCGACAGACATACAAACTGTAAAAATAAAGCTTGTCATCGCTTATTTATTCAGTGTTCAAACTGTGCAGAGCGCTTTGAGGGCTGTTGTTCACAAAGCTGTGCGGAAGAACTCCACCTGCCAGATGAAAAGATAAAGGTGCTGATAAGAGAACGTGCAGCCGACCCAACTTTTTTTACTAAAAGAAGGGGCTAAAAGCAAAGAGTTATATAGGCAGCAAGAAACTGATTTTAGGTAAAACAGCAAAACAAAAACGCTTAACCACATTTTAATGGCTTAGGCGTTTTTTCTTACTGCAAAATATTGGGACTATTCTTTTCACTAAGGACCACTCTGAACAGTGCTCCCAATATTACCAGAGGTATTGGTCCACATAAAGCTTCTTCAAGAAGCCCACTTGTAGTCTTTCAAAACCCATTCATTAATCGCATGGGCCACACCAGACTCTGCGTTAGACTTAGTGACATATTTGGCGATTTTTTTCAGTTCCTCCTTACCATTCTCCATAACAACAGGATTTCCCACAGCTTCAAGCATAGAACGGTCGTTTTCTTGATCTCCAATAGCCATGAGCTCATCAACATCTAGGAAAAGCTTCTTGGCTAAATGCAAGACGGCATTCCCCTTGCTCGCCTTTTTATTCATAAATTCTAAATAGAAAGGTGTTGACTTCACCATGTTATAACGTTCAAAAAACTCAAAAGGCAAGTAAGCAATGCCATTATCTAAAATATCAGGTTCATCAATCATCATCACCTTAGCAATTTCAAGCGCAGCAATCTCTTCGGGTTGACGGAAGTAAAGAGGCATGTTGACTAATGATGCTTCGTGCACAGTGTATTTTCCGATATCACGATTACTTGTATAAATCCCTTTTTTCGTAATAGCATGCATATGGACACCAATCTTGCGTGCCGCGGCATCGATATCCAAGACGTCCTCAGCTTCCAAAGTTTCCATGATAAATTCTTCCCCCGTTGCACGCTGGACTAGGGCACCATTATAGGTAATGACATAGTCACTGTAGTCTGTCAATTCAAGTTCTTCAAGAATATTCTGAACACCCATGAGTGGACGGCCTGTGGTGATAACAACTTTTACTCCAGCGGCCTTTGCATCAGCAATCGCTTGCTTAACTTCAGGTGTAATTTTACGGTCAGGGTCCAACAAAGTACCGTCGATGTCAATAGCAATAAGTTTAATCATTTGTTTTTTCTCTTTTCTAATTTGATTTAAAGATTTGTACGGATCAATTGGTTAAATTCAGGATTTTTCAGCATGACTTTCGGAAAATAAAAGCGACTGTTTCCGTGAATTGTACCAGCAAGACTAGCAACGATAGGTGATACTTCGGAAAGTTCAGTCAAGCTGCCATCTTTCTGTAATATTTCAATTTGAGTGCGTGGTTTGTTAGAATTTGGACGATAGAAGTCATAAGGCAAGTCAAAGTTGTTATGTGTACCTGTAAAATAATGCGGATCAAATCCTTCTTTTTCAACAAGTTCTCGCAACTGATCCAAAAGAGGAGCCTCTGAGCTAAAGAGATCAAGTTGTTGTTCTTGATCTTGGGTAAATTCTATTGATTTGAGCAAATGGCGATTGATGTACATGCTGGCAAGCTGAGACAAGGTATCGTCTGCGTTAGACATCCAAGATTGGAAATAAGTATTCATTACCCCATCATCTAGAGAAAGATAGTGATGTAAGCTCTGTCTATTTTCAAAGAAAGGTACCAGTCCTGGACTTGTCTGAGCAAAATATTCTTGATCTAACTGGTATAAAACCTTTGCTCTTTGAAGCAAGTTCTGCAAGATAACCTCCATTGAACGACTGGCAGGGTGAAAATAAACTTGCATATACATTTGGTAACGACTGACGATATAGTCCTCAACGGCATGCATACCAGAAACTCTAAAAACTATTCCATCCTCATGAGGAGCAATAACACGCAAGATTCTTGTCAGATCAAACTGGCCATAAACTGCACCAGTATAATAAGCATCCCTTAAAAGATAATCCATTCGGTCAGCATCAATTTGACTAGAGATAAGTTGGACAACCTGAGGGTTTGGATAGTCATGTGAAATAACAGAAGCAACTTGTTCAGGAAAGTCGGGCCCTACCTTGCGTAATACAGCGTTAATTTCAGTAGAGGGTGCGGTAATAATTTCCCGGGTCATCGCTTCATGATCTGTAGCAAAAAGACTTTCAAAAGTATGCGAATAAGCGCCGTGCCCTACATCATGTAATAAAGCAGCACATTGGGTAACGAGATTTTCCTCAGGATTCCACGTTTCTGGGTAGCTCTTTGTGAACCAGTCTGTTATAGTTTTTGCAATGTGATAAACACCCATGCAGTGAGAAAAACGACTGTGTTCAGCACCGTGAAAAGTATATGAAGATGTTCCAAGTTGTTTGATACGGCGCAGACGTTGGAATTCCGCAGTGTTGATTAAGTCATATATAATTTGGTTTTCTACGTGAATATAGTCATGGACAGGATCACGAAAGACTTTTTCGAGATGAGCCATAAAAACCTCCTTTGCATTTGTAAGTAAAGTTTTTTGTGGAAGCCATTGATTTTAAAGCAATTTTTTCAAACAAGAGTTACCAAAAGCAGTCAATATCTGGGTGAAAACTCTTGCATTACTATAATTTAATTATAACGGAATTTACTGCAAATTGCTATTTTACTAATAATGCAAGTTATAGTAAAATAACATTTATGGAAATTATTATTCGGAATCGCATTATTATTGATGGACAAGAAGAATTTATTCGTGAAACTTTTGATGGAGAAGTTAAAAAATTAGGAAGTAAAATTGCATTGTATTATAAAAATGCTGAAGAAGAAAAAGTGCTAATAAAATTTGATGAAAAAGAGTTAAGCATGACACGCTATGCTGAAAAGCCGGTAGTCATGCGTTTTCATAAAGAAATGCCCACACACACAATCTATGAGGGGTTAGGGCGCTTAGAAATTGTGACAGATGGCTTTCATATGGATGAGGGATTAAACCATGTGAAGTTGAAATATCGCCTAAGTCAGAATGATATTCCCATCGGGGAGTACCGCATGAGAATTGATTGGAAAAGGAGTTGATATGAAAAAAATACTTCTCCCTAAGGAACTTTATGAGCAGTTAGATTTAGCAAGAGAAAAAGAAATTGAAGTTGTTAAAAACAATAAAAACAGCTTTACCATACGTGCAAAGACACCAAATAAAAAAGAAGATGCAGCCCGAGTCTTTCTGATACCAACGGCAATCAGTACGCTTCTCTTTTTTATTGTTAGTCAAGTGATGGGCCTAGATCAGATTTATCTTTCAGGTACTGAATCGATTTCTACGGGAGTTTTAGTTATTGCTAATGCTGTTGCCTTGACATCTTTTATTACTGCATTTATTAAGAAGCGTAAAGAGCTTTATCATATGATGCGTCCAAAAGTGTACTGGCGAACTTTTCTTTCCGTTATTCTTTCAGTCTTTATTATTGTAACATTAGCATTAATTGCTCTATTTTGGTTTTTAAATCAGCTGTTCTATGGTTTAAGCTTTGATGTGTTGACATCAGTCTTGATCTTTGCTATTTTTTCAGCGATTTTGAATTACCTGCTTATCTTTGTTGTGGACACGTTTTCTATACAAATGATGATTAATATGCTTATCATGGTATCTGTTGGTGGGCTGGTAGCAAGTATGGCAGCTAATAACAACCAGTATTGGTGGCGAAAAAACTTTAGCTTATTAGGGACCAGTGAGTCAAACACGAGCTTGCAATTTAATATGACTTTGGTGGTATCGGCTGCTTTGATGATTGCCTTGTTTGATTATATTTTTGTATTAATTCGTGAGAAGTTAGGAAAGCGGATACGCTTTATGGTTCTCCAAATTTTACTGACTTTGTGTGCGATATCTATTGCGTTGGTTGGCTTAATTCCGAACAACGGTACAGGATTGGCGCATATTATGCACGATGTCGCTGCACAATTAATTGTCTTCTTTATGAGCTTATCTATCCTCGGTATACGTTGGTTTTTGCCGGATTTGGATAAAAATATGTACCGTATTTCTTATGGTCTCGCTTCCTTGATTGCCCTTGGCTATTTCTTATGGCATCCCTTACATTATCTTAATCTCACAGCCTTTGAAATTCTTTCCTTTAGTTTATCATTTGCTTGGATCATGCTTTTAATAAATAATCTTGTAAGAATACTGTTCAATACTCGGGTAATCTATCTTGTTGATATTGTGAAAGAGAAAGACGTTTAACAGGAATGAAATAAAATGTTTTATTTGTGCCCTTACAAAAGAGAAAAAGTTATTTTTATATAAAGTGAATAGAGGAGAATATGAAAAAAGTAAAAGTGTTTTACAATCAAGCTTCTGGAAATAATGATGAAGAAGAAGTTTTGAATACAATCAGGCAGTTTTTTGCTAAAAAGGAAAATCAAGATTTTCAGTTGGAGTTTGTGAATCCAGAAAGTCCAGAAGAGGCTGTTCGTTTAGCCAAAAAAGCAGGGCAAGAAAAGACAGATTTGATAATAGCTCTGGGAGGTGATGGCACGATTAACAAAATTTGTGGTGGAGTGTTTGAAGCTGGCGGGGATTCAATTTTAGGAATTATACCAAACGGGACAGTGAACAATCTTTCCAAATCCCTTCGTATCCCTCAAAACATAGAAGCTGCACTTGAAAATCTAAAACATGGTAGGAGGCAAAAATTTGATATAGCCAAGGTGAATGATGAGTACATGATTTCAAGCTTAACCTTGGGTATTTTGGCAGACATAGCTCAGAATGTGAGCAGCACTGAAAAGAAAAAGTTTGGACCTTTTGCCTATCTGAAGGATGCCTACAAAGTTATTCGTCATAATAAAAGTTATCATATCGAACTCAAATATAATGGTAAAACAAAAGCTTTAAAAACAAAATTATTGCTCATCACGATGACGGATACCATCGGTGGAAGGCAAGCACTTTCGCTGGATGCTAAGGTGGACGATGGCCTTATCCGAGTTTATTCCTTGAAGGAAATTCATCTTTTCAAAATTTTATTCCACTTAAATAAGCTACGTAAGGGCAAAGTGGAGGATTTTATGGACATTACTTATTTTGATACCGATCATTTAGAAATAGGTATACAGTCAAATAAAACGAAAGATGTTCCTTATTCAAGAATTGACGGAGATAAGAGTTCTCCGCTTCCACTGGATATTAAAGTTTATCGCAAAGGTCTGACTACTATTGTGCCTAAATAAAACGTGTTTATAGCTTTAAATTATGGACTATTTTTTTATCAACTGAAAGTAGTTTTGAAACATGTAACAGATTTTGTCCTCTCTTTGAATTTGGCAAAATACAGAGATAAAATTACCTTTGTCGTACCTCTTGAAATTAAGAGGTATTTCTGTTATACTTATGTAGTTGTCTTTGTGGTCTCCCATAAAGTACAACCGCACGAGGTATCGTTCAAGTAGCATAAGCTCACGGTCCAAGGCGAGTCTTACAGCCGTTTAACGGCAGAAAATCTAACAAGGAGGAATCACAATGTCAAACTACGCAATCATCAAAACTGGTGGTAAACAAGTCAAAGTTGAAGAAGGACAAGTCATCTACGTTGAAAAACTTAACGTTGAAGCAGGTCAAACTGTAACTTTTGATGAAGTTGTTCTTGTTG
The DNA here is from genome assembly GCF_016758115.1 of Lactococcus garvieae. Taxonomy (GTDB): domain Bacteria; phylum Bacillota; class Bacilli; order Lactobacillales; family Streptococcaceae; genus Lactococcus; species Lactococcus muris. The sequence continues at coordinate 13,305 of NZ_WIVG01000028.1, forward strand.
GCGGTGCTACTACTAAAGTTGGTGCTCCACTCGTTTCAGGTGCGACAGTTGTCGGTGAAGTTGAAAAACATGGTAAACAAAAGAAAGTTGTTACTTTCCAATACAAACCTAAAAAACACTCACACCGTAAACAAGGTCACCGTCAACCTTACACTAAGGTTGTCATCAAATCAATCAACGCTTAAGGCATGATTGAAGCAGTTATCAGGACAAAGCGGGATAAAATAGTTTCCTATGAGATCTCGGGGCACGCTGAATCAGGTGAATATGGCCACGATGTGGTCTGTGCAGCTGTCAGTGTCTTGTCAATTACAACAGCGAATAATCTCTATGAAATGGCAAAGATTAAACCCATTGCCAATATGGAAGACGGTTATCTCTATGTTGAAATACCTTTGAGTACTCCTGAAAGACAAGGCGAGTTGGCTCAGACACTGCTCCAAGCATTTGAAAATGCTATGCGAGAAGTATCTAAAAATTATAGCCAATACATTACACTTAAAATTGAAAATGGAGGGCAATATAATGCTTGAACTTAATCTGCAACTCTTCGCCCACAAAAAAGGTGGGGGTTCTACTTCCAATGGTCGTGACTCACAAGCGAAACGTCTTGGTGCTAAAGCATCTGACGGTGAACTTGTAAGCGGCGGTTCAATCCTTTTCCGTCAACGTGGTACACATATCCATCCAGGTGCTAACGTTGGTCGTGGTGGCGATGACACTCTCTTCGCTAAAATCGAAGGACACGTTAAATTTGAAATGAAACGTGGTAAAAAACACGTTTCAGTTTACCCAGCAGTCGCTAAATAATGGTAAACGAGTCTCTCTTTGGAGAGGCTTTTTTTTGTAAATATAAAAGAAAAGACAATGAGGGAAGGGCTTTCTTAATGGGCAGATTCATGTCTTTTCTTTACATAAACACTTGTGTTTCACGGATTAATTTTTGTGCTTCCTTAAAGTCTAGGACATCATCAAAGCCATATTTTGAAAGAAAATAAACCTTATCGCAATATCTTTCAACTTCTTCTAAGATGTGTGAAGTAAGCAAGATAATTTTTGTTTCAGAAAGCTCTTTTAAGATTTGAAATGCTTTGGCACGCATTGCATTGTCAAGTCCATTCATCAGTTCATCGACGATGATAACATCTGCTTCAAGACTGACCGTATAAATAAAGGCCAGTATTTCTTTCATACCTAGAGAATATTTTTTTATCTGCTTTTCAAAGAAACGTGAAGCGGAAAACAAGGGCATATATTTTTGGGCATGTTCCCACTCCTTTCCTCTCAAAACTTTAATATAGTCCGCTGCTTTGAGATTGCTATCAAAAATATCAAGTGTCGCCACATAGGAAACTCTTCCTTGATGCCAACCATCAGAGATAAGAATCTCTCCCTCAAAGTTCATCTCATCATTGATTGCAGTAAAAAGGGTAGACTTTCCTGTTCCATTTCGACCGATGATGCCATAAAGACCAGGTCTATCAAGGGTTAAGCAAACGTTACTGAGTGTGTGAGTTGTCAAGTTGTTTATTGCAAGTTTCATAATATATTATGCCTTTCTATAAATATACTTTGTAAAAAGGAAGTGGCTTGTGCTGTAGAAAATAATGGTACAAGAGAGAAGAACAAGAGCACCAATCCCAAGTGAATTCCTACCAAAGAGAAAGTCTCCAGAAGTTGGCCACGAATTTTCACCGTTTGAAAACTGAAGGACGGTGTTGATATCTAAGTAGGTCAAAGGAATCCATTTGATGATTGTCTTCATCACTTCATGCGTATGGATAACAGAATAAGTGACTAGCAGTAAAGCGATAATCGCTGAAGGAATGTAAGCTTTTCTGATAAACTGTGAGAGGAGCTGTCCTAAACTTGTAATAAAGAGGATGGCCAGAAGTAGATAGAGCAGGCGCCAGAGCAACTCCTCGCCCTGAAATAAATCATAAGTTGCCCCAACGACAAAGTCAGGAAAGTTCCAAGAGCCCATGCCAAACTGGAGTCCAGCGAAGAGCGCAAAAACCAGCAAGGCAAAAAGAATAAGCAGGAGCACAAAACCAGCAGGGATAAACAGATGCTGGAAATGTAGCACTTTTTTATCCTTTTTCATCAGGTGGTAATAACGCAAACCATTAGGCATTTCCATCGCTAAGGTGTCCCCACAGATGAAAGTCAGCAGGATTAAACCATAAAGTCCTCCTAAGCCAATCAAAATATATTGGGCAGCGCCTAGGCCTGAGGGATTGAGTCCTGGAGCTTGGGTAAAGTCTTGCCCACTGTTTAGAACTTGGTGATACCACTTTGACATTGATTTGATATGCTCATGTCCTCCAACAAGAGAAGACTCTTCGCCTTTCTTTTCAGCTTCCTCCAATTTTTTTAGCGTCTTTTCGTTGTGAAGGTTCTCTAAACGCCAGAACTCCTTGTAATTGTTTTTTTCCAATGCATGGAGCTTTTCTTTATTTAATTTTAAATCTTCTTGCAATTCGACTAAAATTTCTTGGACATTTTCTGGAGGATTTTCAGATTCAATAAGAATTTCGGTCTCTTTAATATTTTTTTCATTAAAATGGATGTTTTCTTGCGTGATAACTTTTTGATTTATGTTAGTAGGAAGATTGGTTCCCACGGTTTCAAAGGCAATGAACTGGAGAATTAAGCCGATCAACAATAAGGAGAGAAGTACTTTGTTTTTATTGTTACTTAAAAATTTTTTTAGTATAAACATATTTTTTTCCTCATGAAAAGAGCGAAGGGAAAACAGTATATGTTTCCCTTTCGTCATTGTGTACTTCACTTAGTAAGTGTCGTAAATATAGGTTCGATAATAGAGTTTGCTCTTTTTATCATAAGAAAAATAAATCTCACGAAGTTTGTAACCCCGTATAACCCTCAATTCACGGTAAAAGGTCCGAACAAGTATACCTTGTGGTGTGTATACTCTTTGATGCACGACAGTAGCCACCCAGACTCTGGGTGCTGGTTTCTGAACGTCATTGGCCTGCGCTAAGCCAGATCCCGAAAAAAGTGCAAGAGCAGTGAGCGCAGTAATGATGAATTTTTTAAGATTTTTGCTTGGCATATGTTTTCCTACTTTCTATATAAATTATTGCGATACTATGTTTCAGTTCCTCCTTTCAATACATAATATCTTTTTTTGCCTTACACTGTATTAGACGTCAATACATTTTACTTTTCACTAAAAATATATTTTGTAGAATAGAAAACAAAAATTTCTTATTCTTCTAAAAAGGGGTGTTTTTTTCCCTTTCTCAAAGTTAAGCGCTTTATTTATGCTATATTTACTCTATAGTGGATACAGAAAGTGGAGGAAAAACAATGATTATAGGTGTTGTCAAAGACCTGAAACAAGGAGAAGAAAGAGTGGGCATGACACCAGAAAATGTAAAAATTCTGGTAGAGGCCGGTCATCAACTTTTTGTAGAAAATAAAGCTGGTGCAGGAGCTGGTTTTTCAAATGAGCAGTATATTGAAGCTGGTGCTGAGATTGTTGACCGTGCCAAGGCTTGGGAAGCAGAACTTCTTGTCCGGGTAAAAGAACCCCTGGAAGAAGAATACCAATACCTTAAACAAGGTCAAATCATTTGGGGCTTCTTGCATTTGCCAGCCAACAAAGCCTGCGTAGAGAAGATGATGGAAATGAATATTACGGCTTTTTCCGCTGAAAATATTGCGGCTGATGGTATTTTTCCTCTTTTGAAACCTCTGAGTGCTATTGCAGGGAGACGTGCAGTTAATCTTGGTCAGTATTACTTGGAGAAACAGCATGGGGGGCAAGGAATCCTGCTCCCAGGTATTCCGGACAGCGGGATTGAAGCAGGACATGTTGTGATATTTGGTGGCGGAACGGCTGCTGAGAATGCGGCAGATATTGCCTTGAGCATTGGCTGTTCAGTTGTTATATTGGAGCTAAATGATAAACGTATACAGGAACTTGAGGTACGTTATTTTGGGAAGAACATTCAGATTATCAAGTCAACAACAGAAGCTTTGGAAGAGCATATCAAAGAAGCAGATGTGTTTATTTCAACAATTCTGATACCTGGTGCTAAACCGCCTAAACTTGTGAAGGAGTTTATGGTTAAGTCAATGAAGCCGGGATCAGTTATTGTGGATATTGCTATTGACCAAGGCGGAACTGTTGAAACGATTGAACGGGCAACCAGTCATGCCAACCCTGTATTTGTAAAACACGATGTTATCCATTATGCAGTGCCTAACATGCCAGGAGCAACACCGAGAACATCAACTTTAGTGATGTCTAAAGGTAATATAGAATACTTGAAACTCATTGCAGATAAAGGCTTAGATGAAGCGTTGGCCGCAAGTTTTCCCCTTACCTCTGGCATGAGTGTCTATAAAGGACAGATAGTTTCTCTTGCCTTAGCTGAATCTATCGACCTTCCTTATGTGGAAAAAAAATAAGCTAAAAATCATTGAGGTATTAGTCTCAGTGATTTTTTATTTGCAGGTGTGAACGCGTAGCTCTGAAATATGATATAATGAGACAAAGATTATAAATAAAAGAACAGGAAGGTATTTGTTTGGCTAAACATTCCGTAGAGTTTAAGTTGGAAAACCCCGAAGATGCAGTTTTACTTTTTGGCTCACAGGATAAGAATGCACAGTTGATAGAATCTCAACTTGCTGTTGATATTAACTACCGGGGAGAAAGGGTGCAGATTCTTGGGGATAACGAGAGTGCTCCTGAGCAAGCACGTAAGGTTTTGCAAGCGCTCTTGGTCTTAATTTCACGGGGCTTACCTGTACATAGTTCAGACGCAATGATTGCGATTAAGATGGTGCTGGAAGGTAATATTGAGAATTTCATCACACTTTATGAAATTGAATTGACGAAAGATGCTGTGGGGACGCCAATCCGCTTAAAAAATGTGGGCCAAAAACTTTATGTAGATAGCGTAAAGCATCATGATGTCGTGTTTGGCATAGGACCTGCAGGGACAGGCAAAACTTTCTTGGCCGTTGTTATGGCTGTTCAAGCATTGCGTAATGGACAAGTGAAGCGTATTATCTTGACACGTCCTGCTGTTGAAGCTGGTGAAAATCTCGGCTTCTTGCCAGGCGATCTACAAGAAAAAGTAGATCCTTATCTGCGTCCTGTTTATGATGCTTTATTCCAGATTTTAGGAAAAAATGCAACAGAACGGATGATGGAGCGAGGGATTATTGAAATTGCGCCTTTAGCTTATATGCGTGGACGCACTTTAGATGATGCCTTTGTTATCTTGGATGAGGCCCAGAATACAACAACGATGCAGATGAAGATGTTCCTCACACGCTTGGGGTTCAACTCAAAAATGATTGTCAATGGGGACATTTCACAGATTGATTTAGCTTCGAAAGTAAAGTCTGGCTTGATTGATGCGCAAGAAAAACTTTCTGGTTTAAGCAGTATTGATTTTGTTTATTTTACGGCTAAGGATGTCGTTCGTCACCCTGTCGTGGCCCAAATTATCAAGGCTTATGAGAAAAAAGGAGACAAACATGTCTGAAGGCTATGTTCTTGACTTGCGCAAAATATTAGGTCCTCGGCCGCTTGTGATTGCTTGTGCTAGTCTCATTATTTATAACGATGAAGGGATGTTACTCCAAAAGCGTAAAGACACAGGCTGTTGGTCTTATCATGGCGGTTCGATTGAGCCGGGAGAAACAGCAGAAGAAGCTGCAAGACGAGAAGTGTTTGAAGAGATAGGGCTGACTGTGGGAGATATGGAATTATTTACAGTATGTTCTGGAGAGGCGCAGCATTTCTGTTATCCCAACGGTGATGAAGTTCATATCGTTGATGTTGTTTACACAAGTAATGAATTTTCAGGAGCAATGCTTCTTGAACCCAGTGAAGTCACAGATGCACGCTGGTTTCCTTTTGAGCAGTTGCCCAAAGATATTATGCCTTCTACTCAAGCAGCTCTTTTAAATTTTGCAAAAAAGATGATGGAACAAAAGAATATAAAGTAATAATAAATAATAGGGAAGATAATGTATATCGAATTAGTTGATGAAACGGAACAAGTTTCAGAAGAGATTATCGAACAAACAGAAAAGCTATTAAAATTTGCGGCAGACTATATTAAGCTCGCGGAATCTAAGGAAATGGCTGTAACTTTTGTTGATAATTCACGTTCACAAGAAATTAATCTGAAATATAGAGAAAAAGATGCACCAACGGATGTCATTTCTCTCGAATATAAGCCGGATGAAGAAGAATTTTTCTTTGACGAGGATATGGAAATTCCAGAAGAATTGATGGCAGAGCTGGATCCCTTTATCGGTGAGCTCTTCATTTCAATCGATAAGGCAGCAGAGCAAGCAAAAGAGTATGGGCATTCTCTTAAGCGTGAATACGGTTGGTTAGTGGTCCACGGCTTCTTACATATTAATGGTTACGACCATTATACTCCAGAAGAAGAAGCGGAAATGTTCGGACTTCAGGAGGAGATTTTGACTGCTTATGGACTTAAAAGATAAAGAAAAAGACGTAAAAATTTTTAATAAGGAAGATTTTGCTGACGGGGAAATTCCTGTGAGCTCGGAGCGCAAACGTTGGAAAAATACCAATATCGTCTCCAGTATGGAGTTTGCGATTTCTGGAATTTGGACGGCTTTCAAAGAAGAAAGAAACATGCGTAAGCATGCTCTTTCTGCAGTATTGGCTTTGATTTCAGGTATTGTTTTTCAAATTAGAGAGTTTGAGTGGCTTTTCCTTTTCCTGGCTGTTTTTTTGGTTTTTACTGCAGAATTGTTGAACTCGGCTATAGAAAATGTTGTTGATTTAGCTGCAGACTACCAATTTCATTTGCGGGCCAAGAGAGCTAAGGATATGGCTGCTGGAGCTGTTTTAGTAATCTCTGGTTTTGCTTTGCTTGTAGCTTCCTTTATCTTTCTACCTAAAATTTGGAATATCTTTTTCTAAGAGTTAGCGACAAAGTGAGAAACTTCTTACGTCTTGGGCACCGGCTTCTTTCAGAACGGTTATAGCATGCTGTAGAGTACGTCCTGTAGTGTAGACATCATCAATAAGTAAAACTTTGTTAGGAACCTTTACTTTTGCTTTGAGAGTGAAGGTGTTTTTATTTTGCAGTCTTTTATTCCTGCTAAGGGTGTGCTGCGAAAGACCCTCTTCTTTTTCCAAAAGGGGCATGAAGTGAAGATGATCAATAAAGCCTACGACTTGATTAAAACCTCTTTCTTGCAAGCGTTTTTCACTTATAGGAACAGGGACAATGGTATAATCTTTTTCTTTCTTAAAGTAGTGACTAAAGGCTTTACGTAAACGATAATCTCCCATAAATTTATAACGACTAAAATAATCTTCCATGGCTTCGTTGTAAGTGAAGATTGCTTGGTGTTTGATGATTATCCCTTCCTCGTCTTCCCAGAAGCGGCAATCTGAACAGATACCATTTACTCCAGTTTTGAAACATCGGCTGCAGTGAGGTGGTTTTATGAAGTGGAATTTTGAATAACAAGAGGAACAGAGTCGAGGAGATTGAGGAAGGAGAAGGAAGAGCTGATAAAAGGAAAGCGAAGGAGAGAAATCAGAGTGACAGAGTAAGCACTTCATCAGAAACCACCTGCTTGGTTCATTGCTCTAATATTTTTATAGGCTTCTAGCATGGAGTTGGTTTTGCCCAGATGGAAGAAATAAACCTTCCCATCAGGTCTTTGAGGGCTACGTCCAACACGTCCTGCGATTTGGATTAAACTTGACCGGGTAAAGTTATGATGATGGCTGTGATAGACGAAAACATCAACTTTAGGGAAAGTAACACCGCGCTCCAATATTGTTGTTGACACAAGGATGGAGATTTCCTTCTGTCTGAATTTTTCTACATTTTCTAGTCGCTGAGTACTTGTTGAGGCAACAAAAGAAATCGTTTCTTTAGGAAATTTTTCTACTAAATCTTGAGTCAGTGCTTTACCTTGTCTTATTTCAGGAACAAAAATAAGTAAGGGAAAACCTGTAGTTCTTTGTTTTTTAATCATTTGGTAAAATTTGCTCTGCCAGAAGAATTGTGGGAGAACAAGAGGGGAACCGTGAAAACGCCGCGGCAATTGTAATTTTTTGATGTGCCCTAATTTTACTTGTCTCTCTAAATCATGTGTAGTTGTTGCAGTTAGATAAATCAAGGTTGAAGAAGGTTTTCGCGCTTGGTTGAGCGCGAAAGAAAGAATGTCATTATCAGGGAAGGGGAAAGCATCAACCTCATCAAGAATGAGTAAGTCAAAGGAATGACGAAAACGTAAGAGTTGATGCGTTGTAGCAATGACTAGAGGAGAGCGACTGTAGGCTTCTCCTTCCCCGTGTAAAAGTGAGATGGAGCAGGAAAAGTCTTTCTTTAAACGCCGGTAAAGTTCCAGACATACATCAATCCGAGGGCTTGTCAAACCTACAGCTTCCCCTCTTTTTAGTGTTTCGTTAATGACTTGATAAATCATCTCTGTTTTTCCAGCGCCAGTTACCGCTTGGACGAGTATCGTTTCATGCTTTTGGTTCAAGTGGACCAGCTGTTCGGATATAGACTGCTGAGAGGGAGTCAAGTCCCCTTCCCAGCTGAGATAAGAGACTTCTGGGAAGCGCTCCTGAGGAAGATGGTAGAGTTTTTCATCGGAGCGAACACGTCCCATCTGAATGCAGTAGGGACAATAGTAAGCCCCAATCGGTAACTGTACTTCTTTCTTCTCACTGGTTTTTCCACAGCGGCTGCATCTGATTTTAGTTTTTGAAATTTCTTTCATCCCCTCTAAAAGAATAGCCTGAATAGGTACTGCGCTTAATTCTTTTTTGAGGAGCAATCTCCCGTGTAATTCATTCATATTCTTCTTGGACGAAAAAAGTCGCATGTTTTCACTAATTTTGATAAAATTTATTTATGACGATTACTATAAAAAAGGATTTTTGTGCAGAAGAAGAAATCAAAAAGTCGCGCTTCATTTGCCATTTGAAGCGCGTTTATACTGAAGAAGAAGCGCGTGACTTTATTGCGAAGATAAAAAAAGAACATTATAAGGCGACACACAATTGTTCGGCTTTTGCTTTGGGTGATCGACAGGAAATTCAGCGCTCAAGTGATGATGGTGAACCTTCGGGAACAGCTGGGGTTCCCATGTTAGAAATTTTGAAAAAAAGACAAATTACGAATGTCTGCGCTGTAGTTACCCGATACTTTGGCGGAATTAAACTTGGTGCGGGCGGTTTAATACGTGCTTATGCTGGCAGTGTGGGACATGCTTTGGATCAAGTGGGCTTGGTGCAATTTGTCACTCAGGAAGAACTCATACTGAAATTGGATTACAGTAATTTTGACAGCTTGCAGCGTTTCTTAAGTAAACAAGGTTTAGAAATCTCTGAAAGTGAATTCTTATCAGATGTGACCGTTAAACTTTTTATGGATTTGGATGAAACAGAGCGAGTACTGGAAGATTTAATTGAGCAGTTTAGCGGAAAAATTTCTGTAACAAAAGGGGAAAAACAACTTGTAGAAGTGGACATTTAGAAAAGGGATTTATGAAAATTTTTAGAAGCTCGTTTATTGTTAGTATTATTGCGTTGGTTGCTGCCTATATTTATGCAGGCTGGGACGGTCTTATGATTACAGCCATTCTTGCAGTATTGGAAATTTCACTTTCAATGGATAACGCCATAGTCAATGCAAGAATTTTAGAACGGATGAGCCTTGCCTGGCGTAAAATATTTCTAACGGTGGGAATTTTAATTGCTGTTGTGGGGATGCGTTTGATTTTTCCGCTTTTGATTGTGGGGGTATCGGCTCACTTGGATCCGGTGAGTGCGATGCGCTTAGCTTTGGAAAAAGGGGATTCATCGATTCCAGGGACATATGGTTATATATTGCATCATGCTCATCCCACTATTGCCGCTTTTGGCGGAATGTTTTTGTTGATGTTAGCCTTGGGATTTTTCTTTGACAAAAGAGCACATACGTGGTTGAAATTGCCCGAAAAACTCTTACAACAAATTGGACATTTTCCGGCAGCCAATGCTATTATTTCTCTGATTATTCTCCTTTTAACAGCAGAAATTGTTGCTGCTGATGCACATGCGATTCTTTTTTCAGGGATTTTAGGTATTGTGACTTTTATGCTGGTTAATGGCTTTGGAGAGATGATGACGGAGCACTTGCCAAAGCATGCAACAGGAGAAGCGACGTATGCAGTTGGTCGTGCAGCCTTCTCGCTTTTCATGTACTTGGAAGTTATTGATGCTTCTTTTAGTTTTGATGGTGTGATTGGTGCTTTTGCAATCACTTCTGATCCAATTATTATTTTGCTGGGTTTGGGTGTCATAGGGGCAATGTTTGTCCGCTCTCTTACACTTTATTTGGTTGAAAAAGGAACACTTAATGAGTTAGTATATTTAGAACATGGAGCACATTGGGCAATATTGACCTTGGCTATTCTTATTTTAGCAAGTATTCGTTGGGAAATAGGTGAAGCGGTAACTGGATTACTTGGCGGTTTGATTATTGTGCTTTCCTTTATCTCAAGTGTCCTTTATAATCGTACACATTAAGCAAATTTTTGTACAAAGCCTGTTATTAGTAGTGCGGTTATTTACTTCAGAAGCTCCTGCTTGGTCAGGAGTTTTGGACTTTTTTAAGTACGATGTGTAGATGAGAGCAATTAAAGATTGATAGAGGTTATTTTTGAAGCTGTTCACGTTATAGTCAATTCGCGGCAGATTTGAGTTGCATATGGCCATGCTGGATTGGGTTACGTTCTCTTATCGTGGCATTTGTTAATTATCAGTCAAGCAAGTTAAAAGTCAATAGCTAATACAATTCTTCACCAAACCGGAACATCAGAATGATTGTTTATTTTTTCACCAGCAACACAGTGCATCATATTTTGCTATAATAAAAAAAGATGAATTTAGAAGAAAAACTCAAAGAATTTTTCGGTTACGAAAGTTTCCGCCAAGGGCAAAAGCAAATTATAGAACAAGTCTTACAAGGGACAGATACACTCGGTATCTTACCAACGGGGGCTGGAAAGTCGATTTGTTATCAGCTTCCAGCACTTTTACAAGAGGGGATAACTTTGGTCGTTTCCCCTTTGATTTCTCTCATGAAAGATCAAGTAGACCAGCTCAATATCGCCAATATCCCTGCTACTTTTATCAACTCAACTGTGGATGAGATGGAGGTACACTTTCGGATGCAACAGGTTGAAAGCGGCCAAGTTAAGATTTTATTTGTTGCACCGGAGCGTTTTGAACTGGAATCTTTTAATTCCTTTTTACAGCACTTGCCCATTGATTTAGTAGCTATCGATGAAGCACATTGTATTTCCCAGTGGGGGCATGACTTTAGGCCCTCTTATGTTACTTTTGCTGAGCGTTTATCTGATTTGCCAACTTCACCGACGATATTGGCTCTGACAGCTACAGCGACTCCTCGTGTTTCACAGGATATTCAAGAACTTTTGCATATATCAGCAGAAAGTACTGTAAAAACTGGATTTTTACGAGAAAATCTTCGCTTTGAAGTAGTGAAAGGCAAGGATAAACGGGATTTTTTGAAGTCCTATTTAAAGGAGCATCAAGATGAATCAGGCATTATTTATGCCAACACACGCAAGGAGGTGGAAGAAGTTACGGAATGGCTCAACCGTAACCATTTTCCAGCAAAACGTTATCACGCAGGGCTATCTGAAAGGGAACGGCAGAAAAACCAAGAGGATTTTCTTTACGATGCTGTTCCGATTATGGTCGCAACAAATGCTTTCGGCATGGGAATCAATAAGAGCAATGTTCGCTTTGTGATTCATTATGGGATGCCTGCAACGATTGAAGCTTATTATCAGGAGGCTGGTCGTGCGGGGCGTGACGGTTTAGATTCGGATGCTGTTCTTTTGTTTTCACCTAATGATGTGCGTTTGCGCAACTTTCTCATCGAACAAGGTGAGGGAAGTGAGCAGCACAAGGAACAAGAGTACGAAAAGCTCAGACAGATGCAGGCTTATGCGAGTTCAGAAACTTGCTTGCAAGGCTATATTTTGCAGTATTTTGGTGATAAGGGTGAGGACTGTCACAAGTGCTCGAATTGTTTGGATGATCGTGAGCGTACGGATGTTACCTTGGAAACCCAAAAAGTGCTGTCCTGTGTAGTTCGCATGGAGCAGCGCTTTGGGAAGACAGCAGTAGCACAAGTATTGGTTGGTTCTAAAAATAAAAATTTAGCCCGCTGGAACTTTGAAAAACTCTCTACTTTTGGCATTATGAAAGACTATTCTCAAAAAGCGATTGGAGAATTGATTGACTTTTTGACTGGGGAAGGCTATCTGGTAGTTTCTGCGGGGAAATATCCCTTACTCGGGGTTTCGAAGCGCGGTATAGACGTGCTGCAGGGTAGAGAAAGAGTTTGGCGCCGTGCAGCTTTGAGTCCAGAGAAAAAGACGACAGCATCAGAATTATCCTTTAATGCAGAACTGTTTGAAGACTTGCGTACACTACGTCTTGAGCTTGCCAAAGAAGAAGGCGTTCCACCTTTCATGATTTTTTCAGATGCTTCACTGAAAGATATGGCACGAATCATGCCTCAGGGAGAAGAAGAATTTTTAAAAGTCTCTGGTGTGGGACAAGTAAAACTGAAAAAATATGGTAAAGCTTTCTTAGAAACTGTGAAAGCCTACGAAAATAGATAAATTCTTAAAGAAAAAACGCTTAAGATGCGCAATGAAACGCATCTCTGAGCGTTTTTTCTTTGGATAAAATAAGTTTCTTTCTCTCTTATGTTCAGGTTATTTTTGCTCACTCTCTCCGTTTTTAGCTGTCTTCTGATTTGCTTTAGCAAGAGTTTTATAAAGACCTTCCTTTTATTTTCTCGTGTAAAGTGCCGTGAGCGACGGAGCAAGCATATCTAAGCGGTCATTTGTTATCGTTTCAACAGATAAATCAAAATTATTGACAAACCATTCTTGCCAAATGGCTGTAACACCAGAAGCCATAAAGTTCACACATATCTTGAGATGAGTTTCTTATCGTACATAGACAGGACATTTTCAATCGCAACATGGAAATGATTGTAGTACACCGCTTGTAGCATTGAGATAAAATCAATTCCGCTATTTTTGAAGAGTAAGCCCTTGATGTATTTGCGGTTTGCATAGAAATATTTATCGACGCCTAGAGCATTGTCGTACAGGGTAGCTTTTATTGCAGAAGAGCTGTTCATGTTCACAAAGTCAAGTAAATGGGTGTTCTTTTCTTGAAGCTTTTGGCTGAACCCAAGCAGCAGTTCTTCAACCAAGACATCAAGTACATCCCTTATATTTCTAAAATACTTATAAAAGGTTACACGACTGATTTGGATCGAAGACGTGATTTCTACAATTGAAATAGATGTTATAGGTTTGGTTTCTAAAAGCTCTATTGTGTGATTGATAATGGCTTGTGCAGTTTCAGAAAGCACTGTTGTAGTCCTCCATTTTGTCTATTTATTTTTGACATTCAAAAAGGAATAATTTATTAAGGTTTACAAATGTAGTTCAAATGTAAATTGTCAAAGTCGCATAATAATTATACAATAATAATACGAAAATAATAAATGTATTAATAAGAATGCTTTAAAAAGAATAATATTAACAAAAGATTAAGAAAAAAGTTGGCAAAAGTAATGTGACCTGATCTGATCTGGAGTGCTTTTGGCACCAATTTTCATCTTCAATAGCGTATTATGCGTCTAAAATAGGGGAAGAATTATCAATGGAGCCTTTTTCTATCTTCTCTGCTGGCTAGCTTTGAACAATAGACAAACAAGAACTGACTTCCTTTTTCAATCTTAAGTTCTTGTTTGTCTGCTGCTCAAGGAGAAAGTCTTTATAAGAAAGAGGAAAAAGCTCTCATCTTTTGGAAAAAAGCAAGGTTATTAAGCTTATAAAGGAGAAAAATTTTGCAAGAAATTCAAACAAAAAACAGTATTTTCAATGGGACAAATCTCAAACTTTTTGCAGTTGTCTTGATGATTTTTGACCATATCTTTCAGATGTGGAATACTGCTGACGTACCACAGTTCTTCAATATGCTGGGACGACCTGTTTTTCCCATCTTCTTGTTTTTAATGGCCGAAAGCTTTTTCTATACGAGAAGCAAGAAAAAACTCATGACCCGACTCTTGATTGCCTCTCTCTTGATGGGGGCAGGAAATATTTTGCTCAACGTTTATTTGCTGCGCAATCCAGACATTACGCTTATTAATAATGCTTTTTCAACTTTCTTCATGACAACGGTTTACATGTATGCTTGGGATTTATTGAAAGCCAAGAAGATTTTAAAAGGCATTGTCATTACTTTGCTCCCTATTTTACCTGCCCTTTTACAAGTTTTGATATTAAATGAGAATACACCAACTTGGTTGATACAGCTGTTCCTACTCGTTCCTAACATTTTGATGGTTGAAGGCGGCTTTATGGTGGTTATTTTAGGGCTTTTATTCTATATTTTTAGAGAAAAACGTTGGATTCAAATCTTATGCCTCGTCTTACTTTCAATGGGGCTGTTTCTTTTAGAAACTAGGGGCATTCAGTGGATGATGGTGTTTGCAGCGATACCGATGGCACTGTACGATGGGAAAAAGGGTAAAGGGATGAAAAATTTCTTTTATATCTTTTATCCAGCACACATCTACATTTTCTACATTTTGGCTACCTTATTCGCTAAATAGATTTAAATACTTATGAAGAAATTTATGGAAGGAGGAAAGACGTGAAGTGGTTTTGTCAAGGTGTCATTTCTTATGCAGTTATCGTAGCTGTTAACCTAGGAATTAAAAAGCTGTTGCTGGCCTACGTACCATTTTTACAGCATTCAGATTCAGCAGAGTGGACGAGCTGGGGAATTTCAATGATTATTGGGATTCTTCTTTTGTCGTATTTAGCTAGAGAACATTACAGAAGTAAATGACAAAAAAGTAAAGTGACTAATGTCAAAGCTCAACTAAAAGGAACAATGGAAATCGGAGAAGAAGTGCGAATCAATGTTTTTAGTCAAGTCCAGAGAACCGTTGTTCGTTGAAAAAATAGATTAAATGAAGTCAACATATTATAAAACTGAGAGAGGTGTTTAGCTATATTTTAGCGCTGTTTCTTATTTTATTTTTTACAGCACCATTTAATTCAGCTGAATCTAGTGTTTTAAATAGCATAGGATTTGCATAGTTCTTTTCGTATCAGGCATTAAAAATCGTGAAAAAATGGAAATGCGTGATATAAAAGTGAACCTCGCAGAGAAAGTAATATGAATTTGTTCGAAGCGTTGATATGAAGACAGTAGATTAACAAGAGGAGAACTGGAAGAAAAGACCAAGAGGAGTTTTTACACTGGGACAAGGTTTTTGGATTTTAAATTAAAGAACAAAGAGAAAGATGAGGAGATAAGTATGACTCACATTACATTAAAAAACACCAGTACAGGTGCTACGCGCATAGTTAAACAAGGTTTTTCATGGACCGTATTTTTCTTTGGCATTTGGGCATTGATGTTTAGGGGCGAGTGGAGGGTTATTGGTTATATGTTCCTTGGAGTTACGATAGTTAGTTTTATTAGTTTCATGTTGACGGGGCAAATGTGGGAAGTTTCTTTGCCTTCATTGGGAGGTTTAACCTTTATTTATGCTTTTTTTGCGAACAAACAGTTAAAATATAGCTTGCTGAACAAAGGTTGGGAGATTGTTTGAGTTTTAAATCTAGAGAGCTAGATATTTTAAGTTTCCATATCGTGGTCTCTTTGTAGCATTATGGTTAAAATTTTAAGAAAAGCGTGTTGGCTTTTCTTTATTTTATTTGAAAAATGTCAGCGTGTAATTTACTAAGAAGTTCTCTTTGGAACTTCTTTTTTGTTGAAGCTCCGATACCATTATTCTAGAAAAGGTGAATAATAAAAATGAGGTGCTGTAAAAATTCCTCCATCGACTCTTTCTCATCAAACACTCATTTCATTTGACCTTTTTTTTTT
>NZ_WIVG01000029.1 GCF_016758115.1 Lactococcus garvieae
AAAAAAAAAAGGTCAAATGAAATGAGTGTTTGATGAGAAAACAGGATTGCATATTACTTGTTACACAAAAAAACTCAGCTTCTCATGTCAGAGTTTACTGAGTTTTCCCTTATTCGTTTTTTCGTTTATAGGCCAGTTCTACAAACTGTCCGTAGATTGTACTTCCTTGAAATTCTAAGTCTGCTGCATAATCGCCTTGGGGGAAAAGCGGGATTCCTTCGCCGAGCAGAACGGGCGCAGTCGTTACTCTGTACTCATCAATCAAGTCAGCTTCCAAAAAAGTTTTGATGAGTTTCCCTCCGCCAATCAACCAAATTTCTCCTTGAAGACCGTGGACAAAATCTGTAAGTTGCATCGGATGAACAAATTTAATATTATCTTTATCCTCCCAGTTTTTTTCAGAGAAAACATAGGTCATTTTGCCTTCATAAGGCCAAGTCTCCAACTTTTGATCCAAAAGCCACTGATAGGTCCGACTTCCCATAAGAATAATATCAATAGAGGAAAGAAAGGCAGATATGCCATTATCTCCTTTCCCTTGAACTGTCATCAACCAATCAAGATTATCCTGCTTGTCTGCGATGTAGCCGTCTAATGTCTGTGCAATAAAAAGTTTTACCGTCATCTGCTTCTCCTTCTTGTTTCCTCTTCCACTTAGCTTAACAAGATAAAAAAGTAAATTCAAGTCAAATACCTCCTCTGCACAAATTCTGACAGCTCTTTTCTTTCACAACTATGTAGCTTCAGCCTTTACAGGTGCTTCGTAAATTACAGGTCCGCTTGTACCATCATCCTCAATCTCTTTTATCACGAAATAAAGTTCCGTCCCATACTTGGCGTGGTAGCTCCCTACCCCCATGTTGTAAAGCGCAGTGTTATTGTTGACTTGCTGCCAGTTACTTCTGCTTTCTTTCATGAACATGTTCCAATATCTATTACTTAGCAAGTCTTCCGATGCAATTACCTTACCAAGCCCATGTGTTGAGATTGTACCTGTCTCTAAATCAGTTTTGTATGGAATCTGTGCCTTGACCTTATCCTGAAGCTTAATCGTACCAGAAGCTTCTGTGGTTCTAAGAAACCAATCTACTCGAACTTTTGTATGTGGTTCAAGGCGAATCGATGAGGAAGGAACCTTCCAAATAATCGTTTTAGACTTTGTTTTTTCATATCCCGTTGTGTACGTATACTCTACATTAAACTTTACATTAGCAACCCCTATTCCTCCAATACTTGGAAATAGGAAATGCTCTTGTGCAGACATCCCTGTATTGACAGAATGAGTTGTTGTTGTTGTAATCGAATCAGACGTCTCGAAACTGAAAGAAGGGGTGTCAATGTTTTGCACGTTATTTGTATCGTTAGTAAAATGAGAAGAATGCGCTGCAAGAGCTTCGCCCTCTTTGAGCCTCATATCACTGTTCATGGAAAGCGTGGGATGATCACTCGCATTTATTGGTTTTGACTCTGCAGCACCGATGGTACCACCTGTCGCTTGTCCAGTTGCAAACATACTGTAAGAATGTGCAATGGCCAGTTTTTCAAGTTTTTCATCAATTTTAGGACTAAGTTCTCCATTGAGACTGTTTGTTTGTTTGTTTAGACATTCACTATTTCTAGGACAGTTTACATCTTTGGCAGCCACATTCTTTGAGTCAACATTGCCTAATGGCAAAGCAATGCCAAGCACCAAAAGACCGCCAGTTAAAGCTGCCCCTGTCTTCTTTAAAATCATAGGGCATATCCTTTCTCATTTTTCTTCTTCTACTACTTTGCTATTTGACCATACCTTCAGCTGCCATTCCAGGATCGGCAATCTTCGTTACACCATTTAAAAATGGCATGCCCCAGTCACTTGCATGAGCCGCTCCGTCAAACTCTTGCTCAAATTTTAAGTTATCGCCTGTTACTGCATTCCACAAGTTCCCCGCAGCCCATGCGC
This sequence comes from Lactococcus garvieae, assembly GCF_016758115.1. Lineage (GTDB taxonomy): Bacteria > Bacillota > Bacilli > Lactobacillales > Streptococcaceae > Lactococcus > Lactococcus muris. The sequence continues at coordinate 1,943 of NZ_WIVG01000029.1, forward strand.
AGTTGCCAAGAGGAGAGTAAGCGCCCCTACTTGGCCAAAAAACATATACTCCCATCATCCGAGCGATAGCAACACTTTCCTCTGAGAGCTGTGGCATAATCGTCTTTTCGATATTTTCACAGCTTGTTTTGTCATCTCCAAGCGGCAAGGTCTTTTCAACCGCAAACTTTCTTCCCGCACTGTCATCTGTAAAGTATGAGCTTCCATTTTTCACCCATCCAAAGACCTCGTGAAAACCATAAGAAGTGTAATCACCAGGTTTATTACTATGGAAAACAACAACCCAAGTATGCCCTAGACTACCGCTCCCAAAGTAAGAAATAAGCATCTTTGTTACAGCCTTTGAACGATGTGCACTGTCTCCAACCAGATACTTTGCTGCTGCTTCATCTGCAAGCCTGACAATATCAGCTATATTCGTGCGTTCCGGTGTCCGATTGGTCCGTATACTGATTTGTGGATAGCTTACATTTGGATTTCCAGTAGGCTCATACTGACTTGTATCAATATCCAAAACTCCTGCTTTTACTGTCGTTGAAGCTGTCAAAGCTCCTAAAATACCAAAAGTAAAAGCGATGAGTACGATAGAAAATATTTTGTTTTTTCTCAAAAGATAACCTCCTTTAGTTCTTTCAGCTGAAAATATTTACTTCTACTTGGAATGTTACCCTAAATATCAGTGAAGTTCAATCACATAAAGTTTCTAGAAATACAAGTTCTCTTTTCCTAAAGAAGGAGTCGGAAGATGAGTATAAAAATTGTCTTGCTCTATCGTGCACTTTATTTTCTAAAATAATCTACAAAAAAAAGAGTGATTCACTAGGCACTCTTTTTACTCATTTTATTCGTCTTCTTTTTTGTCTGCTTCTTGTGCAGCTTTGGAGAGACGGAGTTTTCCTGAAGGATTATATTTCTTAATCAAAGCATCAATCCGTTCATCTGTCCAAAACTCTGCGGAAGCGATAAACTCACCGTTTTCATCACGGTCAGAAATAATCTTGAAGCCCACATCAACCTCCCAAACTTTTAATCTACAAATTCAAACTCAAATTTCTCGATACGAACCAGATCACCATCACGCGCACCAGCAGCACGGAGTTCCTCATCCACTCCCATCGATCGAAGCTGCCGTGCGAACTTCATAACCGACTCGTCACGGTCAAAGTTGGTCATCTTGAACAGTTTTTCAAGTTTGGCACCAGATAGACGCCAAGCGGCATCATCATCCCGTGAGATGCGGAAGGGTTGTTCTTCTTCTTCTTCAAAACCATAATATGCTTCTTCACCGAGGAAATCTTCGTCTTCGTAAAGCAAAAATTCAGGGGTCTCGGCTAAAAGTTCACTTGTACGGGCTAAAAGAGCTTGCAAACCTGTTTTGGTTAGACCAGACACCTCAAAAATCTGGGGCATTTCCTGACCTTCGGGTAGATTCTCCGCTAACTTCTTCTTAAAGTCCGCAAGAATTTCCGGCGCATCTGGCATGTCCATTTTATTCGCCACAATCAGTTGCGGACGTTCAAGTAGACGAAGATTGTAACTTTCCAACTCCTTGTTAATGGTGACATAGTCCTCATAAGGATCACGCCCTTCAAGACCTGACATATCTAAGACATGCAGAAGGACACGTGTACGTTCAATATGACGAAGAAACTGAATTCCCAGACCTGCACCTGAGTGTGCTCCCTCAATCAATCCAGGCATATCGGCCATGACGAAGCTGTCCCCGTAACCAACCTGAACCATGCCAATATTTGGTGTAATTGTCGTGAAGTGGTAGGCGCCAATCTTTGGTCGTGCATTTGAGACAACACTTAAGAGCGTTGACTTACCAACTGATGGGAAACCTACTAAGCCCACATCAGCAAGGACACGTAATTCAAGCATGAGCCATTTTTGCTCACCGGGTTCACCATTTTCGGCAACTTCCGGTGCAGGATTGCGCGGTGTAGCAAAGCGGATATTTCCTCGCCCTCCGCGACCACCTTTTGCCACGACAAATTCCTGCCCCTGTTCAACCAAGTCAACAATGACTTGACCTGTTTCATTATCTTTCACTGTCGTGCCCTGAGGTACTTTGACAACCAAATCTTCTGCACCGCGACCGTGCATCCCCTTGTTCATCCCTTTTTCCCCAGATTTTGCACGAAAAATACGATTGTATTTAAAATCCATCAGTGTTGACAAACCTTCATCAACACGGAAGATGATGTCACCACCGCGACCGCCATCGCCACCAGCAGGGCCTCCATCTGGTACGTATTTTTCACGACGGAAAGCAACTGCACCATCACCGCCCTTACCCGCTCTGACTTCGATTTTAGCTGTATCTAAAAATAAGCTCATTTTTTATTTTTCCTATTTCTTCCTAAAACACCTGCACTTCTCTTGGGTAATCTTTTACCCTCTCTTGCAGTTTGTCTCTCTTACTTTTTTCTGAAAAATTACTTTCTCTCACTCTATTTTCTTCTCAAACATAGAGCCTTGAGCTTTCTCATTTTACCACATTTCATAAATTATCTCAAAAAGAGACTTTTGGAATATATGATATTTTGGGGGCGAGTTCTGCAGTATTTTTTTTACTTCAATTGTTTTGAAAAGATAGGAAGCCAGCTTCTGCTCTCCCTTAGTTTCTCAACTCATAACTTATGATCCAAGAGCCTCATCGATTTTTACAAATTTTTTAGTCAAGTAAGCCAAAGGCTTCAATGAAGTTTCAGGGTATGAAAAAACCTCTCAGCTACAGATGACAAAGTCCATAGCCAGGAGGTTCTCCCTCTCTTAAAAGTTCCTTATACTCAATGTTTAAACAAAAGAGGAGACATGCTTTTATCCTAATTTATTAACACTTACTTTAGCTTTTTTCTGACTGATGAAAACGCGCAGGGCTTTAATGATTTCCATCATGAGCAGAGCTGCCAGAGCAAGACCTGCCGCCAACAACCAGTAGTGCATATCAAAGTTTGCAGGAATGCTAAAGAATTCACGTGTAAAAGGTAAAGTGGTCAGGCTATAAAGTCCTAAACAGAAGACCACTGCTCCTAAAACGTATTTGTTTGAGAAGAGTCCCAGAGACAGGATAGTTTGAGAGTTTGAACGCGCTGTAAATGTTTGTAAGCTACGTGCCAAGATTAGTGTCGTAAAGGCCATTGCAACACCTAACTCATCTGAAACCTGCATCCCAATATATTGTGAAATAATCGCTGCAATCCCAATCAGAGTTCCACGAACAGCGACACTGGCCATCAAACCACCTTCAAAGATTCCCTCATCAGAAGGACGCGGTTTTTTATTCATCACATTTGGTTCTGCTTTTTCCATTCCCAAAGCTATAGCTGGCACTGAGTCATTGACCAAGTTGATAAAGAGCAATTGTAGAGCAGTAAATGGACTTGCCCAGTTCATGACGAGAGCAAAGACAATCGTGATAATTGCTCCCAAGTTACCAGAGAAAAGATAACCGATAGATTTTTTGATATTGTCATAAACTGTACGACCAACAGCTACTGCATTAACAATCGATACAAAGTTGTCATCTGTCAGAATCATTGCAGATGCATCCTTAGCAACGTCAGTACCTGACCCCATAGCAATACCGATATTGGCTTGTTTTAAGGCAGGCGCATCATTAACACCATCACCTGTCATAGCTGTAACATGAGACTTTTTCTGCCAAGCACGTACGATACGTATTTTATTTTCTGGTGATACTCGCGCATAGACCGAAATTTTCGCCAGTTTATCATCCAGCTCCTGCTCTGACATAGCATCTAACTCTTGACCGGTCACCGCAATATCGTTCTCACCAAAGAGTCCTATCTCTTGCCCAATGGCACGTGCTGTTGTTTTGTGGTCACCTGTAATCATGACAGTACGGATGCCGGCTTTTTTCGCTTCAGCTATTGAAGCATATACAGCTTCACGTGGTGGGTCAATCATGGCTGTTAAACCAATCAAGATAAGGTCGTTCTCATCTTCCAGATCTAAAACTTCTTTATCCTGTCCCAAAGGTTTGTAGGCATAAGCCAATACGCGGAGGGCTTTGTTACTAAAAGCTTCGTTTTCTTTTTGGAAATTCGCTTTGAGTTCATCCGTAAATTCTTGAACCTGACCATTGATAAGCACCTTGCTGCAACGGGCAAACATAACGTCTGGCCCCCCCTTTGTCAACATGATTTTTTCATCATCAATAAGATTGATCGTGGACATGAGTTTACGATCCGAATCAAATGGAAGTTCTGCCAAACGTGGGTAAGCGTCACGCAGTTCCTGATAAGGCTTCCCGACTTTATTACTAAAGGCAATAAGCGCCACCTCGGTTGGGTCGCCCAACTCTTGACCCTCTTCATTTATATTTGAATCGTTACAAAGTACAGCCGCTTGTACGAGAAGTGCTTCGTCATTTCTCCAAGAATCAGGCTGAGCTGGAAAACTTTCTTCTTTGCCGCTCGGCAAAAAGTAGTCAACAACGGTCATCTTGTTTTGTGTCAATGTTCCCGTTTTATCCGTACAGATAACACTTGTTGAACCTAAAGTTTCAACAGCTGGTAGCTTACGAATAATGGCATGTTGCTTGGCCATCTTGTTCGTGCCAACTGAAAGGACAATCGTCACAATAGATGAAAGTGCTTCTGGAATTGCGGCAACCGCAACTGCAACCGCAAACATAAAGGCATCTAGCATCTTCACCTCAATATTTGCACCGTCTCCAGCAAAGAAGATGCGGGCAGCTTGTATCCCAAAGATAGCTACTGAAAGAATCAAGATAGCAATACCCAATTGCTTACTGAATTTCTCCAATTTCTGCTGCAAGGGAGTTTGCTTATCTTCAGCAGTTTCAAGCAGGGTCGCAATCTTACCGATTTCTGTCTGGCTTCCTGTACCTGTAACGACAAATTCACCACGACCATATACCGTGAGTGCGCCACTGTAAAGCATGTTCTTACGGTCACCTAAAGGAAGTTCTCCCTCAAGGGCTTCATCTGTTTTCTCAACGGCTTCAGACTCCCCTGTAAGCATTCCTTCTTCAACACGCAAACTCTTACAGGTCAAGATACGCCCATCTGCAGGCACAAAGTCTCCTGCTTCGAGTAGAACAAGGTCTCCAACAACTAATTCACGTGCAGGAATAGTAATTTTCTCTCCAGAACGTAAAACTTTAGCATTTGGAGCAGAGATTTGCTTCAAGGCGTCCAGTGAACTTTCCGCCTTTTTCGTCTGAATGACCGTCACAATCGAACTAATCAGTACTACACCTAGGATGATAATGGCTTCAACCACCTCTCCTAAGGCGAGCTGGACAATCGTTACAATCAATAAGACGATGACCATCGGGTCTTTAAAGGTATCAAGGAAGACTTTCCAAGTGGGAACCTTGTCTTTGCTCTTAAGTTCATTAAAACCATCACGTGCTTGTCTTTCTTTGACTTGCTGCTCCGTCAGCCCTTCAGCTGAAGCTTGCACCTCTTCAAGGACAAGGTCAGTTTCTTTGTTGTAGAATTCCATTCTAACTCCTTTTTACAATATTTGAATATGAGGGTCAGTCAGACACCAGTATTAGCTTCTTCAGAGGAAATAAGAGGTACATTTTGTGAAGTTAAAAGTCAAAAAATGATAATTTTTGGCTAATAAAATGCGCCGGCAATTCCTGTGAGAACTATCATCCTGTATCAGCTAAGAGCTGCGTATCAAAAAGACCCCTGCCAAATCTGGCAAAGGTCTTGCTAAACATGCCGTATCCATGTCAACAAAGCCGGTGAGAAAAGGCTCACGAAATGACGACTTTGTTTCGGCTTCCGCCGACGCTACTCCCCTTTGGGAACTCATATTCATTAATGTTCCTCTATGATAACAAATTCCTTCACCAAATGCAAGAGTGACATTTACAAAATCATATAAAATGAATGAACGATAGTTTGTCTCCGTTTATAGTCTTTTTATTTTTTCCAAGCTTTTTCCTTTGGCGAGTTCATCCACTACCTTATCCATGTAGCGTAGCTTCTTCATGAAGTTGTCTTCAATTTCTTCTACACGAACGCCGCAAATCACCCCAGTGATAAGAGGCGCATTGTCATTAAAGGCTTGATTTTCAATCAATTGTCCCAAGCTTCCCGTGAGCTGGCTGGGATTCGTGTATCCTGTCAACCAAGTCAAAATCTCATCCAGTTCTTCTTTTGTGCGTCCTTTTTTCTCTACTTTCTCCAAGTACAGTGGATAAACGGTTTCAAATTTCATCTGTTTTACACGATCAGTGCTTGCCATATTCTTTACCTCTACAAAGCCTTTTCTTTTAAGTATATAGAGTGCTGGTTTTTTTGTCAAATCATCTCTGAGCTTTTGGGAAAACAGTGTAAAAATTTAAAGCCGCCCCAATCAGATTTGCATGGTTCATGTATCGACAACGTTCTACTCTTGGCAAGATATGAGCTATATCGTGCCTCTGAAGACGTTCCGATAATTTTTTCTGGAGGATTTCTGGCAAATCTTTCCGCGCTGACATTCCCCCACCAATGATAATTGTATCTGGATCAAGCGAAACTTGGATATTATATAAATAATCAGAAATAATCTCCAGCATATTTTCGATAAGTAAAGTAGCTTGGAGATTTTTTTGATCCATTAAGTCGTACAGTTCCTTACCTGAAATTTTCTGGCCTGTCTCTTTGGAATAAGTTTCCGCAGCTTTAACCAAAGGTCCGGTTTCGCTAAAAGTTTTATGCTTCGTGTTTTTCATCAAACCGAACTCGCCCGCAAAAAGATGCGCACCTTTATAAAGCTTGCGGTTAATGAAGATAGCTCCACCTACTCCTGTACCTATGACCAAAAAAACAGCATTCTGGGCTTCTTTTCCTGCACCATAATCAATTTCACAAATCCCTGCACAATTGGCATCATTTTCGATAGCCACGGGCAAGTCAAAGCATTGTTCAATTTCATCAAATATAGGACGATTGTGCAGATAGGGTACGGCGCTGATTCCTTCAATCCTTCTTTTCGCTGTATTGACAGCGCCTGGAGACGATATCGCTATGCCCTTAAGCTGTGGATAATCTTTGATGATACTGCCCATTTTCGCAGTAAGCATTTCGAAGCTTTGAGGTGTTTTAAAAGAAGCATTATTCAGGATTTTTTCTCCATCCCATAGACCGTACTTTACTGCTGTTCCGCCAATATCAAAAACGGCAAGATTCTGTCCATTATTCTTCATATCCATTTCGCTCACTTAATTTCTTATACCAAAGTCCGCTCTTTTTCACGGTACGTTTATAATCCTCTTCCAAATCAACCCGATAAAAACCATAGCGGTTGCGATAGCCATTCAACCAAGACCAACAATCAATAAAGGTCCAAGTATGGTAACCAAAGCAATTACTTCCTTCTTCAATCGCTTGATGAAGGTAACTGAGATGCTCCTTCATAAACTCAATGCGATAATCATCTTGGATCATGCCTGAATCATCCATAAACCGTTCCTCATCAGCTACACCCATGCCATTTTCACTGACAAACCAAGGAAGATTATGATAGTCCTTTTTCATCATCATCGCTACATCATAAATGGCTTGCGGGTAAATCTCCCAGCCACGATAAGGATTAATTTTCTTTTCAGGCCAATCATAAGGTTGGTAAAAATCATCTAAGGTTTTGGCGGGGAAGCTCGCTTTCTCAGGTGCTTGAACGCGATTCGGTTGGTAATAATTTAAACCGATAAAGTCTACCGTATTCGCTGCTACATCTTTTTCATCTTCTGGCAATGTTTCAGGTAAGAGTTGGTTATTTTTGAGAAGTTCAACCAAATCGCTGTTGTGTTTTCCAAGCACCGCAGGATCAAGAAAGCTTTTTATATTGACTAAATCAGCGGCTTTTTTAGCTTTTAAGTCTGCTGCTGACTGACTGCGCGCATAGCTCGGAGATACATTCAGAATAATACCGATGGATCCTTGCGGCATAAGTTTTCTAAAGGTTTGAACAGCTTTTACGTGTGCCATTAAGGTATGATAAGCCACTTGAACAGCTTTTTTGATATCTACAATTGCAGGATAATGAAAGCCTTGTAAATAACCACACTCCACATGAACCATTGGTTCATTGAAAGTCGTCCAATCATGGACTAAATCACCAAAGCATTCAAAAGCTTTTTGGGCATAAAAACGAAAAGCCTCAACAGATTCTCGTGTTTCCCAACCTCCCTTATCCATCAACCACATGGGCATATCAAAATGATAAAGGTTAATTATTGGCTTGACACCATTTTCTTTCATCTTTGTAAAATAATCTCTATAAAAATCAACCGCCTGAGGGTTGAGCGTTTTACCGTCAGGAAGTAGTCGTGTCCATTGGATAGAGGTACGAATCGAATTAAGCCCGATAGCTTTCATCCGTTGGCAATCCTCTGCGTAATCTTCGTAAAGATTAGAAGTTATTTCTGGACCTTGTTTTTCATTAAATCTTTCAGGGTTTTCTTTAAACCAGTAATCCCATGTAGAAGCAGATTTACCCTCTTTTAGAGAATAACCTTCAGTTTGTGGGCCGGATAAAGCTGAGCCCCACAAAAATCCTTCAGGGAATTTTTTCATATTTTAACCTTCTTATTTTTTATTTTTATGTAAAATTTCTTCAGATTTCATCCATTTCTTTACAGAATCAGAAAACAGGTGAAGATAACGTTCGTAAAGTATGTCTAATTGAATCAAAATCGGAATTTGTGGCGAGATATTACCGATAGATTCTTCATGTGTTAAGCCCGCTGAAATTAGTGTAATATCTGCTTGTTTAATCAAATCAGAATTAGGATTGGAAGTAATCAGTGCTATCGGAATATTTTTTTCCTTTGTTATGGTCATCGCTTCAAGAAGGTTGCTGTCTATTCCTCTCAAGGATGCCACGAGTATCATTTCACCCTCACGGGCAAATTCTGCTGACATTAAGATTGACTTTTCCTCTGAAATGACACGAACATACTTGCCAAACCGTGAAAATTTGAATGAAAAATCAGCTCCTGTATAACTGTTAAAGCCCTTTCCAAAAAAATGAATGATGTTATGATCTTTTATTAAAGCGCACAGCTTGTCCACTTCCACCTCAGAATAAGCATTGTCACTTCGTGTGGCTAAGGCGTGGTAAATAGCTGTCACTGCTGATGAAATCGACGGCTCTTCTTTTTTATCCAAGGAAAGGTTGTATAAAAACATGAGTTCCTTGTAATTATCCAAGCCTATCTTTTTACAAAAGCGGGTAATCGATGCCTTTGATACAGCTAGTGTTTGTGCCAATTTATCTATATTCAGCGGTGCCTTTTTACTGATAAAATAGTTGGCTATGATTTCCTCGACATAGGTTAATTCCAAACGGTGCGATTCAATTAATATGAAAATATCTTCCTTCATGATTTTTCCTCAATCTATGAAATGAACAGTTTTAATCTGTCCTGCTCTAAAATCTCCCAGATTAATTTTACTATTTTTATGTCGTTCGGTCAGCGCGATTCCCTTCAGGTCCACAAACTCATAGCGAAGCTCCTGCTCTGACAGAATAAAATTCTCACCCTGAACCGCTTGGGTACTTGGATTATACACCCGTAAATCCCAACCGCCGTAAAGCTTATTCTTACGGAGTGAACTAAAGACAAGGTCAGGCGCTTTCAAGCTGATATTCTGGGGACTGCAAATTTTTTCTTTCAAGGTATTTGACACAAAATATTTTAAAGTCGTTGTAAAAAGATTTAGACTCTGAATTTGATAGAAAGGCAGGGATAAAGCATAATCAAGGTAACTTTGAGCAAGCCGTGCTGGGTTATAATCCTGTTCTAAACTTATGGCAAATTTGAATGTTAATTTTTCCAGCAATTGGCTATCAGGTGTTGGGATGTACTTAAAAGCATTACCAGAAGCTACACCTGGCCTTCTGAGCAAATCAGGCCGTCCTAAAAATCCGACACTTCGAAAGAGAGTTAAAGCTAACTGACGGTGATTTTCCCCGATTAATTGATATTCTTTGATTCCTTTGGCAAAAACCGTCCAACTGTTTTTATCATCGTGAACATTAACCCATTTTAACATGGGGTAAATAGCCGTTGGTTCTTCACGCCAGCCGATATCTTGCCAATCTTTCAAATGCGGATCTTCTGCTTCACGCTTCACTGTACCAAAAGGCGTATCTGTGTAAGAATATTGATTAGCAAAAGGAAGATTGATGATTGCACGCATACGATGGTCCAGTGCTTGATTATCTATCGTCAAATGGCATTCGAGATGCTTGCTCCCTTTTTTTAAGGTAATTTTTAATTCGTAGTCTTGTGTTTGTTGGCAAATGCCTTCTGCCCGTTCTTTCAAATCCTTGGGAAGGTCCCAAGTACCAGTCAAAATCAGCTCTTGATAATGTTCCCCACAAAAAGCTTTTCGCTCACTTCCCGCAAGTGTCAAATCAAAGACACGATCTGCATGAGCTGGAGAGTAATCGTAAGTATCACCTTCATCACCGCCATCTTCAAAAGATAAGATGTTGTCATAACTTTGCTGCATTTTCTTATCAAATAAATGAAGCTGTCCTTTTTTATAGCTCAGCTTGTAGTAATCATTTTCAATATAATCTTGCTTGTCTTCGCTGATGACCATGCTTGACTGTTGACTTTCTTCAACGAAGTAATTCACAAAACTAAGCGCAGGAACCGTAACTTCTACAGCCAGTTCATGAATATAATAATATTTATCCGGATCTTGAGCGGCTTCTTCGCGTCTGATTTCACCAGAATATTCTTTATTTCTTGCCAAAACATCAAAACTGAGCGCTTCCCCTGCTGTATTTTTCAGTTGGATATCTTCAAACTCAGTAGAGACATTAATTTTTACCGTTTTAGTTACTTCCCAAGGTAGGGTATTAAAAATACTGACTTGATGGTCACAAACTTCTTTCTGTGACTCACTGATTTTTCTGGTCAAGTAGTCGACTATGGAATAAGACAGCTGGTCTGCTTCGATAAAGCGTTCACGAATAATTTGATTGGTTTTATCACTATTACAGCCGCCCGCACTGTCGTGAGCTTGATTTTTTGCCAGTAGTTTCCAGATTCTGTCAATTAAACCCTGCTTGTTAGCAATACCAAGTTTTTCAGCCATGAGAACGAGCGGTTCTACCTGATAAATCATCCGTCTTTCCAGCTTATCATTCAAATACTTATGGTCGTAACGTGAAGAATAAATCGAGCGATGGATTTTCGAGACTGAGCTGGAGATAAATTCCCCTTCAATTGTGGTCAGTTCCTCTTTTTCGAGTTCGGAGAACAGCTCCTCATAGTTGCTTTCTTTTAACTCATAATCACTCAGTTTATGGTTGTAAAAATCAATCCGCTCACGCAGGTTAAAATCTACATAACGCTGGTCTCCTCCTACAGGTAAGACAAGATGTTGCCCCACAGCACCGTCGTCAATCTGTGTCATAAGTTCTTGTGTTTGGTCACTATGAATAAGTCCAACGCCGACAAAATAACCATCCTTAATATTTGCGGCTAAAACTTTTGAACCATCTTCAGCTTGCCAATAAAATTCGCGGTCCCTTGTTTTTTCCTGCGGCAATCCACGCCAAAAGACTGTACGATCAATTCCTAACCCTTGATATATCTTAGGCATATCTTTGCTCTGACCGAAAGAGTCTGGCAGGTAACCGATATTCATATAACCACCCAGTTCTTCTGCTAATTCCATTCCCAGAGTCAAATTTCTCAGGATTGACTCGCCACTTATGATGAGTTCATCTGTTTGAGTATACCATGGACCAATCCAGAGTTTTCCAGCTTGAACCAGCTTTTTGAGTCGTGTTTTTTGTTCAGGGAAACTTTGGAGGTAGTCATCCAAAATGCTCATTTGCCCATCGAGGAGATAATAAGAAATTTCATTATTCTCCAAAGCGCTCATTACTTCATCCAAATGATAAGCCAACTGGACGAAAGATTCATTATGAGTAAAATACCATTCTAAATCCCAGTGTGTATGATGAATGACGTGTACTTTTTTCTTCATTTTTACTTCCTTATTCATTTTTTCAAAAGGCCAAATCAAGATGATTTGACCTTTGAGTTAAAAATCAATTTTATCTATGACGGCAGTCAGATTATTCGGGTCTTTCTCTGATAAAATATCTTCACGAAATTGATCATCAATTAATTTTCGAGCGATTAAGCTCAGCAACTTCAAGTGCTCAGTCGCACCTTCCTCGGGAATCGTAAGTGCCAAAGCAACTTTCACGGGTTTGCCATCCAAAGCATTCCAAGGAATTTCATTGGCAAATCTAACGAAAAACATGCCCGGCTTTAAGTTCGTTTTATCTTTACAATGAGGAATGGCGATATGGTCTTTAAAGCCTGTCGTTGCTTCTGCTTCTCGCTGTTTTAGGCCTTCAAAATATTTAGCTTCATTGTCCACAAAGCCCAGAGAATGTGCAAACTGTGCAATAACTGCAAAGGCTTCTTCCTGTGTACGTGCGCTTGTATCGAAAAGGATATGTTCTTGATTAAAAACTTTTTTGTTCATCTTTATTCACTTTCTTATTTTGCTTTAACTTTTACTGGTTTTTTGAATTCAATACCTCGTGTAAATCCAATCAATAATGCGGTGGTCAAAATACCTGCACATACGCACAAAATCCATGTTACAAAAGGAATCGGTTGCTCAATATAACCAATAAAGGTCCCCAGAGGTGAGCCGATACCGCCATAAAATTTCGAACCGGTAGCTGAGATAAGTCCACCTGCAACAGCTGAACCTACAACGTTTGAGAAAATCATTCGTACAGGATGTGCGGCCACAAATGGAATAGCTCCTTCAGTGACACCGACAATCCCCATACCGAAGGCTGCACTGGCAGCAATTTTTTCATCTTTTGAAAATTTATTTTTAAATAATATCGTAGCCAACCATACACCTAAGGGAGCTACCGAAATCGCTGCTTGTGTTGCTGTACCGGGTACAAAGTTTGCGCCTTCAATGCCGTATTTTGTCATTGTATCGGTAAATATTGCTGTCCCAAACACCAAAGCCGTTTTATTGATTGGTCCACCCAAGTCAAACCCAATCATTGCGCCACAAATGGCTCCGATAATGATTGGTGCACCTGCGAAATTATTATTTAAGTTGGTCAGGCCGTTATACATGGCATCCATCCCCACTGAGATTGGATTCCCGATGATATAAAGCACGATCAAGCTGATAACAGCTGTTGCAATAAAGGGAATAATCATAATTGGCACGATTGGCATAACAAATTTAGGCCATTTTATTTTTTTCAATCCTTTGACCATATAGCCAACAATGAAAGCTACAATAATAGCACCAATAAAACCTCCACCTGCTTCAGTTCCTAAAAATTCTGGATCATTAACAAGATAAGCACCAATCATGGCAGGAGCTATTGCGGGTTTGTCTGCAATGGAATTTGCTACGAAACCAGCAAATAGTGGAATCATCAGTTTAAAACCCATCTGCCCAACATAAAAGAGTTTTTCCATGAGGAAGCCCATTTGTGTTGTATTGTCAAACCCCCACTTAACAATACGTCCTAGGTCGTCTCTTTGAAAGGCATAGAGATTGGCAATGGTAAGGAGAAGACCAGCAGCGATGACCATTGGCACCATATAAGAAATACCACTCATCACATGGGTCAGAAAAGTAACCTTATCTTTATCATTACCAATCTGAATATTCCCTACTTTACTTCCTTTCTTGCCAAAAACTTCAGCCTCAGCGAATGCTTTTTTTATTAAGGCTTCAGAATCTTCAATTGCCGGAATAGATTTTGTAACATAAAGAGGCTTACCTGTGAAACGAATCGGATCAATCTTAATGTCTGAGGCAACAAGTACAAGATCTGCGTTTTCGATCTCTTCTGGAGTTAAAACATTCTCTGCTCCAATAGCTCCATTGGTCTCTACTTTGACCTCATAGCCCATTTTTTTAGCCGCTTTTCCGATAGACTCGGCGGCCATATAAGTGTGCGCTATTCCAGCAGCACAGGCCGTAACGGCTACTATTTTTTTCGACATTTTGTTTCCTCCAAAATTTTTCTTTTAGTTTCGTTATATTTGTAATATAGCAGCTCTTATTTTCAAAAGCAAGGAAAAATAAAGCGTTTTCTTTATTTAGTTTTTATTCCCATAAACTGTAGGATTACTGGTATTTTTTTCATAAAAAAGAGCTAGATCTTTGTCTAACTCTACTTTTGTCTATTATTTCAATTTATTTACTTGTAAGCTGAATAACCATGTTAAAGAGAAGGGCACCTAAGCTACCACCAATGATTGGACCTACGACAGGAATCCATGCGTAAGACCAGTCGGAATCTCCTTTGCCCTTGATAGGTAAGATAGCGTGCATGATACGAGGGCCTAAGTCACGTGCTGGGTTCAAAGCGTAACCTGTTGTCGCACCGAGTGATAAACCGATGGCTGTGATAATCGCACCCACTAAGAGTGGCGAAACTCCAGAAGTTTGTGTAATGGCATACTGGCCAAAGGCAAGTATACCCGCCGTTAAGACTGCTGTTCCAACAATTTCACTGATCAAGTTTGAGGGGGTATGACGAATAGCTGGTCCTGTAGAAAAAGTTCCCAAGATATCTGCTTGATTTTTGGTTTCTGCATAGTGTGGATAGAACATCAGGTAAAGAATGACACTGGCTGCCATTGCACCAAGCATTTGCGCGACAATATAAGAGACAACCAAATTCCAACCAAAACTGCCAACCATTGCCATTGCAATTGTAACTGCTGGGTTCAGGTGGGCAGGCGACATAAATCCGGAAATGTAAACCCCCATCATTACTGCAAAGCCCCAACCGAGGGTGATAGCAACCCACCCTGCACCTGTTGCTTTCGTCTTGCTCAGGACAACGCCTGAAACCACTCCGTTACCAAGAAGAATTAAGGTAAATGTTCCTAAAAATTCCCCAAGTAACTGTATCATTTCTGAGTGCATATTGACTCCTTTTTTTCCATTTTATTTTATTGAACAATGATTCTTATACGCATAGTTAGGCTTTCAAATCCGACAGGCTTGATTCACGAAGGGCCGCTTCCAAAGCTTTTTCTTGATTGGCCTTTTCTTCAGGAGACCACTCTAGGAAATTAGACATAGCATTTACCACATGAACTTTGAGGGCGTCAACTCCCTCACTCATAAAGAGAATATGGTTGGTTCGACGCAGCAAGTAATCCACAGGTGTCAAGATCATCTCGTCTTCAAGTGCATAGCGTAAGCGCGCTGACTCTGCTAAAGAGAGTCCCTCATAAGCTGCCATTTCCGAAGCATAAGCAAATATTTTAAGTGCATTCATTCCATAGAAGTCTGCAATGTATTTTGCTTCATCTTCTGTGAGACCTGCTTCCACTCCCGCTTTCATATTTTCAGCAACAACTTCTTCTACTTTTCCTGGGTCAAATTCACCTCCAGAAATTTGATATTTTTTTGAGTCAATAGGTTCATATTTTAATCCGAAATCTTCTTCAAGAAGTTGGCAGATCAGCTTCATCGCACCTGCTGCCATTTTACGATAGTCGGTGATTTTCCCCCCTGCCAAGGTAATTAAGCCGTCGCTCTCGCGCTCAAGTGAGCTGCCACGAGAGACAGACGAAGGCTCGCTTCCTTTTTCAGAAAGACTGGACTCCATATGATTCAAAAGATGCTCTACTTCTGCTTTTGTTGCTGTTTTATTTTTATAACGCAGTACAGCCTCGACAACAGCATTAAAGCTGGTTTCAGAAACTGCGCCATTGTCACCACCATTATAGTCTGAACCAGAATTCCCACCTAATAATGGACGCAATCCCGCCCATGAAGCTTCAATGTCATCAAGCGTGATATGTGCTTCAGGGTAACGGAAGTTGATGACATCCAAGAGATAGTCCACATCTTCTTGTGTAACCTTTGGATCGATAAAGTCGCCCTGATAATCCGTATCTGTCGTACCAAAATAAGTTTTATTTTCACGTGGAATGGCAAAGACCATGCGTTTATCGTGCTTTCCTGTATCAAAATAAGTCGGTTGTGGCACAGGTAACTTGGCTGCATCAACCACGAGATGTACACCTTTTGTGGGACGCATTTTTGGCACGATTGGCCGTGTGAAATTCAGATAGCGAATCTTGTCTACCCAAGGGCCACTGGTATTAATCACCAGCTTCGCCTTTACTTCAATAATCTCATCTGTCAGCATGTCACGCGCACGTACGCCCGAGATTTGGCCGTCTGTATAAATAAAGTCAATAACCTTCATCTTACTTATGGCTTGCGCCCCATCTTCGACAGCTTTTTTTATATTATCAATGACCAAACGTGCATCATTATTGCGGAAGTCAAGATAGACCCCTGCACCTTGCAGGCCTTTTTTCTTGATGAGCGGCTCACGACGGATCACTTCTTCTGGTGAAATGGTGTAGTTGGCATAGGGAGAATCTTCATCTATACCAGCCAAACGGTCATACAAATCCATCGCTATTTTGACCGAAAACATGTCAAAGGTTGTTCTTCCCTCATCATCATAAATAGGAAGAAGCATTGGATCAGGTTTTGGTATATGGGGCGCAATCCCTTGAACAACAGCTCGTTCAGAAACTGTATCGGAAACCACTTGTACATCAAAGTTTTTGAGGTAACGGATGCCCCCATGCACAAGTTTTGTTGAACGTGACGAGGTTCCTTCTGAAAAGTCCTGCATCTCAAGCACGGCAACTTTCATGCCAGAGGCTGCAGCTTGCAGAGTCAATCCTGCACCTGTTATGCCTCCCCCAATAACGAGTAAATCCAGTTCTTCCTCTTGAACTTTCCTGATTGCTTCTTGTCTTGTTTTTTTAGAAAAAGCCATTTCTATCTCTCCTTTTAGCTTCTGTGTCATCGTCTATCAGTTATTTAAAAGCACGTGTTGCATGCACAGCTTTCTTCCATCCTGCATAGAGTTCTTCCCTGCGTTCTTCCTGCATCTGTGTTTGGAAAATTTTACCTGGTTCGTAAGACTCCTTGAGTTCCTCAATATCTTTCCAGAAGCCAACCGCAAGCCCTGCTAAGAAGGCCGCACCAAGTGCGGTTGTTTCCAAGTCACCTGCACGCTGAATAGGGATATTTAAAATATCGGCTTGGAACTGCATCAAATATTCATTATTTGCTGCACCACCATCTACTTTGAGGAGAGATAGGTCAATGCCAGTATCTTCTTTCATAGTACCAACAACATCACGAACCTGATACGCAATACTCTGCAAGGTTGCTTTAACGATATCTTCTTTAGTTGTCCCTCGTGTCAGACCAAACATTGCACCACGTGCTTCTTGATCCCAGTAAGGGGCACCAAGACCAACAAAGGCGGGAACCACATAAACTTCATCTTTATTGGTAGATTGAAGTGCAACTTCTTCAGAATCACTTGCACGCTCCAGCATCTTTAAGCCGTCACGAAGCCATTGGATGGAAGAACCTGCGACAAATATGCTGCCCTCCAGAGCATAATAAACCTTTCCATTGATACCATATCCAATGGTTGTCAGTAAGTTATTCTTAGAAATGTGCGGTTTTTCTCCTGTATTCATGACGATGAATGAACCTGTACCATAAGTGTTCTTGATCATGCCTGGTTCAAAAGCCATCTGACCAAAAAGTGCCGCCTGCTGGTCTCCAGCCATACCTGAAATCGGTACTTCTGAACCGAAGAAATGAAAGCCTTTAGTTACGCCGTAAACTTCAGAATTTGACTTGACTTCTGGAAGTAAGGCTGCAGGTATATTAAGGATATCTAAAATTTCTTCATCCCATTTTAACTCATGGATGTTGTAGAGCATGGTACGACTTGCATTGGAATAGTCTGTATAATGCGCTTCACCATCTGTTAATTTCCATAATATCCATGTATCAATCGTTCCAAATAGGAGTTCCCCTCGCTCTGCACGCTCTTGTGCTCCCTCTACATGGTCAAGAATCCAGCGAATCTTGGTAGCTGAAAAGTAAGAGTCAACGATGAGTCCTGTTTTCTCATGAAAGAGTTCTTCATGTCCGGCTTCTTTGAGAGAGTTTGCGATATCAGCTGACTGGCGCGACTGCCAAACAATAGCATGATAGATAGGTTTTCCAGTTGCTTTATCCCAAATGACTGTTGTTTCGCGCTGATTGGTTATACCTATTCCCGCAACTTGAACAGGTTTAATACCTGACTCAATGAAAGCACCTGCGATAACAGATTGGACCGAGTTCCAGATTTCATTTGCATCATGTTCCACCCAGCCTTCTTGCGGGAAATATTGTGTAAATTCTTTCTGGGAACTCCCGATATGCTTCCCTTTTTTATCAAATATAATAGCTCTTGAACTTGTAGTCCCTTGGTCAATTGCCATAATGTAAGAAGTTTCTGTCATTTTCTTTCTCCTTTGTAAACGCTTTCTATGTTTTATATTATAACATCTTTATGGTCTCCTATACTTTCATTTTTTATGGGAAACTTAAAAAAATTGAAAGTATACATAAAAAAACTAAAGCTATCAATTGAGAATAGCTTTAGTTTGAAGTTTTTCTATTTTCAGAGCTTCTATGTGTGTAATGAGCCGCTCAATATCATAATCCCCCGAAAATTCTGAAAGAACATAGACAAATTTTCGACTGTCATTTCTTTTGCTAGAAATAAGCAAATCATAGCTTTGTCCCTCATGATAGTGCTCCAGTTTTATCTTTTCAACCGCGCGGAGACGAATCTTCAAAAACTGTTCTAGGGGAATCTGGTAGGCCGGAGTATCCGACAAGTCGTAAGCCACAATAAGTTTTTGAGAGGATAAGAGTTCCAACAACATAAGGGCATTGCTATAGCCAAAAATTAATTCTGGGAGATCTTGTTCCTTGGGAATATAATGTAAAGCAATACGCTTTAAATCATCCAGTAGTTCTTGAAAACTTTTATCTACCCAATTTTGTTTGCGCAACATCAAAGATTCCTGACTTCTAGTAAAAAGACTGCCTTGGAAAAAAGAAAATTTATTATTGACCTGTGCAAGTTGATAGCTAATCGCTTTTTCTTCCTCAAAACCCAAGCGATTTGGGCGATAATGTTTCAGCATACGTTCTCTAAGAGAAATATTTAACAAAACTGTCGGAAGCTTCTTACTACGAAAGATATCAAACCGATAGTAACTTTCCTTGTCTAAGATAAAAAATGAAAGAAGGAAGCTGTAGAAAAAGATAGTTTCGCACTTGTCCTTAGCATAACTATCATAAATCTTTTGATAGAAAATCGAATCAAGCAACTGATACAGATGATCGTCTTGATAAATTACTTTGGTTTTCAAGGATTTTGTAACCTGAATATCACTTATCAATCGTCTCTTTTCAGCAATAGCTAACCAATGATAAATTTTATCCTGACTACTTTTTGAAAAACTGAGCTTCAAGGTTTCCTCCAGCTGTGTTACAAAGTCTGATTGTAGTTTTGTGACTTGTAGCATATCTGGTCGAAATTTCGGATTTATAGAGTCAAAAAGAAGATAGTAAAAGTATCGAATCTGACTTTCTTCTCCGACAAGCTTATTGTTTTTGACTTGTATTTCAAATTCAGCCAGTAGTTTGTTGAGTTCCTTTATTTTACGAAACAATGTTGACTCACTGATAAGTAATTCCTCAGCCAAATCGATAATCATGTAGTTTTTCTGCTCTAAAAACAGGAGAAGCAAACGATATTTTATACTGTCTTGAATTAAAAAACTGATGATTTCATCTAAACTCTGAGATTCTTCCATTTCCAGAATTACTTTATTGTCCTGTCTCAAAACCTTCATCGGCCTACCCATCATCTGCCCCAGATAGGCGATATCCTCCAAGTAACTTTCTATTGAAGGGCGGGACAAGCCTACCCAGTCACTAAGCTCCTGAGCAGTGATTTTTTCATTTTTCAAAACCAACTGCCGAAGAATCTCAATCTGCACCTGCTCCTTTTTCTCCAGTAAAGCTTCAATATTCACAGTTGCTCCAATCTTTCTACAATTCGTACTTTTACCAATTCATGTCGTTCTTTAATTCTATTCTATCATTTCCCTCATTTTTGTTAGGTAAAAATGCTTACTTCCAGTAACTAATAGACAATAAAAAAAGAATAAGACAGCACGCCTTATTCTTCTTTTAGTCTTCTAAATTGAGTTTGCCCTGAGCATAGATTGAAGCATTTCCATTAAGTATGTAAGCGATTGTTACAAGCGGCAAAATATATGGAACCGAACCATAGCCAAAAACTTCTGCTGCTATAAATATCGAAGCAAAATAACTGTTTGTTGCCGCAGAAAAAACAGACACATAGCCTGCTGCTGCGATTAGACCAACAGGTAGACCCAAGAGTAGAGCCAAACTTGCACCCAGACTTGCACCGATAGCAAAGAGTGGCGTTACTTCTCCCCCTTGGAAACCAGCCGAAATACTTAAAACAGTAAAGAGCAATTTCAAAATCCAGTCATAACCATTGATAGGTTGACCGTTAAAACTCATCGAAATCAAATTTGTTCCCAAGCCCGCATAACGGTCTAAGTGAATAAAAATTAAACCCAAGCTCAGCATTAAACCTACGATTAAAATTCTACGGTAAGGATTGCTGAGTTTAAGCATCATATAGCTTTTCATAAAGGACAAGCCTTGGGCAAACAGGCGACCAACTAAGCCAAAACATAGGGCCACCACCAAAAGCTTCAAAAGTGTAATTGCATCCATATTTAAGTCAGTATTGACCGCAAAGGAAAATTTTTCTAATCCCAAAGCATGGGAAGTTGTACTGGCAACATAAGAAGCAACTAAAGCCGGAAACAAAGCAATGTACTCTATCTTGCCAACCATCAGTATCTCAATAGCAAAGAAAGTCGCAGCAATAGGGGTCTGAAACAAACCTGCAAAACCTGCAGCCATACCAGTAATTAAGAGAACTTTCTGAGCTTCTTTAGAATCGAGTTTGCCACCTAACGTATGTCCTATCGTTGCTCCGATTTGTACAGCGACTCCTTCTCGGCCAACACTTGCTCCAAAGAGATGCGACAGCCATGTTGAAAAGATAATCAAGGGGACCAAACGTTTGGGAATGTTTTCACGTCCTTTATTCCCTGCCTCAAAAATTAAACCCATACCTTTTTGACTTTCCTTGCCAAAATGCTGATAAGTATAAACAATCACGAGACCTGCCAATGCCAAGAAAGGAAGAAAATATAAAGGATGGGCATCACGCATCTCCGTGATAAAAAGCAAGCCCCGCCCAAACAAAGCATCCACTGTTCCAACAAGAAGACCTATGACAAGTGCCAAAACTGTATAGAAGATAGCCCATCTTGATATTCCAATTCTTACATTTTTCACTAAAAGTAATTCCCCTCACTCCTATGAAGTAGCTCTTGCGCCATCAATTAAAACCTGTACTTTTTTGATTGCTGGCTGAAAAGACACTCAGCATTAGCGCCCTGGGCGCAATGATGCGTGTGTATTAAAAACAAGCCAAGCCCACATCCAGTATGTTTAGTCACGCATACCTTTCGCACGTTGAATATCTTTTAGTTTCTCTGGTGTGACATCTTTTCCTTCTTCATCCACCAGTTTTACAGATTCGACCTGTCCACGAAGATTTTCACGCACACTGTCAAGATAAATACGACGTAATTTTGCACGCTCTTCAGTTTCCGCTTCTGTTAAACCTTCTGCTTTGTGTTTACGGGCTAGTTCGTTGATACGTTCAATTTGTTCGTTTGTGATTGCCATAAATTTCTCCTTACTTTGTATTGATTAAACTAAAGTCAGCCATTGTCGCTGTGAGCGATGATAAGTCTGACAGTAAAGCCAAGCGATTGCTGCGTACTTTTTCATCTTCTGCCATAACCATAACCTTTTCAAAGAAATTGTTAATTGCGGGCACAGCTTTGTTAACCAAAAGGTCATATTTTTCTGCGGCAGATAGGGTAAACCATTGGGCTTTAAGCAACTCCGCCACTTCATAAAGTTCCTGCTCCACTTCATTTTCAAAAAGTTCTGAAACCACAGTTCCAGTATTTTCCGCTTTTTTGGCCAAGTTAACGACACGTGAAATATTTTCGATATCTGGTTTAAACTGCACATCGTCTTTATGGTCATTAAGCATCGGTGCAACTTCCATCATGCTTGCTATGTCCATTGTGTCTGCTGCAACCGTTGCTTCAACGATATCATGACGGATTTTTTTATCCAAAAGAAGTTTTTGTACGCGACCTTTCAGGAAGTCGATCACTTGTTCCTTGTTCGCATAGTCAAGTGTAGCGATAAACTCAGTAAAGTTAAAGTGCCAATTGCATTTTTCAATGATACGTGTCAAGCCTTGTGCTGCGCGTCGAAGGGCATAAGGATCGTTTGAGCCTGAGGGGATTAAACCAGCGCTAAAGAATGAAAGAATGCTGTCGATTTTATCCGCAGCTGCCAAGACACTACCTACAGCAGTACTTGGTAACTCTCCTTCTGCTGAAACTGGCATGTAGTGCTCACGAATAGCAGCAGCTACATTTGCATTTTCACCTGCTAAGAGGGCGTATTTTTCACCCATCACACCTTGAAGCTCATCAAATTCGCCAACCATGCCTGTCAAAAGGTCAAATTTGTAAATATCTGCTGCACGTGCCACATCTGCCTTCTCAGTTTCTGTCAGTTGAGCGATGTCTGCCAAGTGTGCAGCAATCTTTTTGGTGCGCGCCATGTGTTCCGTAATAGATCCAATCTTAGCGTGAAAAGTGACATTTTCGAGTTTTTTCACCAGATCTGTAATGTTTAACTTTTGATCTTCCTTCCAAAAAAATTCGGCATCCTCCAAACGAGCAACCAAAACTTTTTCATTTCCCAAAATAACATTTTCCATGCCTTCTGCATTACCATTACGGACAGAGATAAAGTGAGGAGCCAGCTTGCCTTCTGCAGTATAAACTTCAAAATAGCGTTGATTATCACGCATCGAAGTCACCAAAACTTCTTCCGGAACTGACAGATATTTTTCATCAAAGCTTCCCACGAAAGCTGTAGGGTATTCTACCAGATTATTAACTTCTTCAAGAAGTTCAACATGTTTTTCGTCCGAAAATTCAACTGTCCAGTTGTTTTCAATGGCTATTTCTTTGATTTGTTTGCTGATCTCTGCTTTACGTGCTCCGGCATCAACCATGACAAAGTTGGCCTTCAAAACTTCTGCATAATCCGTAGCTTTTTCAATGGTAATTTCTTGGTTTGAAAGGAAACGATGTCCACGTGTTGTGTTTCCAGCAGTCACATCAAGAAGTTCAAAAGGAACCACTTCTGAATCCAATAAAGAAACCATCCATTGAATAGGACGTACAAAAAGGAAGCTATTATTTCCCCATTTCATATAAGTTTTAAACTGCATCTTACTGATGACCTCAGTGCCAACTTTTGCCAAAATCTCTTGTGCGGCTACACCAGCAATGTGCTTGTTTGCAAAATAATAATCGCCTTTAAGCACCAAATCATCTGGTGTCAAACCTTGACCACGGGAGAAGCCTTGGATAGCCTTAGACCAGTTTCCTTCTGCATCTTTAGCAATTTTAGCAGAAGGTCCTTTGACTTCTTCATCCATGGCTTCTGAGCTTTCAGCAAGTCCTGCCACCAAGACAGCCAAACGACGTGGTGTTGAGAATTTACGGATAAGGTCAAAGTTCAAGCGATTTTCATTCAAAAAATCTGAAAGGCGTTCTGCCAATTGGTTAATCGCAGGCGTTACCAAGTGAGCCGGCATTTCTTCCAAGCCGATTTCGAGTAAGTAATTTGCCATTATTTTTCCTCCTGTTCTTCTGCCAATTGTTCTAGAATTTTTGTATATTTCCCTTTTTCGCCCAGATATTTATCGCGTAAAACTTCGTCTTTCAAGAGAGGAAAACCGAGCTTTGCACGTTCTTCAATAAATGTTTTTGCGACTTTACGTGCCATTGTACGCACCCGGTGCAAGTAGCCGGCACGTTCTGTTACAGAAACAGCACCACGTGCATCCAAAAGGTTAAAGGTATGAGAACTCTTCAAGATGAAATCATAAGCAGGATGAACCAAACCTAAATCCAGCAGCTTATGCGCTTCTGCCTCGTACTGATTAAAGAGGTCCAAAAGCATCTCTTGATTGGAAGCTTCAAAGGCAAATTTTGAGTGTTCATATTCGGGTTCTTTGAAGATATCACCGTAAAGAACGCCATTTCCCCATTCAAGATCGTATACACTGTCTACTTCTTGGATGGCTGTAGCTAGGCGCTCCAAACCATAAGTGATTTCTGCAGTAACTGAGTCTACTTCGATACCTCCAACTTGTTGGAAGTATGTAAATTGCGTACACTCTTGACCATCAATCCAGACCTCCCAGCCGATGCCGGCACATCCCATTGAAGGATTTTCCCAGTTGTCTTCAACAAAACGAATGTCATGCTCTAGTGCATCGATACCCAGCGCGGCTAAACTTTCCAAATAAAGTTCTTGGATATTTTTGGGTGAAGGTTTCATGACCACTTGAAACTGATGGTGCTGGAAAAGACGGTTGGGATTTTCTCCGTAACGACCATCAGCTGGACGTCGTGAAGGCTGCACATAGGCTGCTGCCCAAGGTTCTGGACCGTTTGAACGTAAGAAAGTGTATGGACTCATCGTTCCTGCCCCTACCTCATCGTCATAAGCTTGCATTAAGTTTGCACCTTGCTTGGACCAAAAAGCTTGCAAAGTCAGAATCATATCTTGAAATGATAATTTATTGTTTGACATTCAATTCTCCTTATTATTTATTAAGTTCATTCATTTGGCGTTTATATCCAAGGAAGTAGAAACCAGCAACAAAAATGACGCCACCGAGCATATTCCCCACATAGACCAGACTGAAATTACGGATGAATTCCATCCATGTTGCTCCGCCTTCAAAAATCGCTGCAGGAATAGCAAAAGCATTTGCCACACTGTGCTGGAAGCCAATAGCAACAAAGGCCATTGTTGGAAACCAAATCGCCATTAATTTTCCGGCGGCATCTTTGGCACCGTAAGAAAGCCACATGGCAAGACCAACAAACCAGTTACAGCCCACACCAGAGACCAGAGTTTGGAGCCAGGTCGCATCAATTTTTGAATCAGCAATGACAATGAGTTCCTCACGATATACACCTGAAGCAGTTAAGCCCACAACATGAGCAAAAAAGAAAGCAACAAAGAAAGCTCCTAAAAGGTTAAAAAAAGTGATAACAAGCCAATTTTTGAGCAAATCTGAAAATTTCACTTTTTTAGCAAAAAACGAGGCTGTAACAGCTGTCATATTTGAAGTGATGAGCTCTCCTCCGCCCATCAGGATAACAATCAAGCCGATAGGAAAAACAGCTGCACCGATAAAACTAGCTAAACTTCCTAACTCATCAACAACACTGGAAATAACCCGTATATAGAGCAAGTAGCCCATCGAAATCAGTGCTCCTCCAATAAAGCCAAGCACCGCTTTTTCTAACATCGGTCGTTTGACCTTTTCTTGTCCATGGTGAATGGTGGCAGACAATATTTCTGCTGGATTCATCATAATATTAATACTCTCCTCGTATAAAATAAATATAAAAACCGCGCAATACACCTGTCCTGAGACAAAGGGTGCTATGCACGGTTCCACCTTTATTTTTTACTTCATTCGTATTGCGATGATTTTGGGCCATTTTAAGTCTCGGCTTCCACTGTCCCGAGTCGCTTTCTTCATCTTAAGATTGTAGTCCTTTTTACGAGAAATGTCAAGAGAAGACGAAAAAATTTTTAACTTTCTTTATCAGTCTAAGTTCTAAAGATTGACTGTTCACTAAAAAATCTCTAACCTACGTCCGCTTCTTGTCCGGTCTGTTTTCTCTCTACGATAAAGTCCATGAAAAAGGGTCTTGTCAGTGTTTCCGATGTTCCTGGACAGGATGCCACTTGCCTTTCGAATAACTTTGCTTCTTCCATTTTAGCTCTCTCCTTTCTTAGGCTATCTGCATTTTTCTTTACAAAGCCCCATATAGGCCTCATTTTACTTCAGATGCGCCAACTCTTCAAACAGAAAAAGTTTTCAGATAAGAGATTAGGAAAAAACAAGAATTGTCCAGAAATATCTTTCCCCTTGAAAAAGATGCTGGAGTTACAATTTTTAAGAACTTTTCTGATTATCACTTTCATTTTTTGTCTGATGACTTCATTTTTGAATCAAATCCTCTTGTTCTTATTGACTGCTGTTCTGGATACTAGCGTATTCTTTGCTGTAATCACTGCTGAGGAAGCCTTGTTGCCTGAGGTACTCACCACATTGTTTGTGCTATCCTCATTAAAGTCAACACAGCATGAGCATGGGTTAAACCACCAGCAGTTGCTCCCTTAAACTGCGACTCTTGTTTAAGAGAAACCGGACCAGTCCCACGATTATCAATTACCTACATAAAAAAACGTTCAATATCGACACATCGTATTGTCGTATTGAACATTTTTTGTAATTTTTAATTCGATTGATGAACGATGATGGCCGGACGTGGTCCTCCTTGCACTAGATCAAACATTTGCCAGTTATGCGAACCCATAAAACCACCACCAAATTCTCTGCGGACAAACCATGCCGTATTTGGAGCGTCTGCCCCAGTACGTAAAAACCAATGTCCATTATTCGCAGACATACGCTCTGTAGAGTTAGGAAAGGCGCGGCCTGGACCTGATAAGCGGACTACATCTGCTAAGGAGAGTGAAAAGGCACGAGCTGTTCCACCTGGAACAACTTGAGTCACATCGTTTGCAACGTCTGGAAAATTATTTATGTCAGTTGGAAGCCAGCTATTATTAACCTCCTCATTTGCTTCATTAACCCAAGTTAACACACTAGAATTGATGGCCCCTGTAACAAAGTTATCGGCCACAGGGCGTACCATGGCACGAACCTCAGAACTGAGAGAGTCATACCAATTAGTGATTGCTGGCTCTTTCTGAGTAAAATGTACCCCACGTATTGCATCATTCCGAATAATCAAATGATTCCCACCCCCTTGATTCT
>NZ_WIVG01000003.1 GCF_016758115.1 Lactococcus garvieae
GTATCTGAGTCTGTATCTGAATCAGTGAGCGAATCTGTATCCGAGTCAGTAAGTGATTCCTTGTCTGAATCCGTCTCAGAATTTGTAAGCGAAGCTGCTTCCGAAGCGGCATCTGAGTTAAATTCCGAACTTTCACGCCGCTTGCCAAATACTGGTGAGGGTGCAAGTACAGGTGCGTTGTCAGCTGTTGGTCTATTCTTGACAGGACTTTTGGCTGGAAGAAAACGGAAAAAATCAGATGAAAATTAATAAGAAGTAATCTTAGTGTCAGCATAAAGTAGTCATTCTATAAGGGATGGCTACTTCTGTGTTATAACAGGGCTTGATAAATGCTTATATGAAATAAGCGATAAAAAGATGATTCGCAAGAAATAAATAAGGAAATAAGAAAATTATGTTTCTCAAACTACAAAAAAAATGGCGTAGCGCCTTGATTTTTCCAAAACTTCTATGGAGCTTGGTTATCGTGTTGGTCTATATGTTTGGACAACAAATTCCAGTGCCAACTGTAATCCTAAATACTGAAGCTTTGGCCAAGATAGTTGATATACAGCTGCTTAATAATGTGGCCTCAGTAACAGGAGCGCAACTCAGTAGTATCAACTTATTTTCACTTGGTTTAAGTCCTTGGATGACAGCCATGATTATTTGGCGTTTTATCACGATGATGGGGTATTTCAAAAATGCAACCAGTAAACAACTCAACCGTTATCGCCTATTTTTAACGCTTGGAATTGCTCTCATTCAGAGTTTTGGATTAACAGCTGCTTCCAGTTATAATAGATTAGCTCTAGATACTGCTCAAGAATCTACCTTGCGACTTTTCACAATGCTTATCATGACAGCAGGAAGTTTTGTATTGATATGGTTGGGAAATTTTAATGCACAGAAAGGTCTAGGTGGGATGATGCTTATCATTCTTGTCAATATGGCACTTGCTTTTAAGGACAACATAGGCGCGTATTTCTCTGAAAACCAGTTTTCATCTCTTGGTTTGATGCTTTCTTTACTCATTTTCTTAAGCACCTATTTTTTACTGGTTTTGCTAACAGTAGTGCTTTACCGTGCGGAGTACCGTATTCCTATACGACGCATTGGCATAAATAATGCATATAATAAAGAAAGCTACCTGCCTATTCGTGTTACACCAGCAGGTGCGCTGCCTTTCATGTATGGAATGACGCTGATGATGTTACCCCCCTTTATTTTGAGCGGTTTGTTATCTATTTTTCCGAATAATCCCACGATTATAAGTCTGGTGACGCAAATCGGTATCTCCAAGCCCTTAGGTGTAGGAATCTATGCTGTTATTCTTTATATACTCGCTATTGGGTTTGCTTATTATAACTATGACGCTTACGATATTGCTAAAGGGATGCGCCAAAATGGTGATTACATTGATTTTGTGCGACCTGGCGATGAAACGAGACGTTTTATACAGTCTAAGGTCAATCTACTGGCTCAATTTGGGGCGTGGATGGTACTGCTTTTGGGGGCTTGCCCTTTAGCTGTTGTGGTGCTGACACAACAGGGAAACAGTGACAATATCAGCATTGCCTTACTTGTGAGTAACGCCTATATCGTGTCAACCTTAATGCTAGGTATTATTGAACAGGTCAACATGTTACAGAATTGGAAAAATTATAAAAATATTATCTAGGAGTTTTGCATGTACTATTTTGTTCCAGCATGGTATGGTCAAGGACGCATCTGGTATGATACGACCTCCTTTTGGTTTCGAGTCTTTGAGAGGATGCAATTTGACGATACTGTCAATCATATCAAGATGTTCGAACAAGTCCAGGAACCAAGCCAGTTATTAATCTTAAACTACAGTCCTCAGCTGCGCTATTATTTGCATAAGCAAGGTTTATTAACAAGCTCATATTGGTCATTCTTTGATGATATCCAGAATATCAAAAGTATGCACACCAATCCTATCTCGTTTAAAGACCTTGATTGGCCACAAGGGACAGCTTTTCATCACAGTCCTTTTGCTCTTGTAGCAATGCTGGAAGATGCTCCGCTGGCCTATATTCATTTCGCTGAAAATGGTAATCTTATGCAAATTGATTATCAGAAGGAGGGGCATACAGATAAAACCTATGTCTTTGATGATAGAGGTTTCTTGTCCAGTTTGATTTATTATGATGCAAATGGCCAGGTTCAATACCAAGACTATCTTAATCCCAGAGGAGTTTGGCAAGTGCGAGAAGTTTTTGGCGAACAGTCAAAAATTATTATTAACCCTGTATCGGACCATATGTTTAGGCAACTGACTTATGACAGTTGGGAAGCACTGATTATTGAACGTCTCTCTCTTTTACATCGTCAGTACTTTAATGATGATGATACTTTGGTGATTGCATCACATGAGCAACATAATCATCTCTTGCTTTCTCTTTTTGAAAAACAAACAAAGGTGCTGTCCTTCTTTGGAGAGCGTTATAATCTTGCATCTTCCACCTTTTTGGAAGTGGCATCAGCAGCGGATCTTATGGTAACAGATACCAAGACGACACTGTCACATCTGAATCGGCGTTTAGAGGAAGTCGGTTTAACTGATAAGAAAGTAACACAGATTTCTCCCTTTGATACCCGTTTGAGGTTGGGACATAGTCAACTTATGAAAGAACTCATTATTTACTTTTATATCGATACGATTAGTGATGACATTCTTAGGAAATATATACTGCCCATTTTAGATAAAATGGCCGTTTGTGAGTCTGTCCAACTTAGGCTCATCACTTTTCGCTCAGATTATGATTTGAAAAATCTTCAAAGCTGGGTTGAACAGTTGATAAATGAGCGATATGATCGTTGCCTTTTCTATGGAGAGGCTGAGGACTTTAGCGAGAATCATGTTGATGAGGAAGTAGAGGAACTTCAGCGTATTAGTTTTGAATATTTTAGCAATGAAAATCATATCATTACAGCTTTAGACAGTGCTCGTCTGGTGATTGATTTGGGAGAATTTCCTGACTTGTACACACAGATAGCAAGTATTAGTGCAGGCGTTCCTCAGATCAATAGAGTAGAAACAGATTATGTCGATCATCAAAAAAATGGCTGGGTTATTTCCTCGTCACAAGAGCTGCACAAGGCGCTGGATTATTACTTTGATGGTTTGACAAACTGGAACAAAGCTCTTGTGTATGCAGTTTCTAAGATGTCTGACTATACAAGTGGTAAAATATTAGCACAGTGGCAATCATTGCTAGAAAAGGAGTGAAAAGATGATTACAGTCTTACAGATTGGTAACAATAATTGGGCGGAGCAAGTTGATGCTTTACCTCAAGACATGCAGTGGCATTTTTGTCGCCCAAATGAGATTGTTTCCTTTTTAGAAGCACTTAAACAAGCTGAACGTGCTAAAATAATGGTAGCATCGGAGGAGAGGGGTGAGCCAAAAATCCGTATTCGTTTTAACGCCATTCTCCTCACAGAAACTATTGATGAGTCGCTTCTTGAACCACTGGATTCTACGATTGAGGCTTATGGTTTGTATCATGATAAAGGGCTTTTCATAAGAGACATGAGTCCAACGGGGATATTTCGCAGAAAATGCTTGCGTGAATTACCGATTGATGGCGACATTTCGCAAAAAATAAAGTATCTCTCACAGGTTCTGTTTGACAGCCAATATGGTGCCAAGTTAAAAATTCCTGATATAGATGTGAATCCAAATTTTCAAGGAAATATCCACTTCGATGGACATGTAGGTATGACAGCCTCAGGTTACTTTGGTGAGAATTTTGAGCAGCTGTTTACCTTCCGCTACAATCTCAGTACCTTCCCCGTTGCCTTAGAAATTTGGCAAGAATATGTCAAAAAATCAGGTACTTGTGACCTACAACTTCGTATCTTTCCGATTCGTGCGGGGAGTTTATATGACTTGCAGGCACCGATAATATTGACAGAAGCCGACATGCAAGAACCCTACGTTATTCCTGTAGAGAACGAAAAAATAAGTTTTTATACAGTTTCGATCTATGCAAAGGGGGAAGGAGAGGTTACTTTTGGCCCTCTGCATTGGCGCTATTCACGTATTGGCCTGGGTCGCTTTGTTTTGGGTGGGGAACGTCACAGTGATGGTAAGCGTCAAGAGGTTATTACTTACTTCAATCCTGGGGATATGAAGCCACCACTGACTGTTTATTTTTCAGGATATAGATCGGCAGAAGGTTTCGAGGGTTATGGTATCATGAAATCTCTCAAGACACCGTTTATGTTGATAGGTGATCCACGTCTTGAAGGAGGCGGTTTCTACATTGGTACACCTGAGCTTGAGCAAACAATTGTGGCTGCTATTCAAGAGGCTTTGGACTATCTAGGTTTTTCGCCCTCTGATTTGATTCTTTCAGGCTTATCAATGGGAACTTACGGTGCCCTGTACTATGCTGCTCATTTTAATCCCTACGCAGTTGTTGTTGGCAAACCTTTTACTAATCTTGGTGATACGGTTAAAGGAATGAAACTGCTCCGTCCCGATGAGTTTGAAACCAGTGCTGATGTCCTTTTGAACGCAACGGGTGGCACTTCACCTGCAAATATTGACAATCTTAACAAGAAATTTTGGGAGAAGTTTACAACTTCTGATTTTTCCGATACACATTTTGCAATTGCTTATATGGAGCAAGATGACTATGACCGTTCAGCGACTGAAAGGCTTATCAATCACCTTTCCCAAAGGAATGTCCATATTTATGCTAAAGGCTATGAGGGACGTCACAATGACAATAGTCACTCCATCAAGAAGTGGTTTATGAAACAATATGTTGATCTTCTTGGGGAGGGGTATGAAAGGAGGGGGAGATGACGAAACAATTAGTAAAAACAATCACATGGACAGAAGTCCATAAGGGCCATGTTTACCTTTACGGAACTCAACTACAGATAGCAGGAAAAACACTTCATTACCACAATCCTCTTCTGGCTTCTGGAAAACCTTTGCTGAAATTTGACTCACGGACCAACTATCAAGGGGATCGTCGCTCGCCAGAGCTTCCTCTCCTGATCCCCAATCGTGCTTACGAACTGTCTGCTGCCTTTGAAACGGTCCCGGCTGATAGAGCCTATCTCCAAGTTGATTTTTACAATCGACAAAATGAAGTCATCTGGTCTTATATCCAACGTGAGAAAGTGGGACAGTTCACTTGTCCAGAGGAAACATTTACTTATCATATTTCTTTGTTCAGTGCGGGATGCAGCGATTTGACTTTTGATCATCTTAGCTTGTTTTTGACAGAGCCGCAGCATAACGTTACAAGCTATGCGATGAAGACAAGAGGCTATTTATCAGATAAATTACCAGAGGAGCTCGCCCTTGTAGCCCCTCTTATCAGAAATATAGAAGAGGAGTGACTATGTCGCCAAAAGAAAGAAGAGGGGTAATGAATGCCCTAAAACTTCGCCGACTTCGCCGTATTTTGAAAAAAATTAATGCCCGAGCTGATGAGATGAGTGCCTTGACTGATGCTGAATTGTCAGCAAAAACAGCTGAATTTAAAGAGCGTTTACAATCTGGAGAAACGTTGGATCATATACTTGTGGAGGCTTTCGCAGCAATGCGCGAGGCAGACAAAAGAATTTTGGGTCTCTTTCCATATGATGTTCAAGTTCTAGGCGGCTTGGCCTTGCATTTTGGCTATATCATTGAGATGAAAACGGGTGAGGGTAAAACTCTAACGGCGACTTTACCTCTTTATCTTAATGCTTTGGAAGAGAAGGGAGCCATACTCGTTACGACAAATGACTATCTCGCTAAACGAGATGCAATGGAGATGTCGCCAGTCTTTTCATTCATGGACTTGAAGGTAGGTGTAGGTGTTTATGAAGAAGACGAAGAGGTTGATGCCAAACGAAAAAGAGAAATTTATGCATCAGATATTACTTATACAACCAGTACAGCACTGGGCTTCGACTATCTCGCTGATAATCTTGCAGGCGATAAAAAAGGTAAGTTTCTCAGACCCTTCCATTATGTTATTGTGGATGAGGCAGATGCGGTATTGCTCGACAGTGCTCAGACACCTTTGATTATCTCAGGAGTTCCGCGCGTTCAATCTAATCTCTATGATGTGTGCAACCAGTTTGTGCTGACATTGCATGAAGAGGAAGAATATCATTTTAACAGAGAAGATAAGGCTGTTTATTTGACAGTTAAGGGTGGACATTATGCAGAAAACTATTTTAATATCCCAAATCTCTATGACAGTAGCTATTTTGAATTGAACAGGCACATTAATCTAGCGCTTCGCGCTCACCATTTATATAAAAAAGATGTGGATTATGTTGTGGTGGATAATGAGGTCAAACTTTTGGATAACCGTACAGGGCGCATCTTAGAAGGGACTCGTCTTCAGTCGGGGATTCATCAAGCAATTGAGACTAAAGAGGGGGTCAAGAAAACAAAAGACTCTCGTTCAGTAGCTTCAGTGACTTATCAAAGTTTATTTAATATGTTTCCCAAGTTATCTGGAATGACAGGAACAGGAAAAATTGCAGAAGATGAACTTATCAGCACTTATCGTGTATCTGTCATCGTTATCCCAACTCATAAGCCCGTGATTCGTCAAGACTTTCCAGATCAGATTTATGTGACTTTACCTGAGAAACTGGCAGCGACTTTGACATATGTAAAAAAGCTGCATGCTAAAGGGCAGCCCGTTCTTTTGATTTCTGGTACAGTGGATATTGCTGAAATCTATTCCCGCATGCTATTGCAAGAAGGTATTGTTCATAGTGTCTTGACAGCGAAAAATGTTGCTAAAGAAGCCCTGATTATTAAAGAAGCGGGGCAAAAAGGAACAGTGACAATTGCCACATCCCTAGCCGGTCGTGGAACAGATATCAAGCTGGGTGAAGGCGTTGCGGAACTTGGGGGCTTGGCCGTTATTGGTACAGAACGGATGCCTAACAGTCGTATTGATTGGCAGTTGCGAGGGCGTGCAGGGCGCCAGGGTGATCCTGGCTTGAGTCAATTTTTCGTTTCGCTAGAGGATGAGCTAGTACAGCAATACGGTGGCAAATGGGCAACACGATATTTTGAAAAAAATAATCATCACCAACGCAGCGACTATGGGCAGCCTTTGCATCAGAGAAGACATCAACGTATCTTAAAGCAAGCGCAAGCAAAGAGTGAAGACCGTTCAGTTTTGGCACGTCAATCGACCATTAAATTTGATGAAAGTTTACGTGTTCAACGTCAAAAAATCTATGCATTACGTGATGAGTTGATTTATGACGAGAAAAACTTATCTCAAAAAGTTGACCATATTGTGGACGAAGTGATTTCACAGTATTTGGCATCAAATTCTGGTCTAACAGAACGCTCCTTACGCCGCTATATTTTAGATAATTTTAGCTATCAATTTCAGGAAGCTTCACTGCCTGTTTCTATTGACAATCAGGTAGCTGTGAAGCGTTATCTAAAAAGTCTGTATTACTCAGAGATGAGTCGAAAAGCTGAAAGATTACAGACTGAGGAGAAAAAAGCTGAATTTTTACGCCTTTCGATTTTACATGCTATTGACACTTGCTGGTTGGAGCAGGTGGACAATTTGCAGCAGCTGAAAAATTTTGTATCGCTGCGACAAGCAGCCCAAAGGAGTACCATGACAGAGTATTATCAAGAATCTCTGCGATCATATGACCGCATGTGTCAAGCTGTGAAAGAAACAGTGCTACGAAATGTTATGTTAAGTACCATCGAAAGTGATGGCAATACGGGCTATTCAATTTATTTTGTATAAGGAAGTTTAAGATGACAATTTATAACATTAATTTAGGAATAGGCTGGGCAAGTAGTGGAGTTGAGTATGCCCAAGCTTACCGCGCGAGTGTGTTTCGCGACTTGGGGATTCCTGCCAAATTCATCTTTACAGACATGTTTCAACATGAAAATTTGGAACATTTGACTGCAAATATCGGCTTTAGTGATGACGAGATTATTTGGCTATACAGCTATTTTACAGATATTAAAATTGCTCCAACAAGTTATCCCCTATCAGAACTTGAGAACAGTTTCACTCTACCTGTTCAGTCTATTGATAAAGCTGGAAATTTATGGCGTTATCACTTTAACGAGGATTTCTACGCTAACGTTTCCCTATGCGGGCCTGAGGATAACTATGTTCAACGTGTAGAATACGTATCAAAAGGTAATTTAGTACGTAAGGATTACTATAGTTATGTAAAGATTTTTACGGAATATTACATGCCCAAAGATCAAAAACTGCAACTCATTCAGCGCTCCTTTTTCAATGAGGATGGGAATGTCGCCTATGAAGAATATTGTGAGCCTGAGATGAGCATCTTCAAGTTTAAAAACAAGTGGTGCTATGGCAAGGAAGAGTTAGTAGGATATTTGTTAGACTGTTTGGCGTTAACAAGACAAGATATGATTTTACTTGATCGTGCAACAGGTATTGGACAGGCTGTATTTGACCATAAGGGGCAGGCTGCTCTAGCTGTGGTTATCCATGCAGAGCATTACAATGCAAAAGCAGATGAAGAGGATAATATTCTGTGGAATAATTATTACGAATATCAGTTTACAAATGCTGATAAAGTCGATGCCTTCATCGCCTCAACCCAAGTCCAAAAGGAACTCTTGGATGAGCAGTTCCAACATTATACAACTCACCGACCAAAAATTTATGCTATCCCTGTAGGGAGCTTGGATAAGTTACGCTACCCAGAAAGTCAGCGTGTGCCTTATCGCATGATGACAAGTTCACGTTTGGCTTCAGAAAAGCATATTGATTGGCTTTTACAAGCCGTTATTTTGGCGAAAAAATCTTTGCCACAGTTGACATTTGACATCTATGGTGAAGGAGGAGAACGCAATAAACTCACAAAGCTTATTTCTGATGCTCATGCTCAGGACTATGTTCAGCTGAAAGGTCATCAGAACTTGACAGAAATCTATAAAGATTATGCTTTATACTTGACGGCCTCCACCAGTGAAGGATTTGGTTTAACTCTTCTTGAAGCAGTAGGTTCGGGTCTGCCTTTGATTGGTTTAGATGTACCTTATGGCAACCAGACCTTTATCCGTCATGGGGAGAATGGTCTGCTCTTAGAACGCCAAGAACCTGATAATAGCCAGCATATGGCACAAGTTTTTGCTGATGCTATTGTTCAATACTTTCAAACAATGGATGCAGATAAGGCACATGCCCATTCTTACCAAAAAGCACAGGCTTTTTTGGCACACGAAGTAGCTAAACAGTGGCAAGACTTTATCAAGGAGGTTTTATATGATTAGAATATATGACTGGTTGAACCAAGAAGCCTTGGATTTACATTATTCTCTGCAAGCAGCGGGAATCATGGGTGAGACAATCGTTCTTAATGACGAAGGCAATCTGCCTGAGGACATCACTTCCCCTTATCGCTATTTTTGTAATGCTACTTCTGATACTGGTAAAGCTCTTTACTTTAACCAACTCACTGTTCCTGAAGGCTGGCAAATTACAGGAAATAATACAGAAGGTGAGGTATGGAGTTACGGCGTTAAGAAAGCGACCATTCATTATCATATGCCACTCTACTTACGTCTGATAAAGCAGGTAGATTGGTTGACTTTGGATGGAAAGGTGTATGTAACCGACCACTACAACCAATACGGCTGGTGCTTTGCAAAGACTTACTTTGATGGAAATCAGCAAGTTGTTCTCAAAAAATATTTTACGAAACAAGGGCATGAGGTGATCAGTCATAATCTTGTAACAGGGGATGTTCTACTGAGTTGGCAAGGCAAAGACTATCATTTTACAAGACTGGTGGATTTTATCCTGTTTTATCTGGCAGAGGCAGGGTATAACCTCTCAAATATTTGGTATAATTCACTCGGATTACCGTTTTTAGCTTCCTATTATTATCAAGGTGAAGGAGTGGATACCTTATTTTGGCAGGAGGATGTAGGTGAGGCTATTCCAGGAAATATGAAACTCATCCTTGAAGGAAATGCTGGGCGGACTAAACGTGTAGTTGTCCAACAAAAAACAGTTTATGAGAAATTACTTCGTTTGGCAAGTGCAGAGGAAGCGGAGAAAATTGCATATCTTGGATATATTTATCCCAACATACGTACAAATCACAATCGTAAGCAAGCTCTGATTTTAACAAATTCGGACCAGATTGAGGGATTGGATAATTTGCTCCGAAACTTGCAGGATTATCATATTCATATTGCAGCATTGACAGAAATGTCTCAACACCTCATTGATTATGAGAGTTTTCAGCAAGTGACCCTCTACCCAAACGTTTCTCAGAAAATGGTTGACCAGCTCTTTGAAGCATGTGATGTCTACCTTGACATCAATCATGGGGGAGAGATTTTATCAGCCAGTCGTCGTGCCTATGAGTCAGATCTTCTCATTTTAGGATTTGATAATACCGTTCATCAACGGCAGTTTATGTCAGCAGATCATATTTTTAAAGCGCAAGAGCCTGAACAAATGGTTGACTTTTTACGGCAGTGTCAAGATTTGCCACGCGCAGTTACAAAACAACGTTCCGATGCTGGACAGTCAACGCCAGAGGATTATCATCAGATATTAGGAGGTTACTAAATGACTCGTAAAAATGAATTGCTTGATAAAGATATCGAAGAACGAATTGATAAGGCAAGACTTGAGCAGCACGAGCCTGAAGTTAATCGTAGACCAATTTTTTATACCGTTATTGTTGTGCTAGTGACTCTAGCAGTCGTCTTGTCTTTGCTCCGCTACCTTAGATAAATGCTCAAACCTATCTGAAATCTAGAAAGAAAAAATGCTCCAGACGGCATAGAGAGATGCCGAATAGAGCATTTTTTTTTCGGTTTTTGCCTCAGTTTCTTATTTTTTGCGAGGGATAAATTATCGGAGAAGTGGCAAACAATTTGTAAGTCTGAGTAGAAGAAACACCTAAGATTACTCTAAAAGAGAAAGTGAGAGTTTTGCATGAAATGAGGAATATCTTTAAAGTCATGAAAACCACAGTAAAATCGTTCTAAATCGAATGGTACCAAGCTCACATAGGGTTTGTATACGGGCTTTATCTTTTATTTGGCAGATGGCTATACAAGGCTTAGCCCTTTTTATAAAAATAAAGTGCTAATGGATTTATAATATATACATTTATATAAGATAATAAATGTTATGCAACAGAAATCTGAGGCATTATATATACTTTTAGCGTTCTAAAATAGAGAGTCTACAGTTTTTAAAGTCGAAATAACTGTGGAAGTTGGGAAATAAAACCATGATAATAAATTTCAAATTATGGTATTTTTCCATCTTAAAAAATGTTGTAATACATGGATGAAAGTGCTATTCTAACATTGGGAAAGCGTCGTCAAGCATTCATGGAAAATACTGTCGAAATATGATAGTTAACTATAATAAAAGGAATTTTAAGATTTATTATGAAAAAATTAAAGAAAAAATCATTCTCTCAAGTGCAATGTTATCAATGTTGTCTGGAGCTATTGCACCTTCAACAGTAGCTTTTGCTGATGACAATGATCAATATAATGTATCTGCTATCCAGAAACCTTCTAGTGTTTCCGCAGAATTTGATTTGTCAAACTTATCACTCAATGGAGATACAAAAACTATCGTAGATGACCAAGGAAATGTAACAAATTTCAAGGTTGAAACTGCATCAAATCCTTTATTACGTATATCAAACGGTTCACATAAAGTTAGCGCTTGGGGTTTAAATTGGCACGTAACATTTTATATAAACGTGAAAAACAATAAAATAACATCAGCCAACAATTTAAATTACACGATTATTGGTATCGCTATCAAGTCATCTAGTCTAAGAGTTGAGAATAGCAAACGAGCAACGGCTCATTTTGAAGCAACAACTCCAATTTGGGATGTTCTATCTTGGACAGGATGGGTACGTGCCACTATCAATAGTTCTAACAAACTTGTAATTACAAATAATAAATCACAATTACAAATTGTTAATATGAAAGGAGGTACAATATGACTATGATGAGTATAGTTTTTATTACATTTATAGCCCTTATTGTTTTTGTTGTCTATTTTATAAAAAAACTAATCAATAAAAATAAGTAAAAAATCTCCATGAAATCAAGCATGAAATACTCTCAATGAAATTGCTAGCGGAGCTTTTTTGAGCTTGGGACACTTGCGAAAAAACAAGAACAAAAGAGACAGGAAACTGTCTCAGACTGTAGACAAAGTCAAGAGACCTTGTCTTTTTTGTTTCTTCAATGCTATAATGGACTAAAAGAAAACGGATACAGGAGCTGCTTATGTTCAAAAAACAAAACAAAGACTTCCCCCGCAATCAATACGGCTTCTACACTTTAGACGAGCTGGTCCCGCAAGACCATTATCTACGCGACATTGATTTTGATTTCATTTATGATTTGGTTGCGCCGCTTTATAGCGATGACAGTGGTCGACCATCTCTAGACCCCGTCCTACTTATTAAATTGCCTCTTTTACAATATCTTGAAGGCATACGTTCCATGCGCCAGACCATCAAGCAGATTCAGGTTAATAATGCTTACCGTTGGTTTTTAGGCTTGAGCTTAGAAGATGATGTCCCCCATTTTTCAACCTTTGGCAATCTTATTCCCGCAGGTTCAAAGATACGGATCTTTTTGAACAAATTTTCTATGGTATTTTAGAACAGGCGAGACAGGCAGAATTAGTGGATGAATCTGTAGTTTTCATAGACGGTACCCACATCAATGCCCATGCCAATAGCCATAAGTATGAAAACCAAGAAGTCGCAAATGAAGCCCTCTTTTACGCAGACACCCTCAAATCCGAAATCAAAATGGAGCGTGAACGTCACGAAAAAGAGCCCTTAGAAAGAAGCGACACTGAGCTTAAAAATATTAAAGTCTCTAAAACAGACCCGGAAGCTGGCTGGTTTAGAAAAGGAGAGCACAAACACGTTTTTGCCTACAATGCACAGGTTGCTTGTGATAAAAATAGCTGAGTTTTGGGTTTTACTGTGTACCCAGGTAATGAACATGATTCAAGAGCTTTCAAGTCACTTTTTGATGTTTTAGAAGCAAAATATCAGATAGAAATGATGGTGATGGATGCTGGTTATAAAACGCCAGCCCTTGCATATCTCTTGATTACACAGGGGATTACACCTGTTTTTCCTTATACTCGTCCCAAAGGCAAGAAAGCAGGGCTGAGGAAGAAAGATTTTAAATATGACCGTGAGTTTGATGGCTATACTTGCCCCCAAGGTCAGTGGCTAAACTATTCTACAACTAATAAATTAGGCTATCATGAGTATAAGAGTAATGCGAAAATTTGTCAGTCTTGTCCGCTCTTGTCAGATTGTACCCAATCTGCCAATAAAACCAAGCTTATCACACGGCATATTTGGCAGGATGATTTGGATGGGGTTGAGCAGATTAGGCGTTTAGGCTTCTTTAAGAGCATCTATCTCTTGCGCAGAGAGACCATCGAGCGGATCTTTGGCACAGGGAAGGAATATCATGGTTTGAGATATACCAATGAAATTGGGCTGGGGCAGATGGAGAAAAAGCTAGCCCTGACTTTTGCGAGCATGAATATGAAGAAACTGGCGAAAGTGCTAAAAAATAGGGAGCAAGAAAGCTTGCTTTTTGGTCTAAAAAAGAGAGAATTACAGTTGAAATTACTTTTCATTATGAATACAAGAAAACAGCCTCAGATTTTGAGGCTGTTTGCCTACGGTCTGAAGCTTGAACAATAGTTTAAGCTATTTTTGTTGTTCTTTGTTAAAATGTATGTATCATAAAGTAAAGAAATTAGACACAAATTCGGCACAAAGTTAAAATAAAAAGCTCAACCATAAGGATTGAACTAGTATATATAATGCCACTGAATGGAATCGAACCATCGACCTCCACCTTACCATGGTGTTGCTCTACCGACTGAGCTACAGCGGCTAACTTGTTGCTTTTGCCCACTCGGAGAGCAACAGGGGAGGATTTGCTAAGCAAATCTTTATCTGCCGATTAGAAGCTGTGCTTCTAACTCTACCGACTGAGCTACAGCGGCTGACTTGTTGCTTTACGAATGGGCTGCATCATCAAGCACTAATAATTTTACCAAAAATACGAATAAAAGTCTATAAAAATAGAAGTGAGGACATTAAAATAGCAAAGAAAAAATCAACATTTCTCTGTCAAGAATGTGGCTATAAATCTGTAAAAAAACTTGGTCGCTGCCCAAACTGTGGGGCGTGGGGGTCTTTTGTTGAAGAAGTTGAGGTGCAGGAAGTTAAAAATCAGCGCATTAGCCTTACAGGTGAACGCTCAAAACCCATGAAGTTAGATCAAGTTGAACTTTTTGACACACCACGCGTTGAGACAGACCTAGAGGAGTTTAATAGAGTGCTCGGTGGTGGCGTTGTTCCCGGCAGTCTTGTACTTATTGGGGGTGATCCCGGGATTGGTAAGTCCACACTTCTACTCCAAGTATCAACGCAACTTGCTTCTCGGGGAAGAGTGCTCTATGTTAGTGGTGAAGAGTCTGCCCAGCAGATTAAGCTGCGTGCAGAGCGCTTAGGTGATATTGACACTGATTTTTACCTGTATGCAGAAACCAACATGCAAAGTATCCGAAACGAGGTTGAGCGCTTGCAGCCAAACTTTTTGATTGTTGACTCGATTCAAACCATCATGACACCAGAAATTCAAAGTACACAAGGTTCCGTAAGTCAGGTCCGTGAAGTGACCGGAGAACTTATGCAGTTGGCAAAAACTAATGACATTGCGACCTTTATCGTAGGACATGTGACAAAGGAAGGACAGCTTGCAGGACCACGTATGCTGGAGCATATGGTAGATACCGTGCTCTATTTTGAAGGGGAACGTCAAAATACGTTTCGCATATTGCGAGCAGTCAAAAATCGCTTTGGTTCTACCAATGAAATAGGTATCTTTGAGATGCAGGGCAGTGGCTTAGTTGAAGTGATAAATCCGAGTGAGGTTTTCCTAGAAGAACGTTTAGAAGGCTCTACAGGCTCTGCTATCGTCTGTGCTTTGGAGGGAACACGTCCAATCCTAGTTGAAATTCAAGCGCTAACTACACCAACCATGTTTGGTAATGCCAAACGGACAACTTCTGGTTTAGACTTTAACCGCGTGAGCTTGATTATGGCCGTACTTGAAAAACGTGCAGGCTTTCTTTTGCAGCAGCAAGATGCTTATTTGAAATCAGCAGGTGGTGTAAAACTGGATGAACCAGCAATTGACTTGGCAGTTGCAGTAGCTATCGCTTCAAGCTATAAAGAAGCGCCGACAGATGCGCGTGAATGTTTCATCGGAGAAATAGGTTTGACTGGTGAGATACGGCGTGTGACACGCATGGAGCAGCGACTTAATGAGGCAAGTAAATTGGGATTTCAAAAGGTCTATGCACCTAAGAATAGCCTAGCAGGTGTGGATATTCCAGAAAATTTAAAAGTCGTTGGTGTGACAACTCTGTCTGAATGTTTGAAAAAAGTATTTGGTTAAAAGAACTATCTCAATGAGAAGAATAAAATATTAGACTGCAGACAAACAGCCTCAAATTTTGAGGCTGTTTCTTGTGTAGTGAAAATAAACTGATTTTAATCGGAATTTTTCTTTTCTCAATCTTAAAAACAAGACTCCAGTCTATCTCTTTTCCTATATTCAAGCAGTCAAATTTCTGGGATTAAGCCAGGTTAAAAGGTTCGTTTTACGATTCAACAGATCCTTCCAAAAATAGAAATTCTAACCGGAACAATCCACCAAATTGACAGTGCCCCAACTCCATTGAAGAGCGGGAATACTTATAAAGTTTCGGCCTTAGTCACCATTCAAAAGACTTATTTTAACTACTACTTAGATAAAATAAAAGGAGAGTCTTCATAAAGTTGCTTATGTTAAGCAGAATGACACAAATATCCAGAAAATAGTAAAACATAATTTTTTTAATAACTGCAGATAAAAAATTCTAATTTGTCATGTTTTGTCATTCACCACACTCTTGAAAAAGCGCTTACAAATCGATACAATGTAAGCAGTTCAAAACTATGGATAAGGGGGGATTAATGTTAAAAAAACAATAGAAATTTTGGAAGATGAAATTTTAAAGGATTTAAAAAGAATTCTTGGAAATACTAATAGCACTAATTTCGAAAAAGAAAAAGTTTCTATTGCAATAAACTTAATGGAAAAGGGCACTCCTATATCTAATGTATTGAGACGTCTTCAAATCACATTTGTTGGCAAAACACAAAGTCCAGAAGTCAAGTCATTTAATAAAAACATTACTCCGTATCTTAGAGACAGCCAAATACTAGGAACGGCTTTCATGGGTTCTGCCCTACCTCTGTAGTTTTTATTTTAAGTAAACTTATAGCCTAATGTAAGAGTGGTTGAGAAAGTCTTATTATAATTAAGTCAAAGTTTTATCATTTTTTGGTCTGGCTATAAACAAAGCCAAATCAACTTTGTCTATAGTCGAATTGTGCATTTGGTTATTTTAATTAATTTGAATTTTCTGGAATTAGCAATGCTGTCATTGTCAGATTAATTACAAAGACTTCTAGTAGAAAGTTTTATGGAAAAGAAAAAATTTAAAATTACACTATCATGTGTAATGTTGTTACTTCTTAGCAGTGGTGCTTATGTACATACAACTGCTCAAAATTATCAAGAAAGCATTTATAACCCCCAAGTTAAGGAATACTCCACACAGCCAAAAATTAGTAGCTTTGGATACTGTCAGTGATGAAAAAAGTGAACCTGTGAAATC
Organism: Lactococcus garvieae; assembly: GCF_016758115.1. Lineage (GTDB taxonomy): Bacteria > Bacillota > Bacilli > Lactobacillales > Streptococcaceae > Lactococcus > Lactococcus muris. Next base: position 16,771 of record NZ_WIVG01000003.1, read on the forward strand.
AGTGGAAGCTGGGAAAGTGAACGATGAGTTTATTAATCGTTTTGATAATGCTGTAAGCTTGAATGAGAAAACTGGAAAATTTGAAATTGATAAATCAAAAATCCCGAACAACGCTTCAGAAGAAGAAATTTCTGCTTTAAATAAAAGGGTTGACACAAGTAATGTATCGTTGAAAAAAATCATTGCTTCTACTCCTAAAGAAAACACAGTTCAAAATGAGGACTCTGTAGTTGTTGCAAATGATGAAAAAACAGCTAAAGAGATTCAAGTATCGACCATGGGGAAATATCATGATGGTTCTACTTATTTACATGTTTATTGGTGGGGACTTCGTATTGGTATAAATAAAGCACAGACTCAATATGCAGCCAGTGCTGGATTAGTTATAGCCGGTGTTTATGTTCCTGCTAAAGCTGTTCAAGCCGCGCTAGGTATTTTAGGATTATCAGTAGGAAAATTTATTCCTGGAGGAATTGTATTTAATTCTTCCCCTCAATTTATCCCTGTAGTAGGAAGCGATGCTATTGTATGGGGAGTGGGATGGCAATGAAAGAAACCAAATATCAAATAGCAATGACAACTTTAGCTATAGTTGGACTAGTTTTTATATTTTTTACTGGGGTTGAAAGCTTTGGTAAATTACTCATAAATATTTTATTGGTTGTTATTCTGATTGTATCAGTTTCAGGACTAATTAAAGATTTTCTAAATAAGAAATAAGTACAAAAAGGACCTAAGGATGATACAATGTCATTAAGTCAAGAAATAGATTCGACAGTCTAAAACGATAAGATTTTATTATCTTGTCGTTTTTCAGTAGCCTCAAATTTTGAGGTTATTTGTCTACAGTCTGAAATGTTAATTGTAAAAATTAGCATTTTTTGTTTTCTTAAATACTCTTGGGGTTTTCGGACTGTACTTGATCTTTTTTATAAAGTTTTAACTACATAAAGAGATAAACAAGTATCTTATCATGATGTGTGATATAATTGACACAGAACTTTATATTTATCAAAAATTAAGGCTAGAGAATAGAAAGGAAGTCTTATGCGTCGTTGGATAATTCATATTCTGATGGGTATTGTGGGCGCCTCCATAGGCATCACGATCCTTCCATGGGTTTGGCATCTCTTTGGTCAAGATGCCAATGCTTTTAATCAAGAAATTGTAAATGGGTTAATTGGAGCAATTATTTTTGTTATTTTTTCATTTTTTATGTCCAATTTCTTGATGAGGGCTTTGAAAAGGTTAGATCAAAAAATAACCAGAGTTAATCTCTCAAAAATGGTATTTAATTTTATTGGTGCCATCTTAGGTTTGATGGTTGGTGTTCTACTGACAATCCCCTTGTCTTTATTAGGGGTACCTGTACTGAGCAACATTATTTCATTTGTTTTGATTGTTGGCTTACTTTATCTGGGCTACACCGTCTTTGATAAGCGGGGAGACGAAATCTTTAAAATTGTATTTCGTAGAAGAAAAGAAACAGCCCCAGCAGATAAGTCCGCTGAGGCTGATAAAGAGCAAACCTCTCGTTCTTCGATGCTTCTGGATACAAGTTCAGTCATTGATGGGCGAATTTTAGATGTGCTTAAAACGGGATTTATTAGCGATAAGGTCATCGTTCCTAACTTTGTTTTGTTAGAATTACAATTGATTTCAGATAGCGCTGATCCACTTAAACGTGCTAAAGGGCGCCGCGGGTTGGATCTGGTTAATTCATTAAAAGAATTTGACAATGTTGAAATTTCTACTAAAGACTACGAGGATGTTCGTGAGGTTGATACAAAGTTATTGCGTTATGCAAGCGAGATTGGTGCAAAGCTAGTCACAAATGATTTTAACCTCAATAAAGTTGCAGAAATTCAAGGTGTAGTTGTCCTTAATATTAATGATCTAGCAAATGCAGTAAAAACACAGCTTATTGTAGGAGAACAAGTTGAAGTGACTATCATTCGTGAAGGATCAGAACGCCAACAAGGCGTGGCTTATCTTCCTGATGGGACAATGATTGTCATTGAAGATACTGCTAAGATGATTGATAAGAAAGTATTAGTTGAGGTAGCGAAAGTTTTACAAACGAGTGCAGGACGTATGATTTTTGCCGATCTGGTTGACTCTAAATAAGCAAGTGATAATTTGAAGGAAGAAAAATAAGGAAGATATATGTATTTTAAACGCTTTGCACAACTTTTTTTCATTTATCTATTCGCGGCACTTGTTCTGATAGCCATTGTGAGCTCGGACTTCTTAGAAAATAAAAGTTTAATTTTTGCTTTTGCCCTGCTTGTTTCTTATGGTGTGTTGACCTTGCCTTTGGTTCTATTGACTGTTTTAAAAAGTAACAAAAAGGCAACTACCGTTGGCTCCCAGGGTGAAGGCGGAGAAGTACGCCGTATTCTGGGGGCCTTACCAGGTTACCTTGCTTTAAGCTGTCAGACATCAGAAGGGCGACAAGCAACGACGATTATGAGCTTTGTTCAATCTGTTCATGAAGAAAATGTCTGGTATATGGTGGCTGATAAGAAAGCCCACAAGGTTCAGGATATAAAAGAAAATCCTCAGGTTTCCTTTACAACTTGGTTTGATAGCTTGGAAAAAGGTGAGCGTCTGTCTTCCAACCAAGTTCATGCAGAAATCGTACAGGGAATAGCTGCAAAAGAACTTGTCAAACATGAAAGTAATATACTTAATCTTCATGAAAATGCGCCAAATATGGCGATTATTAAACTCAGCATCCGTTCTTTACTGCACGAAAATTTTAAAGAAGGTGCCCGAATCATTGATTTTAACTGAAGTTTACGGACTTCTTTTTTTGTTTGGAACTCTAAAAATGTTCATAAGTTTATAGTTGCAATAAAACTTTATAAATGTTATTCTAATTATGAAAGTGGTTACACAATTACTTTTATTAAACTAAGGTTTCAAATAAAAAGGGGGCTATATCCCCCAGAGCATATATCTATATGGAGGATAAATTTATGAAAATAGGTGTTCCAACAGAGATTAAGAAGCATGAATATCGTGTGGGACTTGCACCAGAGTTTGCAGCTGCTTATGTGGCTGCTGGACATGATGTTTACATCCAAAAAGGAGCGGGTGAGGGATCTTCATATCCGGATGAACTCTACACAGCTGTTGGTTGTAAAATCTTGCCGACTGCAGAGGAGATTTATGCAACTGCGGACATGATTATTAAGGTGAAAGAGCCGCTTGAGCCAGAATACGCATTGATGCGTGAGGGACAAATATTTTATACCTATTTCCATCTTGCAGCAGATAAAGCTTTGACTAAGGCAGTCTTGGATAAGAAAATTGTTGCAATTGCCTATGAAACAATTCGTGATCGCAACGGCGCACTTCCAGCTCTTAAGCCAATGTCTGAAATTGCTGGACGTTTGTCCGTTCAAGAAGGTGCGAAGTATCTGGAACGTCCTTTTGGCGGCCGTGGTATTTTGCTTGGGGGTGTAACAGGAGTTCTTCCTGCCAATGTCCTTGTTCTAGGTGGTGCAGGAGTTGTAGGACGTAATGCTGTTGCTATGGCTGTCGGAATGCATGCTAATGTTACAGCAGTTGATGTGAACTTAGATGCTTTGACAGAGCTGGATAAACTATATGAAGGACGTGTAAACACAGTTTACAGTACGGATCATGCAGTAAAAGAGTTGATTTCTAAGGCTGATTTAGTGATTGGGGCTGCGCTTATCCCAGGGGCTGCAACGCCACAGCTTATTCGTCGTGAACATTTGCCGCTGATGAAAAAAGGAGCTGTCATTGTTGACGTAGCGATTGACCAAGGTGGAACTTGTCAAAGTTCTCACGTGACTTATCATGACAACCCTGTTTTTGAAGAAGAAGGTGTTATCCACTATTGTGTAGGAAACATGCCTGGTGCTGTGCCTGTTACTTCAACAGCAGCCTTAAACAATGCGACACTGGCAAATGGTTTGGCTATAGCAAACAAGGGCTATAAAGAAGCACTAAAAGCTAATCCGGGGCTCAAAGAAGGGCTTAATGCAGCTTATGGTAAACTGACATGTAAACCTGTAGCTGATTTATACGATATGGTTTATACGGACAGTGATGAAGTAATTAATGGATAAGAAAAGCGCTGCTTAACAACAAGCAGCACTTTTTATTTTATAGTGGAAGAACCATGTTATACCAGGTTTCTCCCGCAAGCTGTGAGTCAGAAATCCCCTTGGAAACAAATCCATAATGTTCGTAGTAAGGAATGAGATTTTCGACACAAGTAAGGCTGATGCCTTGACGACTTTCTTCGGCTGCAGCTTCCTTCATCAAATCCAGTAATGAAGTAGCGATACCTAAATCACGGTATTCGCTATCTACAGCGAGACTGACGATGATTTGAAAGCGGTCTGTTGGACGACTGGCTTCTGTTTTCTCAAACATATCGTCTGTCAGATAGCACTTGTCAGAAGTTGGTCCTACAAGAATACCGACAACCTTGCCTTCTTCATTTCGAGCAACGAAGAATCGCTCAGGAATGACTTGGATGCGTTCTAACATTGAAGCGCGTGAGAGGACCTCATTTTCTGGGAAAGAGGTCTCCTCGATATGCATCACATCATCAATGTCCGTGATTTTTGCTTTGCCATATGTAATTTTAGTCATATCTTTATTTTAACATGTGCATTAGCACGGAGTCAATGAAGCTAATGTTTCTTTGATTACAGTATGATTTTATAATGACTCACTGTTAGAAACATTGCTCAGAATATGATAAAATAAAAGGGATTGAAACGAACAGGAGAAAACTATGTCTAATAATATTCGTGTGCGTTATGCACCCTCACCAACAGGTCTCTTACACATCGGTAATGCACGTACTGCACTTTTTAACTATCTTTTTGCACGTCACTATGGTGGTGACTTCCTTATCCGCATTGAAGATACTGACCGTGAGCGTCATGTAGAAGATGGTGAACGTTCTCAACTTGAAAACTTGCGTTGGTTGGGGATTGACTGGGATGAAAGCCCAGAAACACATGAAAACTATCGTCAGTCAGAACGTTTGGAACTGTATCAAAAATATATTGATCAACTTTTAAGTGAAGGCAAAGCTTACTATTCTTATAAAACACCTGAAGAGCTTGAAGCGGATCATGAAGCGCAAGAAGCAGCAGGTATTGCGCCGCATTATGTTAATGAGTATGCGGGAATGTCAGAAGCTGAGAAAGAAGCGTATATTGCAGAACGCAAAGCAGCAGGAATTACACCAGTTGTCCGCCTCTCTGTAAATGAAACCGCTGTTTACAAGTGGTCAGATATGGTTAAAGGCGATATCGAGTTTGAAGGTGGGAACATCGGTGGTGACTGGGTTATTCAAAAACGCGATGGCTACCCAACTTACAACTTTGCTGTCGTAGTAGACGATCATGACATGCAAATTTCACACGTTATTCGTGGAGATGACCATATTGCGAATACACCGAAACAGTTGATGGTTTATGAAGCTTTAGGATGGGAAGCACCTGTCTTTGGTCACATGACATTGATTATTAACTCTGAAACAGGCAAAAAGTTGTCCAAACGTGATACCAACACGCTTCAATTTATCGAAGATTACCGTAACAAAGGTTTCATGGCAGAGGCTATTTTCAACTTTATCGCTCTCTTAGGCTGGAACCCAGGGGGCGAGCAAGAAAAATTCAGCCCACAGGAGTTGGTGAAACTCTTTGATGAAAAACGTTTGAGTAAATCTCCAGCAGCCTTTGACCAAAAGAAACTGGAGTGGATGGACAATGAATACATCAAGCATGCAGAGTTTGAACCTGTATACGAATTGACAAAACCTTTCCTTGAAGCAGCTGGGCGCTTTGATGCACGTGCGGAAGAACTGGTTAAACTTTACAAACCACAAATGAAATACGCCGAAGAAATTCTGGAGTTAACAGACCTCTTCTTTGGAGAATTCCCAGAACTCACAGACGAAGCCCGCCAAATGATGGACTTAGAAACTTCACCAGTCGTAGTGGCTACTTTCCGTGAAAAACTCGCAGCATTGGAAGATTTTACTGCCGAAAACATCTTCCCACTTTTCAAAGAAACACAAAAAGAAACAGGTGTTAAAGGAAAAAATCTTTGGATGCCGATTCGTATCGCTGCTTCTGGTAGCATGCATGGTCCAGAATTACCTGAAACCATTGCCCTTTTAGGAAAAGAAAAAGTTCTTGAACATATGGCACAATTCTTGTAAAAGAGTGAAAATAAACGCACAAGTCCTTTGTGCGTTTATTATATTTCTGTGGCAGTAATTGTTAAAAAATAAATCATAATAAAGTTTATAAAGGCTGTCCCAAGGCGGCTTTTTTGAGTTGAAATTTAGCGAATGTTTCTAGGAATTGAAGGTTATTTACACAACAATTCTTTTGAGAGTGTGTTAGGATGACTTTTTGAGGAAGATGATGACAACTTTTCTTAATTCCTTGGGCGTTTTTATGTAAATTTAATAAGGAGTTTCTTTTTATGTGTTTGCTCGAGGGTTTTGATAAGCTGTTCAAATGCTACAAACTCAAGGTCTTGATTGATGAGTAGGCGACCATCCATGACGAGCTTTGCTAAGAGCCTCATCCTGTCTTGCCATTCTTCTGGACTAAGCTGAGCATTCCAATGGCGCAGATGAAAAATACCAGCCTCTATAGGAAGTTTTGCTAATTTGCCCCAATCAACCTGTCTTCCTGAAAGAAGACCAACTGCTTGAAACTTTCCACCCTGTCGGACACAAGCAGCCAAATCTGTCCCCGCTTGCCCACCAACGCAATCAATGGCCGCATCGACTTGTAAACCTATCAAGTCTGTACGTAGTTCGTAGGCACCACGTTCTTTTAAAATTTTGTGTTTCTCAGGATGTCGTGTAATGGCGATAAGGTCGAATCCCAGTATCTGTGAAAGTTGAGCAAAAAGTTGACCTAGGGAAGAACCAGCAGCATTTACAGCAAGTTTTTGTCCAGGTCTTAATGCGAGTACTTCTGTACACAGAATCCAAGCCGTCAGCGGATTGATATAAAGTTGGCTGGCAGAAAGAGAGTCAAGGCGATCAGGGACAAAAAACGCATGAGTCATGGGGCATTTGACAAATGTCTGCCAGGTTCCTTCCCCCTCCAAAGGTAAAACACGCTTACCTATGAGTTCCTCAGACAGCCCTGTACCGACTCCTACAACAACACCAACCCCCTCATAACCAGCAAACGCAGGTAAATTTATCCGATGCGCATAGGCACCAGTAATAGGGATGAGATCAGAAGGATTGACAGGTGCATAGAGCATCTTTACAAGGAGTTCTTGATCTTGTAAGCTGGGCTGCTGTCTTTCTTGGAATTTTAAAACTTGATGGGGCTGACCAAAGGACTCGTAAATTAATGATTTATACATGGCTTTAATTATAACAAATCCTGTGAAACGTAAATCACTATTTTCAGTTTTTCACAATTAAAAAAGACAGAAAAATTTCACAATTACTTTCATTTATCGAATGTATAAATAAAGAAAAGAATTTTACAAAAATAAAACTTATGTTAAACTTAAGTTATGCAAAACGTAAAATAGGATAGGAATGTGTAAAAAACATTCTTGGAACATTGAAACTATAAAGGAGTCCGTTTTATGAAGAGTAAATTACTTTTGAAAGTAATGAATATAGCTGCGTTGGCTTTACTAGTGATGCAAGTTTTACCTGCCTCCTCTCTTCGAGCTATAGCTGATACCTTAGACCTTGACGAACATTTACCAAGAGTCCACTTAACTGCGGCTGAGTTAGATGATGCGGATAAACCAGAATTTATCCTTCTGAAGGGTGAAGTAAGACAAGGAAAAGAAGCTGAAACAGCAGAAATCACCTTGTCTGGTGTTGATACTGTGCCTACAGAGGAAGAGAACACTCTTTCTGATTTGCCCGAAAGCTCCTATAAGGTTGCTGATAATAAAGTCACTCTGAGTTTGACGAAGGCAAGTACAGGTAATTTCTCATTAAAATTACAAATCGTTAAAGAGAGTATCAAAGATGGTGAGATTCAGGTCACTTTGGGTGAGCAGGTTCTCACAGTACCTTTAAAATCAGCGGAAAAAGAAGCTGAAGACAAGGCTGAAACAGCAAAGGCAGCATCATCCACAGGAGGAAATACTGCACCTAGAACACGTGGCTTAGGCTTGAACTCTATATTGCCTACAGCCACTTATCCATGGTCTGTTGTACCAGGCAGTAAGGCAGCTGACCCTGCAACAGATAATGTAGCCAATGTCTTTTCATCCCTTCCAACGGTAGATGATGGGCGTGTATGGACAGACAAAACGGTATACCGGCTTGGTGGTCCAACAGATTTTGAAGTTACACTTTCATCCCTGTCACAAAGTGTGCCAACACGGGAAGGTTATCAGATTCCCGCAGACACCGTCTTTACTATTGATGTTTCTGGTTCGATGACCAAAATAGATCCAGGAGCAGGACGTTCACGTATTGCACTGTTAGTGGATGCTTTGAACGAAGCAATCGGTATTTTACAAGATGCGAACCCGCTTAACCGTGTAGCTGTAGTTGCTTACGGAGGACGTTCGGGCGGTTATGCCCGTGTCGAAAAGGTTTTGGAACTGGGACGTTATGTTCCCAATGCCAGTGGGAACTTCTTTACCTTAGGCTCTAGTGGAGATGCGGTTAATGTTAATGCTTCAGCAGGACAAGGTGGCACTAATCCTGTTGCTAACTCTATACAAGTAGTAGGTTCAACGCCAACACAATGGGGGATTCGTGAATCTGCGCGTATCTTAGAAACTGCTACAGATAAACAGGTCAATGTTCCTGTAACTGATGCTGCTGGGCAAGTATTGCCAGAAGAAGCTGAAGTTACACGCCGGCCCAACATGATATTACTCACCGACGGTGAGCCGACCATGGGGCGCCCAGACTATGCTTTTGATTCTTCTACCCCTGTCGTTCTGGGTCCAAATGGTAATCGTATAGATAATGTTGCAACGCCAGGTCAAGGTCCATTTTATGGTGATGGTTCTTATGGTGAGCAAGGTCTTGCCGTGATGACAGCTCTGACAGCAGCTTATAGAAAAACGACAGTTTCTGATTCATATTTCCCAAGCGGGAATGTTGCCGGCGATGAAGGACAGCCGGAAGCTGGTGTTGGATTCTTCACAATCTCTACAGGCGTTCAACCAACAGAATCACAAAGGGAGCTTATCACTGCGACTCTAAATCCGACTCCAACCAATACAGACAAAATCCTTCCCAACATTCGTCACAGCTTCTTAGGGAATAATTCTTCATATCTTCCAGGACCAACTGCAACAGCGCCATCAATGACAACCCTGCTGAACAACTTTACTAATGGTGCTACAGGTAACTTCTTAGCCCAGTATCGTGCTGGCTTTGGAAATTACCAGTGGAATGTTCCTGCAAGTACGGTAAATATTGCAAATACAACTGCAAGTTTAGCAGCACCAGCTGATCTAGCCTATGCGGATAACTTTTTTGAGGCGAGCAATATTGAGGAGCTGCGAGCAGCCTTTCAACAAATCACGAGCAGCATTCAAGAATCAAGTAATAAACCTATCGTTGATATAGGGAGCGAGGGCGACCTAGGTTCTGGCTCTCTTGACTTCTCCGATGTTCTCGGAGATTACATGAGCTTTACTGCTTTGAAGAGTATCAGATTTGCAGATAAAGGAAGCTTTACGCCTTCACAAAGTAGACCAAGCGATTTCAACCGAACTTTGGCTGACTATGTCCGAGGTCAAGGCGGCTCTACTGGAGTAGCTCTGCTTCCTGAAGGACCTGAAGTTACTGCTATCCTTAATAGCTTTGGCAATGGCCGTTTCACTTACTACGCTGACAACTATGGGCACTATGTGGGGATAACAAATCCTGGAAACGCTGCTTTAAAGGTGGAAGTATATCCTTTCCAAGAGGCAATGATAAATAGTGAAGTAACTGGTAGTCAAGAGAGTATCAGCCGTCTCTTCTTTAGCGTAAGCACAGCTCTGGCAGATGTAAACGTGGAGACAGACTATGGTATCGGAGAAACGGGAACACGAAAACTTCTGGAAGCTGACCAGTTTGTACATTGGGGGATTCCAAGCGAACTCTTACCGATGCGTACAGTTAACGAAAACAATGGGAATGTTATCATATCGGGGGACGAAGCGCCGATACAAGTCAAATTTGATGTAGCTTTAGATGAGCCCCGTCTTTTAGAAGCCTTCACTCAGTCTCCAGAAAGTGTCCCAACACAGTTTTGGTCTAATGATTGGTCAACGCCAACAGTTGAAAATGATTCATTTGCGACTTTTGAACCAAGCACTGCGAATCCTTTCTATCAGAACATTGACGGTAACCGTGTCGTGAACAAAACGAAAAATGAGACAGGTTCCGATGCCTGGGTGAGCACACAGACTATTACTCCAGATCCGACCAGAGCTGCAGGCGATAATATCGTTGTAAATAAGCTAGGAAATAACGGAACATTTGAACTTCAATATAACGGTCAGATCCAGATTCAGAAGGAATTTGTCTTCCAAGATGTGGATGGAACGAACCTCAGTCTTAATGAGCTCCAAGAAGTTCTTGAATCGGGTGAACTAGATATCGCACCGCTTCAGTTTGTCGTTCGAAGCACCGGTCTATTGCAACAAGAGGTTGGAAGGGCTACGGTTGATTTGAATGATCCAGGTATGGTTATGCAAGCCATAGCTGATAACGGCAGAATTACTCTTAATGTTAAAGATGAAAATGGTCAGCCTTTGAACTTGCAACCCGGCACCTACACAGTTACGGAGTCAGGTGGCGATGTGATAAGTAACCCTTCAGATTTTGATTATATTCATGTTCCTGGAGCAACGATGCAGCGCGTTACGGTTCCACCTGGTGGTACAGGGGTTGTGAGTTTTGTCAATATCTATGCACGTGCAGCTGAAACTGAATTGCTCCGTGTTCAGAAAGTCTTCCACGACTTGGACGCGGCAGCTTTGGCTCTCGTTGCAAATACTTTTAAAGTTATAATAACAGCAGAACAACCTTTTACTGGCAATGATGCAGCGACACTTACTGACCTTGAATTTACTGAAAATGCTGCTGGTCTTTTTGAAAGAACTCTTGATTATAATGCTGCTGTAGCTGGTGTAAACCTCTCCGGAATCCCAGAGGGGAACTATAAGATTACAGAGATAGGAACAGATGTTGCAGGCTATCATCATCGACTTGCCCACTGGCGTTATGTCGATCTCTTTAACCCGACTAATGCTGACGATTCTGGCGAAACAAGCAGTACTTCACAAACAGTAACCGTAGGTCAAAACAGTCAGATTGTCTTCCGTTTTGACAACTACTATGAACCTTTAGGTTCCATTGACTTGACGAAGAACTTTGAAGGGGTGACTCTGAATCAGGTTCCAGCAAACTTCTATATCGAGATTACCAAAGCTGATGACCCTAACTTTGAAGCAATCAAGATTAACCGTGAAGACTTGACAGGTTTGAGCACGAATCAGAAAATTTCAAATCTTCTTCCCGGTGAATACACGATCACAGAGTACAACTATGAGATTGACAACCGAAACTTTGAAGGAAATGCTCAGGTAGAAAGAGATTTACAAACAACGGCACAAGGTCAACAGCCGATTTACAAGGTAACTATTCCGGGTCTTATCGGGAATAATGATGTGACGGTCAATATTTACAATCGTTATCTTCAAGGTGCAGAAATCTTGCCACCAACTCCAGTTTATCCCGTTCAACTGAAAAAAGTTGACCAACATAATCAAGGTGTTGCCGGTGCAGTCTTTAGACTTGAAAAACGCAACCCTCAGACCAATCAATGGCAAACCTATGTTAACAATTTAACTTCTAACAATGAAGGCCTAGTTAATACAGCTGTGGGAGAACCAGGAGACTATCGTTTCGTCGAAACTCAGGCACCTCCAGGTTTTGAAATGGCTGAAAATCCTATAAGCGAAGTCAAAACGATTGTTGACGGAGGTGTAGGAACAAATGACAATCCCGTTTATTTTGGTGAGATCGAAAACCATATGAGAACAATCATTCAGCTGAAAAAAGTGGATGAGAGTGGAAATCTGCTAGCAGGTGCAGTATTCAAGGTAGAATTCCTCAACAATGGGACTTGGGAAACGCTTGCTACAGGTTTGACTTCTACTGCAGATGGTTTCGTAAGGCTTGATGTAGAAAAGGATGGACGTTACCGCTTTATTGAAACGCAAGCTCCCGCTAACTACGTCCTTGATACAACACCAAAAGAAGTGACAGTAACTGCGGGTGAGCGCCCAATCTTCGAAGCCGGCACTTTGGAGAATAAGCGTGTAGAGGGCCCACAGGTGCAGAACAATGCACTCCAACTTCTGAAAGTTGATGAGCAGGATAATCCACTAGCAGGTGCGAAATTTAAGGTAGAAACCTACAATACAGAAACCCAAGCTTGGGATATATTGGCTGAAAATCTACAGTCTAATGCTGATGGCCGAGTAACCATAAGTGTGCCTGGACCAGGGCGCTATCGTTTTATTGAAACTCAGGCCCCAGACGGTTATATCCTAGATGAAACACCAAGGGAGATAATCGTAGGAGAGGACGCATCCGGAGTGATTGATGCAGGAAAACTGGTCAATAAACCAAGACCTCATCTTCCGATTGTCGGAGAAAACCTAGGACTGTGGCTTCTTGGTTTGGGACTGGTCTTTCTTCTAGGTACGAGTCTCCTCCTCCTCAGGAAGAAAAAGAGTAACCACTAAAAATGTCAATCTTTATAGAAGACAATAACACAGTACACTTTAGAGAAAAACTCTAGAGAAACAGCTCCGAAGGTCGGAGCTGTTTTCTTTATCAGATAAGGAAGGTGGACTTGGAGAGGGAACTTTCTTTGCCTTCTCTTAGATGATATAACATTATTTCCAAGATGAGAGTTCATATCAGTAAAACTATCTATTTTCTATGAAAAAAACTCCGATGTTTCATTTAAGAATCGGAGTTTTAATGATGGGCTTCTCTTACCTAAAGCTATACAGGTTCATGAGGGTGTACTTTTAGGATAATTTTTAGCCAACACGTAAAATAGGATGATAAACAAGACATAGTACAAAGCTGGTATTGGTAGAGCCATACCTAAGACGAAAGTCATGATAAACAGTAGCGGAAGATACAGTAGCCCGAGTAAGACGCCAGAAACATAGTACAATATCTTATTTTGTGGAAGTAAGAGTCTTGCAGCTATTAATAGTACAGGTAGGAGTGAGAGGTACTCTGTACCTGGCATTAATACTGCTTGGGCAAGCCCCAAAGCGAGAAAAACTCCAGCTATGCTAACGGCAAATGTTTCATACTGTATAAAACGAGCCAGTCCTTTGAGATAAAAATAGGAGGCAAGAGGGAGAAGAACTGCCAGCAAAAGACCACTAATGATTAAATAGGGGTGATGATCCACTGTCCTAAAGAAGAGCATAAAAGCACCCACGGAAATTCCAGCATAGAGTATCAACAGCAGCACGACCCCAGCAATGGAAGTGAAAATTCCTTTTAGACTGATTTGCAGTTCTTGACGTTTGAGCAGGATTAAGCCGATAAGAGAAACTATCGCGAGGAGAGAAATTAGACTTCTTACAACTCCGCCATATTGGATGAAAACATGGTAAGCCAGCATAAAGTGAGTGGTAGGTGCTTCAGCTTCAAAATCCTCTGCCCACTCTGTTTGCGAAACTTGTTCCATGAGTCTAGACATGACATCTATAGAGTGTGTAACAGTTCCAGGAGAGAGGTTTTCGATAACATCGCTGGGAACGTGGTAGTGCCATGGTCTAGTAAAGTTGACAAGCGACATGGCAGGTATGTCAGCTTTTGCAAAAAATCTTTCATCCAGAGGGTGCGCATCAGCTAGGATAGAAAAACCTGTAGGGTTAGAGACTGCCTTGAAAAATTGATTGGAAAACTCATTGGCACCGCCTATAGGAAGGATTGGCCCATTACCTACGACATCAAAATTTAAAGCAAAAATAGTATTTTCTAACAAATCAGGATGTTCTTTGACAAACTGTCCTGCACCAAAGCCGAACTCATGACCATCAGAGAAAAGGACTTGTATCCCGACTTCAGGTTTTTCTCCCCGCTGATGAAAATCAATAAATGATTCCAACAGAGCTGCCACAGAGGTAGCGTTGTCAGCTGCTCCGGGACTATCTGGGAAACTGTCATAATGGGCGTTAAAAATCACAAATTTGTCGGAAGTTCCCGGAATGTAAGAATAGATATTCCGCGTAGAGGTTGATTCGATCACGTCAGGGGAAAAACCTAGATTCTCCACCCAAAGTTTTAACCTGTCTGCACCTAAGATGCTATCTTCTGGAACCAAGTCATGTTCGGTCACCATTACAGGCAACCCTGCATCTTCCAAGCGCTGAACAATATGATTTTCTGTACGTCTTAGATGTTCTGGCGAAAAAATCATCCGTGGTTCAGTTGACATAAACTCCACAGTGTCCCATGCAGCTGAGGTCAGAGGCGAATCTGGCGCTCTTGGTGTAATAAAAGCTGTGAGAGAAAGCGCTGCAAGAAGCAGCATGAGGGCAGGGCGCAGCATATGTTTTAGTTTTTTCATTTTTACAGTCCTACTTTCGATTATTTTTTTTCTATAAATGGTGTTTTATGTGTGTACAGTAAAGAGAGGAATAGCTGGTCAAGTTTTAACTGGATAAAAAGTTCAGGTTTCATTTTCGATTTTTTGACATTTCTCCTCAAATTCTTCCTGACTTAAGATTCCCTTATCTAACAAAGCATGTAACATGGCTATACTGTTTTCGGGACGATTAACAGTATCTCGGTCTGCTTTTTCTTTTTTAGACTTGAAGTAGTCCTTGACATTCAAAGCAATCATAATAACAATGTAGCCCAGAGTTCCATCAACAAGTGTTCCCATCCAAAGGCTTCTATCATAGCCTTGCCAAGCAAAAAGCATTAAAAATAGTAAAACAGCAATCATAGAGAGATAGCCCGATACATAGTACATAATGTGTTGTTTCAACGTTTCTTTTTGACTTTTTTTGTTAAAAATAATTTTTTCAAAATAATAAAATAGAATAACACCGATGATAAGTAACAGATCTCGACTTATAAAGCGCTCCAAAAATTTTTGGGCAGTGCTACTCAAGTTAAGTCCATTCATAGTCGTGACAGTTTCATACCAGTACATGATTTTAGAAATAGCCAGGTAAGTGAATAAGATTTTAGTGATTGGGAGTTGCTTCTTTTTTATCTTTTTCATAAGTGTCTCCTCCGTAATGCAGGTTGCTTTCACTTTTGTTGTTTTTAGTCTCCTCTAATGCAAGAGCTTCAATATAAAAATTTTGAAAAAGTCTGTAGGAGACTGTCTGACATGTGTTTTTCTTCCTACATTCTAGCCATTTTGACTGTCTGAATATTTTCTTGATTGGAGTAAGTGTTTGATTGCAATATAATGATATATTTATAACTATTTTATAACATTTCTGTGACGTTTCAAACCGATATAGACAAGTGACTGTGACATTTATCTTCTTGTCTGGGGTTAAAAATTTTATTCAGACAAAAAAACCTTGCTTATTTCAGCAAAGGCTTTGTTTTATAAATTTATTTAGAAGAGATAGGGAAAATAATCTTAGAAGAACCAAGGTCAACTTCATAGGTCAACTCGCGATTGTCGCGGACAGTGTGCTCAAAGTCAGTACTATAAAGCAAGAGACGAAGTTTATCCCCTTTTTCGAGTTGATAGATTGTTGGTTGTAGCGTAAGACTGAAAGTCATCCATTCATTTTCGGGTATGGAGCTAACAGTGAGGAGTTCTTCGCGGTTTTGCAGGTTGAGGAAACCTTTTGTTACAAGTTGATAAGGACTATCGGTCAAAGGAATTTCCATCAGATTTTCTAGCATAAAATTCCTGCCGCGGTCTAAGGCTTTCAAGTCCAAGTTTTGGGCTTGGTCAGACAGGCGTTTTTTTAATCCGAAGTCAAGAAGCTGTGCCGAAAGAATTGCCTTACTGTCGTTAACTTTTACTTTGAGGTCTAGCTGGATCTGTCCGTTCAGCAGCATATCTTTAGAAATCTCTAAATCTACGAGAGCAGCTTGGGCCTTGCCTTCAAACAAGTCTTTCTTGAAGACTTGGAAGTTTTTGCTGTAAGCATCGAAAGTCTTTTCATCATAATGATTTTCAAACTTTAGGATGGAAGCAGCTGTTTTCCCCAGTGGCAATGTTACCGTTTCTTTTTCGCTCCAGTCCTGGAGACCAGTCCAGCTCTGTGCTTTGCCATTTTCTTGCAAGATAACTGGTGGTAAATCTAGAGTCAGTACTCTGTTCAGGAGTTTTGCGGTGAAATAGCTGTTTATAGCTTCACTAAAGTCAATAGATTGCCAGTTATTCATATAAATATGGGCTCCGCGATGTAAGAAAGCATGTTTAGTTACATCTTTAGGAAGCACCTGCCAAAAATGGTAGGCGTGATCAGGCGTTACATTCCAGTCCTGCAAACCATGAACAATCAGCACATCTGCCTTGGTATTTTCAGCATGTGGCAAGTAGTTGCGGTCGTGCCAATATTGGTTATAGTCTCCTGTCGTACGGTCAAGTGCTTCAAGCATCTGTGAAAGCTGCTTTTCATATTGCGCATTGGCAACAAGAAAGTCAGCGCCCTGTAGATTACGTGAATAAGTAAGAGCTGCTAAAACATCTAGGTCTTCGCCAGGATATCCACCGGGTGAGCGAACTAAACCATTTTCACGATAATAGTTGTACCAAGAGGTGATGCCGGCTTCTGCCACGATGACTTCTAAACCATCAATACCTGTGGTCGCGGCACCGTATGCCATTGTTCCCAGATAAGATTTTCCAGTCATGGCCACCTTGCCATTGGCCCAGTCAGCGGCAACTTCCTGTGCTCTATCACGTGAGATGAAGGCACGAGTGCGGCCGTTTAGCCAGTCGATGACCGCTGTCATGCTATAAATCTGCTGGTAGTCACCAGAAGTTTGAAAGCCATCAGAGTCCATTGTACCAACACCTGCTACATAAATAGAGGCGAAACCACGTGCTAAGAAATAGTCATTAAGTGAGTAAGTCCAACCATGTGTAAATTTTTGTGTCAAGGTTTCTGTTTGAGCTTTCGGAGTTACTTCTTCTTCATAGTCAGGAAGGGTGGGGAGTTGAGTTTCAACACTAATGTTGCCAGAAGGCTTCTCATCCAAGGGGACATTCATGTCATGCAACTGCTTGTCATTAGCAATTTCATTTATTCCTAAGTGATAAGGGCTGGCGGTCATAACAGCGGGAAGCTTGCCTTCAAATGTCGGGCGGATAATTTGAACCTTAATCAAGTCAAATTTTCCCGTATTATAAGTATCAACCTTTGACTCTACCCAAACTGTTTCACGAATCAATTGTGCAGTATCAAAGGTTGCGAGAGACTTGTCATTGAAAAAATGATAAGTGTTACTTAGGGGAAGAAGACCTTCGGACACCCAGTGTTCAACAAGTGTCATACCGTTTTTACATCGGCTGCACAGAAGAAGATAAAGTGCTCGGATAAGGGTTTCACTGTCGAGATTCTCCTCGTCCAGCATAGGGATATTTATTGATTTTGCAAATTTTTCTGCTTGGTCTACCTGAAATTCAAAATGAGGAACAAAGCCAAGCAGCTGTAAGCTGATGGTCCAAAAGATATCCCATGTCAGTTCTTGCTCAGAAGCAAGAAAATCTTGGAAAGAGCTTGTAGATGTCGCTTGGAGTCCCTCGCTTTCCACAGGAGAAACAGTCAAAAAGTCTTTGAGTATTTTCTTTTCTTCCCAGAAAACAGACCAGGTAAAGCCAAGGTGGTCCAGTTCGAGCAACTGTTCATCAAATGTTTTTTCAACGATAGAAAAGTGATTAAATTTCATGCAGTATCTTCCTTTCGGTACATCATCTACAGCCTATTATAACAGAAAAGCAGCTCGCCTGCTTTTCACCAATCGAATATTGTCTAATAAGAAGCTTGGTCAATCCTTATAGAGGCTGACGTTTATCGTAAGCAGCTTTAGGTGCGATGATGACAATAGCTTTTAACATGCCGTTAATAATGCGTATAGAGAATGGGCAAAGTAGGAAAAGGCTGCTTTTTATAACCGATTTCTCCAAGAATAGCAATGTAACAAAACATTATGATAACATTTCATAAATATTAAGCAACATGTTAAAATATGATGAGAGATATCATTGTATTTGGAGAAAGCCCCCCCAATGACTTATAATCAGGCAACACAACACAACACAACACAACACAACACAACACAACAACAGGCGGTAGATTCCCCTTCTTTTTCGTATGCACCAAAACGTTCCGGATAACTGGGACGTTTTTTGCCCTGCACTAAAGCTAAAAAATAATCGTTTTTGACCCCAAAGTCATAAAACTTCTCATATCCATAAAATTTGAAATACAAGGAAGAAATAAAATGCACGCAACAAACAGAAACAGGAAAAAACTAGGAATCCTTTTAGTCATATTGTCGGTCCTACTGCTCATCTCAGGGACCTTCGCATGGTTCTCCTTCACACAGCGGGCCATCAATGACCGCAGTGTCAGTGTCAACTTTGAAGAAGTTGGCCGCCTGCACGACTACTTTGACCGCGCCTCAGGCAACAAGGACGTCTTCGCCGAGAACTTTGGCGATGCTCCTATCTTGGTGCGCGTAAAACTCCTCGAATACATGGAAATCAATGGTGAGTCCTTAGTTCAAGCCGACCCACAAGAGGTGGCAGAAGGCAATGCGGTTCAACCCATCAAGGAAGATACGGGCACATGGACCCCTTGGACCCCAGAAGCCTCAGGAAATACAGTTGGTCAACGTGTCGGACCGGGCGCCGGCTTCAATGCCCGTGCTCGCTGGACCGTCGGTTGGACTCCCCGAGCAGCCACAGCCGGCTCTGGGCAGCTGAATGCCCCCCTACTTCATGCCGACCTTTAACCGTGCCCGCGACAACCACAAGACAGCTGCCGCAGGCGACGGACGTGACTGGACCCAGTCGGGAGAAGAGGCCGATACCTCTGTCAGCGCCAACGGAACCAATGCCGGAGCAGATGCCACAGGGGTCACTCATCCCGGGAATGGGACAGATGGCTACTGGACCAACGGCAGTACAGCCACCTCGCTCTTAGGGACACCGCCCGATACAGAAGACGGGACACACACGGCTCGCCAGACCGTCATCCAAGACCAGCCGGTCATGTTGCTCAGCCAGTGGAATGCCCTGCCAGTCCAAGACCGTGTGGGGAACTTCTGGGTGGTGGATCCACAGACAGGCTGGGCTTACTGGGCCAATCTGCTCTTCCCAGAGGAAGCGACCTCTTTCCTTCTTGACCAAGCCACTCTTGCCATAGGGGGACTCAGAGGGGACTTGTATTACGGGATTAAGGCCGTTGCCAACATGGTTGCCAACACAGATGGCGATGTGGCAGCCCTGTGGGAAGGCAGCAACGAGGAGCATAGCGCCCTCGCCAAACAGCTGGTGGATGAAGTCCGCAGCGGTATGCCAATCCTAGGTGAAATGACACCGGGCCAAACATTCAATATGCGTGGTATTGAATACCGCTACCTTGAGAACAAGGGCGGTGGGAATCACTTGGTACAAACTGCTGATTTTCAGATTAATAGTGGATGGAATACCAATGCTGGTGTAGACAGCTATAATGGTTCAACTTTAGATAATAACATGAAGAACTGGCATGATAATCTGCCAGGTGTTGTTCGCCGTCAGGTCCAGCCCGTGCAAAAAGAATTTACTGGAGTGGGTCCGGATGCACATATTAGTGAGTGGTGGTCTGGTAGTTGGGGTGCTCATCCGGGCATGGGGATACCGATTGTAGGCGAACCTCGAGCCTTTATTTTAGACTTTGAAAACCCAGCTTTTACGGCTGCTTTGAAAAATGACTTTGCGACAGTTGACCCTAACGGCGAGAAGAAGGCCTTTTCTCTTTCTGTAGCTGAACTCAATAATATTTCGGGACCAGGAAAAGCTTTTCCAACGATGGCTTCACGAGTAACTGCTGGAGGTGGGACACGTACCCCGTATAACGATAGCTTTCCTTGGGTAGTGAATGGAGGCGTAGATTCACCTGGTTCATTTAACTTCTTTCATCATGCGAACGGACTCAAAACGGTAGTCATGCCTCAATCCCCAGCTATGCTCCTCCGCGACCAAGACGGCGCATGGACATCAAATCTTTAAAAACTCTGGGCAAACGAGACATTTTATTTGAGTCGTCGTGCGGAGCTGTGCAAGAAAACGTAGCTTATTTTTCCTTTATTTTTAGTTTTAAGTCAATAAGAACATAAGATTCAAGCAAGTTTCTTCCTTTCCTCATTCCTCTCCAGCCTTAAACTTTAGGCCTTTTACCTCGACTGCTCACTATTAGTATTCTTAGTCATAAGAAGGGAACGTGTGATTTAGAAAAATAACTTTGCTTGAACATCAAACAAAAAGAGTGCTATAATAGAGGGGTTAAGAAGAACAAAGCATAGAGGAGAATGATTATGAAATTCAAATTCAGTGGCCTTTCTTCATATGAGGAAAAAGAAATGCCAAACTTTATGGGAGAAGCAGAGTCACACACTGTCATCAAAGAGTTTGACAGCATGGAACAGGCCGTTCAGCATGTTGCTGCTCACAGCGGTTTTATGGTAACAGACAGTGGCAAGTTTGCTTTCCATGTCCGTACTATCACTCAAGTTGACTAATTAAACTTTACAAAACGTGCCTTGAGCACGTTTTGTATTTTTTTGAAAAGAGAACAGAGAGAGTTGTAACGTCATCTAAATTTTTGAGGCAGTCCTAAAGCATCTGCTTTCCTTTTTTTGTAAGACTTATAAGAAATTTGACTGCCAGAAAAATATAAAACGCTTACGCCGAGCTGGTTTTCAAGAAGTTTCTCTCAAAGCAATTTTTCTTTTCAAGTATTTGCATCTTTTTAGCGAAAATGAAAAAAACATGTTATAATGTCTAGGTATAACAAAAGAGCTTAACATGAGTTAATCTCGTTTTTATTTTGTCATTAATTTTTATTATTTGGAGGAATTCATGGACTATTCATGGACAGTGAAATATCTCACTGAATTTATTGGCACTGCGCTTTTGCTTATTTTAGGTAATGGTGCTGTAGCTAATGTCGAACTCAAAGGTACAAAAGCCTTTGGCCAATCTTGGTTGATTATTGCTTGGGGTTACGGTCTTGGTGTAATGTTGCCAGCTGTAGCTTTAGGAAATATTACAGCTCAGATCAACCCAGCCTTTACGCTTGGGCTTGCGGCATCAAACCTTTTCCCTTGGGAACAAGTACCTTTTTACATCCTCGCTCAACTTCTTGGAGCGATGTTTGGACAATTGATTGTCGTAATGGTTTACCGTCCTTACTATCTTAAAACAGAAAATTCAAATGCTATTTTAGGAACATTCTCAACAATCGATAACGTTGATGATGGGACAATCACTACGCATACAGGTGCCCTAATTAATGGCTTTTTGAATGAGTTCGTTGGGTCATTTGTGCTCTTCTTTGGTGCTATGGGCTTAACAAACCTTTATCGTGGGAGCGAATCGATCAAATGGATGACTGATTATGCAGCTAAACAAGGTGCGGACACAACAAGTGCTGATGTTACAGGACAAATCGCAGCATCAGTCTCAGGAGCAGCTTCATCCTCAGCAATCAGCCACGTTGTTCTTGGCTTCCTTGTTCTTGTATTGGTTGCTTCACTTGGTGGTCCTACAGGTCCTGGTTTGAACCCAGCACGTGACCTTGGTCCACGTATCTTGCACTCACTCTTGCCAAAATCAATTTTGGGTGAACATAAAGGGGATAGCAAATGGTGGTATTCATGGGTACCTGTTACAGCACCTATCCTTGCAGCACTTGCAGCTGTCGCTTTATTCAAAATCATCTACCTCTAATGTTGGCTTTTAACCTTCATCTCCGGATGGAGGTTTTATTATTTCAAATGCGGTGATTAAAAATTTGTAATTCTAAATTGAAAATAATTTGCTAAAATAAAACCATAGTCAAAAACAAAGAAATAAAAGCGACTAGGAGAGTAGGAGTGAAAGTTAGCACAGGGAGCTTGCGGATAGTGAGAGCAAGACTAACGGAAACTTTGAAAATGGCCTAGAAATCGCGTGGCAGTGAGTTCAGTTTTTGAATAAACTGTCAACGGAGTGGTTCTCGTTATTGAACACATTATTTTTGGAACAACTTTACTTGTCCCAAAGATAGTTAGCAAGGTGTAGAAGGTTTTTTGTCATCTTTTACATGAATTAGAATGGTACCACGGCAGTTCGTTTCTATTATTTAGAGGCGGATTATTTTTTTGTTTTTGATTATTTATTGCACTTTATAAAAGGGAGAGGTCATTATGAAAAAGAAAACAAGAAACAGAGTTATTGCAGTTGTAGCAGTGTTAGTTGTAGCCCTTATCGGTTATTTCTCATTTTTCAAAAAAGAGGCTGTGGCAGATAAAACGGTCAAAGTCGGGATCATGTCAGGATCGAAAGAAAGTACAGAAATTTGGGATTCTGTTGCCAAGAAAGCGAAAGATCAGTATGGCATCAACTTAGAGTTTGTCCGTTTTACCGATTACAATCAACCTAATACTGCCTTAGTAAACGGTGATGTAGACATCAACGCATTCCAGCACTATGCTTTCCTTAATGAGTGGAATCAAGCTAACAAGGCTGACTTACAACCTATTGGTGATATCCTGATTTCACCTATCCGTC
Organism: Lactococcus garvieae; assembly: GCF_016758115.1. Taxonomy (GTDB): domain Bacteria; phylum Bacillota; class Bacilli; order Lactobacillales; family Streptococcaceae; genus Lactococcus; species Lactococcus muris. Next base: position 39,567 of record NZ_WIVG01000003.1, read on the forward strand.
TTTACTCTAAAAAATATACAAATGTTCAAGATATCCCTAATAAGGGAACAATCGCTGTACCCAACGATACTTCTAATGAAAGCCGTGCCCTTCATGTTTTGGAAGGTGCAGGTCTGATTAAGTTAAATACAAAGGCAGGTGCTCTAGCGACGATCAAAGACATTACAGAAAATCCGAAGGACTTGACCATTAAAGAGTTGGATGGTTCACAAACTGCTTCAGCACTGTCTTCAGTTGATGCTGCCGTTGTAAACAATGACTTTTCTGTTCCAGCAGGATTGACAAGCAAGGAAGTTATTGCTACAGAGCCACTAAATAAGGATTCCAAGCAGTGGATTAATATCATTGTAGCCAAGAAAGAAGACAAGGATAATAAACTTTATCAAGATGTAGTCAAAGCTTATCAAACAAAAGAAACAGAAGATTTGTTTACGAAACTCTATCCTGAAAAAGGCACAATTCCTGCTTGGAACTTGAACTTGAAATAATCACAGTAATGGAGAATGAGATGGCAATTATTGAACTGAATAATATCAGTGTTTCCTACGAAACCAAGAAAAATAAGGTGAATGCTGTAAAAAATACGACAATCCATATCGAAAGAGGCGATATTTTTGGCATTATCGGCTATTCAGGTGCTGGAAAGTCGACGATTGTCCGTACGATTAATCTCTTGCAAAAGCCAAGCTCTGGTGAAGTTAAAGTGAATGGCAAAGTTCTTTTCAAAGCTGGGGCAGACGGTAAAGAACAAGCAAACATCAAAGCAGCTGATTTAAGAAAAGAACGCCAAAAAATTGGTATGATTTTTCAGCACTTCAACTTGCTCAATGAGAAAACAGTTTTTGAAAACATTGAGTTTGCTCTCTTGCACAGTCCCTTGAAAGATAAAGAAAAAGAGGAAAAGATTCGTGAACTGCTTAAGTTAGTGAGCTTGGAAGAATTTGAAGATAAATACCCAGCGCAACTTTCAGGAGGACAGAAACAGCGTGTTGCTATTGCGCGTGCTTTGGCCAATGACCCGGAAATCTTGATTTCCGATGAGGGAACCTCAGCTCTGGACCCCAAAACGACCAATCAGATTTTAGATTTGTTGAAAGACCTGCAGAAGCGTCTGGGACTTACTATTGTCCTCATCACCCACGAAATGAATGTTGTGAAAGAAATCGCCAACAAGGTAGCAGTGATGCAAAATGGTGAAGTTATAGAGCAAAATAATCTCTTGGAAATCTTTGCTCATCCAAAAGAAAGCTTAACACAGCAATTTATTGATACAACCTCCAATGTGTCGCGTTTCATCCATTCTCTGACTGAAAATGATACATTTAGCGCCCTCGCAGAAGATGAAGAGCTAATCTATCTGAGCTACTATGGCAATCAATCCGGTGAACCAGCCATGTCTGAAATCACTCGTCAATTTGGTGTTGCGACTAATATTTTCTACGGTAATGTTGAGGTCTTACAAAATACACGTTTTGGTTCCTTGGTTGTAGCTCTGAAAGGAAAAGAAGAAGATCGCGTGGCTGCCAAGGCGTACTTGGCACAGCAAAACATTGAGTTTACAGTATTGAAAGAGCAGGTGAAATAGATGACAGAATGGTTTACAGAACATTTTCCTAATGTCGTAGCACTCGGTTTACATGGTGATACAGGTTGGCTAACCTCAATCACTGAGACACTTTTTATGGTCTTTTGGTCAGGTCTTTTTGGTGGCATATTAGGATTAATCTTTGGTGTAGCACTTGTTGTGACAAATGAGGAAGGAATAACACCCAACCGAGCACTTTATTCCTTTTTAGATAAATTTACTTCCATTTTCCGTGCCGTGCCCTTTATTGTTTTACTTGCAATTATTGCTCCCGTTACTCAAAAAATTGTGGGTACACAGATTGGGACCACAGCAGCGCTAGTTCCACTAACTTTAGGTGTCTTTCCCTTTTATGCCCGTCAAGTTCAAGTCGCTCTTGAAGGTGTGAACAAAGGTACAGTGGAAGCGGCACAGACTGTAGGTGCAAATTTTTGGGACATTGTATTTACTGTCTATCTACGTGAAGAACTTGGAAGCCTGATTCGTGTATCCACAGTGACAATCATCTCTCTGATTGGTTTGACTGCTATGGCTGGAGCCATTGGTGCAGGAGGTTTAGGGAATACAGCTATTGCCTATGGTTACAACCGTTTCTCTAATGACGTGACCTTTCTCGCAACCTTGCTTATCCTCCTCTTGGTTCTCCTGGTACAAGTCATCGGAGACGCTTGGGCGAAAAGTGTGACACACAAATAATATGAGCAGAGGAAATTTCGCCAAGTAAAAATTTCCTTTGATGGTGGCACTCCCGCAATTGTTTGGATTGTTGACGAGGCTCTAGAGAGTACTACTGGAGTTGCCGCTACTCTATAGAGGCCTCTCGTCCAGCTCTGAACGTCAATCAGTAGAAACTGTTCAATTTTGGTCTACACCTGTACAGCGAAACAAATACTCAAGCAACGTTATTGCTTGAGTATTTTGCTGTGGTTTACTTCATACTATGGCTTTCTTTTTTATCAATTTTTTTATAATTTCGATTTTGATGGATTAAAATATAGATTGAAGCAAGGATAGCGACAGTAGCAAAGAAATAAACAACCATATTTCCAGCATACCAACCATAAGCTTCAACAAGCCAACCAATAACTAATGTTGCGATAACTTCTCCAATGATGTACTGACAAAATCCCATTGTACCCGTGGACATTCCGTTAGCAAACTTTGGTACAGCTTCGTTGACCATTAAGCCGACGATTGTCGCAGGAGCATAAATAAATGTTCCCATGATGAGTAAAATAACAATAATGAGTGTGTGATCAGTTGCTGCAAAATAAGTAACCAGACACACTAACATCGCGATTAATGAAATTAATACCATGATGGCTCGACGTCCCTTAAGCAAATCTGTGATGAAACCGATGATTATGACTCCGGGAACAGCTGCTAATTCAAAGACTCCCGTCAGCCATTTTGCCGTAGAATTTTCAAACCCTTTGACGTGGACTAAATAATTTGGTATCCAGCTCATAATCCCGTAGCGTACAACATAAATAGAAAGTGAGGCCAAAATAACAGCCCAAATCAGCTTGTTTTTTACAATATACTCAAAGAAAATTTTGAAAATACTCTCTGTTGAAACGTCACCTTCAACGACTTCTCCGTCTTTGACTACAACCTTATCATCAGTATAATCCTCAATAGTGGGTAGCCCCCTAGTACTTGGGCGATCACTACCTAGGATAAGAACAAGAACTGCGATAGCAATGGAGACAATGGAAGCAGTCCAAAAGCTCCATTGAAGTGAGCCGCCAAAAAGCAAGGCGGATAAGTTGATGACAGCAACACACATAAATGCTCCTGCATTATGGGCAGACGACCAGATTGAAAACGCTGTTCCCCGAGCCATGATAGATCCAGTGCCCTTACGGCCAAACCAGAGACTGATTAAACGTTGACAAGCCGCCGCGCCCATCCCCTGCATGATAGAATTTAGGAACATCAAAAAGAGAATCATCCTAAAACTTTCTGTTGCGCCATACAATGCGTTTAGGATTGAGGAGACAATTAATCCCGTTGCGACATAGCGGTTAGGATTCGCGCGGTCTGCAAGTGTTCCCATGATAAGTTTAGAAATACCATAACCAATCCCAAACATGGAGAGGATTGTCCCGATTTGTCCCATCGAAAAACCATAGACTTTTGAAATATCATTTTGTTGAACTGTAAAAATGAGTCGAATAATGTAATAGCCGATATAAACAATAGATGTTGATATAAGCACACGCACTTGCCATATTTTATACAAGCGCTTTACGTTCTCTGCGGGGATTTTTTCTTCTGCATCTGGTGCCGGTTTTAAAAAATCTATCAATATGAAACCTCTTTCATTGTTTTGCATTCATTATACTTCACATTTGAGCAGAACAAAAGAGGTAATATTTTTTGTTTCTTTAATAATAAGAAACTTTATTTTGGAAAAATCTTGTTACTTAAAGCACCCGTTTAGCGTATGATGATGATGAATGTAAATAGAAATCAATGCTGAAAATAAAAAGAAGGTATACTTTAAGAAAAAAGAAATCCAACATAGTTTCAGAAATGATAAGAAAAAGCGGCTCTTTTTTGATAGGTTAAAGGGCAAGTCATTGAAGCAGCCACTCCGCAGAAAAGCAGAGAGCGATTAACTCTGAAGCGGAGGAAAGAAAGATTTTTCAAGGATTTATTTAGCTTATCACCAAGTCTGGATTGAAAAGCAGAATGCAGGTCTTCGGTTAAAAGTTTTCTCGGGAAAATGTATTGCAAAAAGTTGCAAAAGATGATTAAATAGTAAAAGTAAAACAGATTTGACAAAATCATCAGGAGGAAGCATGCAAAATAAGATTCGTGAATTTAGACAGGCGCAAAAACTTTCTCAGGAAGATTTAGCACGCATCGCTCATGTTAGTCGACAAACCATCAATGCAATTGAAAATGATAAATATGATCCCGAACTTCTGTTAGCTTTTAAGTTAGCCGAGATTTTAGGGACTAAAGTTGACGAGCTTTTTATTTTTCAGCTTGGAAACGTGAAGAAAAAAGAAGAAGATGTTTTCTGGTGTGAAAAATATCAATGCGTACTGTGGAAACGTGCAGGTGTTGAAAAAAGAGCAAACTGAACAGCAAAATAAAATGAAAAGCCTATGTAATAGTGTATAATTTATTTATAGGCTTTTTTAATACACAGCCAGCATTGATGCCTTTTGGTACACTTCTGGTTGTCAAGTCCTGCAGCCTCTCATGAGAGGTAAGCCCTAAACTATCAGGTTTACCTTTCAGCGCTGTGCGTTAGCGTCATTGTGACTAGAAGCGTTGAGGGGAGAGGGGCTAGTCTCTGTGAAATTACCCTATACTGCCGAAAGAAGGAACAAGGAATTATCATGAATATAAAACAGCTTCGCTATGTTGTGGCCATCGCTAATACTGGAACTTTTCGAGAGGCGAGTGAACAACTCTTTGTGAGTCAGCCGTCGATGTCTATCGCTGTTAAAGACTTAGAACAAGAGCTTAATTTCCAAATTTTTGAGCGTACAAATACAGGAGCAAGCTTGACGATTGAGGGTGAACGCTTCTATGAGCAGGCACAGGAAATTTTACGCAATTTTGAAGCTTTTGAGGCGAAGTATGCAAAGCCAAAAGAAACAGAGCGCCATTTTTCTGTCGCGAGTCAGCATTATGACTTTCTTGCGCCTGTTGGTGTAGAATTTTCCAAGAAAAATCCAGAAATCAAAAATTTCAGGGTTTTTGAGTCAACAACCTATAACATTTTACAAGAAGTTGCTCAGGGTCACAGCGAGCTTGGTGTTGTTTACCTAAACAAGCACAACCGTTCAGGCATCTTACGTATGCTGGACAAGCTTGAGTTAGATTACGAAGAACTTTTCATTTCGCAGACCCATATTTATTTAAGAAAAAATCATCCGTTGACACGTAAAAAGGCTATCAAAACAAGTGATTTGAAAACTTTGGATCGTGTACGTTTTACTCAAGAAAACGAGCAGTTTCTTTACTATTCTGAGGATTTAGTAGAAACTTTTGAAAACACTTTTATTTATGATGTGACTGACCGTGCGACCTTAAATGGTATACTGGAACGCACAGATGCTTATGCCACTGGTCTAGGTTTTATTGATAAGGCAAGTGTCCATAATGTTACAGTTGTTCCTATGGATGGGGATAATGTCAACAGTTTAATTTTGGTGAAGAAAAAAAGTCAACTTTTGACAGATGCAGCCAAATCCTATAAGAGAAGTTTAGAAGTTTATTTTGAGAAGTATAAGTTTTAACCGGCTTGAGTCTAGGCTAGAAAAAATATGAAAATTAGTGTAAAATAGAGCAGTATACAAATTTTGTAAAACATTTAACATAGGAGAATGCACATAATGGTAAAATTAGTTTTTGCACGTCATGGTGAATCAGAATGGAACTTGGCTAACCTTTTCACAGGTTGGGCTGATGTAGACCTTTCAGAAAACGGAACACAGCAAGCAATTGATGCAGGGAAGCTCATCAAAGAAGCAGGTATCGAATTTGATATTGCTTATACATCTGTGCTGAAACGTGCAATCAAAACTACGAACTATGCACTTGAATACTCTGACCAACTTTGGGTACCAGTGGTTAAAACTTGGCGCTTGAACGAACGTCACTATGGTGGCTTGACTGGCTTGAATAAGGCTGACGCTGCTGCTAAGCATGGTGATGAACAAGTTCATATCTGGCGTCGTTCATATGATGTTTTGCCACCAGCAATGCCGCATGATGACGAATACTCAGCACATGCTGACCGCCGTTATGCTAACCTTGAAGACAGTCTCATCCCTGATGCTGAAAACCTCAAAGTTACACTCGAACGTGCACTGCCATTCTGGGAAGATCAAATTGCTCCAGCCCTGAAAGATGGCAAGAACGTATTTGTTGGTGCACATGGTAACTCTATTCGGGCCTTAGTCAAACATATCAAACAACTTTCAGATGAGGAAATTATGGATGTCGAAATCCCTAACTTCCCACCACTTGTTTTTGAATTTGACGATGAGTTGAACCTTGTTAAAGAGTACTATCTTGCACCAAAACAAGCATAAGTAACACGATAAAATCTGCCTTTGGCGGTTTTTTTCTTTTCTTCAAAAAATGTAAGGTAAAATACAGTTTAATATGATAAAATGTGTAGGTATAAAAATGACAAGTGAAAATTAGGATAGGTCCCATGTCTGAGAAAAGAAAAACACGAAACGAATTAAGCGGAAAAAAAGATAAAACACGGAAAGTATTGAAAAACCCAACCATGTTGGCATCAGGACGAGTAAAACTCCTCTTCTTTGTCATCACGGTTCTCTTTTTAGTTCTCATTGGCAAGCTTTACCATATGCAAGTTATGAACCAAAGCTTTTATGAGAGTAAGCAGTCTGGTGGAGCGGGCTCTTTACAGATAGTTCAGGGATCGCCACGAGGAAATATCTATGATGCGAAGGGAGTTCCCTTAGCAACAACGGAGCCGGTGGAAGCTATCGAGTATACACGCGGTCAGAACACTACAGCAGATGATATGCGTAAGATTGCTGACCGTTTAGTAGGCATCTTATCCTTGGACAATGATTTTGAACAGATAACTGAACGTGATAAAAAAGACTATTTCCTAGCTGATGCTGGTAACTTGAATAAAATCAATGCGCAGCTAACAAAGGAAGAAAAAACGGATAAAAGAGGAAATTTACTTACTGGTTCAGAGCTTTACAATGTTCAACTTAGCAAAGTGACCGCTGAGGATATAAATTTTAATGAACAGCAGATGTTTGCAGCCAAGCTCTTTAAAGAGATGAATGGTACTGCAGTTTTTAACACGACAGTTATTACCACAGGTAATCTTACTGCGGAACAACAGGCCTACATTGGTGAGCATGAAGGAGAACTTCAAGGGGTTTCTGTGGGGAACAGCTGGAACCGAAAATATGCAGATACAGTTCTTAAGCCACTTTTAGGTACAGTGACCACTCAGAAACAAGGAATTCCATCAAACTTGCTGGATGAGTATCTTAAAGAAGGCTTCCAACGCAACGACCGAGTAGGAACAGCTTTTTTAGAGAAAGGCTACGAGAAGTATTTACAAGGTACTCCTAAGATAAGCAAGGTACTTACGGATAAGCAAGGGAATGTTACAGGAACAGAGGTAGAACAAAAAGGAAGTAAAGGGGACAACCTCAAGCTTACCATTGATTTGCAATTTCAAAATGCTGTGGATAAGATTTTAGAAGAACAGGTCAATGCTATGATTGCCGACGGCTTCGGAACTTATTCGCAAGGGGCTTACGCTGTTGTGCTGGACTCTAAGACAGGTGCTGTTTTAGCTTTGTCAGGACTTAAGCGTGATGAAACGACAGGGGCTCTTCAAAAAGATACAAATGGCACTTTCCAGTCTGCATTTGTACCAGGGTCAGTAGTGAAGCCAGCCACTCTAACAGCGGGATGGAATGCAAACGTGATAGCCAATAACCAGATGCTTTATGATATGCCTATCCAGTTGGCAGGTTCAAGTGCGATTACATCCTGGTTTACCAATGGCAGTCTCCCTATCAATGCTGTTCAAGCTCTAGAATATTCATCAAACACATACATGGTTCAAATTGCCCTCAAGATGCTGGGACAGCCTTATGTTCCTAATATGTCTGTGGATGATTCTAAAAGTGTTGAAGCCTTTAAGAAATTGCGCGAAACTTTTGCCTCTTATGGCTTAGGGACGTCAACTGGTTTTGATATTCCAGGTGAAGAAATAGGGTATTTGCCAGATGCAAATAAGACAAATGTCTCTAATCTGCTCATGGAATCTTTTGGACAGTTTGATACCTATACCCCTCTCCAGCTTGCAACATATGGTATGACTTTGGCGAACAATGGGGAGCGTCTGTCCCCTCATATTGTAGATGGAATCTATGAAACTGATTCTCAAGGGGGAATGGGTAATCTTGTTAAAAATATAACTCCAAAAATTATGGATAAAGTCAATATCACGCCAGAAAACATGGATGTCCTGCATTACGGAATGTATAAAGTAGTGCATGGGAACGAATTTGTTAACGGTCAGATTGGTGCAACGGGTTACTACATGCGTCCGTCACAAGGTGCTGAAGTTTCGATTTCTGCGAAAACAGGGACTGCCGAAGTACCTTATAAAGCACCAGATGGGACAACGATTCCAGTAACGGTTAATAATGTTGTTGCTTTTGCACCGACTGAAAACCCACAAATTTCCATCGGTGTTATGGTGCCACAAACAACTGTTAAAGAAGGAGGCGTAACCTCTAAGATAGGGCAAAATATCACACGTGAGATTACAAATCTCTATAATTCAATGTACCACTTCAAATAGAAAAATAAAAACTCTCAGTTTGTCATCAAGCTGAGAGTTTTATTGATTTAAGCCTTTTTACATAGGAAATAAGTATAGCGAATTAAAACATAGCTGACTGCTAAAAAGGCTATGAAAAGCTCAATTGTAGCTAAAGGCGTTAAGAGAAAGTTTAAGTCAGGATAGTTTTTGCTTAACAAACTAACCGCAGTCGCCGAGATAACCAGAGGAAATGTGAAAGCTGCATAACTAGGATAAAAAGGCAACCGTAATAAAGGAATGATGAGCACAACGGTAATGAGGTAGATGAATTGCGACAGCACAAACAAGCTAAAAACAAAGAGAGTAGACTTGTGATCCATCACAGTCAAGTAAGCTGCTAGACAAAGAGAACCAGGAGCTGTAAGTATGGTAATGAGCGGAAGGGTGGATTCGTGCATTTTCTTGAAAATGAATATGCGGTGCCCAATGATTGGAAGCAATATAAAATAGAAGAGGAGTGCAGGCCATAGTACAATACGACCAATTTCTAAGTTAAAAGCTGTTGCGGTATTTGGGATAACACCAAGACCAACAAAGGTAATGAACCAGCTGGGATAAACATGGTGCATTCCGACTTTTTGAGGAATAATATGAAGAGCGATAAAGTATGCCATTAACACGAAATGAAGGAGAACCGCAATCAACCAGATAAGATAAACAAGAGGGGAGTGTGGAAAAACTCTGTTGAGAAAGACACAAATGACCATCCAAGCCATTGTAAAAGTCGGAGAAACTGAACCGATGATAGGGTCTTTGAGTGACTCTATAAGATGACGCATGGTGAATATAAGTTTCATAAGTATCAAGGTCATAAAAAAGAGACCAGCCAGATCAAAAAAGTTACCTAAGACAGGGTATCCCTTGGAGTAGAGAAGATTACCCAAAGATACCATACCTAAGATTAAACCACAAATGGGAATAGGAATTTTTTTCAAAAAATCTAAAAATACTTGTTTCATAAAGAACTCCTAAAAGATTGATTTGAGTATGAACTGTGGAGATAACTTCCTGCAGTTCATTTACTATCTTAAGTATAAAACACTTGATTTAATTTGTAAAATGAATTATTGTAATTATAAGGATAGAAAAAAATAATAAAAATTCTGAAGGAGGACAGCTATGTTTTCACTACTTGAAACATTCATTGCCATATATGAGACAAGAAGTTTTACCAAAGCAGGGCAATATTTGTTTATTTCACAGCCCACAGTGACTGTACGGATAAAGAAATTAGAAGAAGAACTAGGGAATTCCCTCTTCATTCGAGGGAAAAATCGCGAAGTGATTCCGACAGAGGCGGCTAAACTTCTGTATAGCAAGGCTGTCAAGTATGTGCAGGATTGGGAGCAGCTGCAGTCGGAGCTCAACCAGAAAAGTCTAACAAAAAAACCTTTCAAAATAGGGCTCTCGCAAAGTGCAGCGATCGGTATTATGCCCAAGTTATATCCAAAACTGATGCCATATTTGGATCAGATAGACTTGAAAATATCTATGTATGATTCGGAAGAAGTTTTCAACCTAGTAGAGGACCATGAGCTGCATTTTGGTATTATTGAAAAAACTTTAGCCAGTGAGCAAGTAGAGACTTTTCCTCTGTTTAAAGACGAGCTTGTGTTGGCAGGAGATTTGAGTAGTGAAACGTTTTTTACAAGAGAAGTTGGTTCAGGTGTGGGGCATTATATTAAAAAATATCTTCAAGAAGAAAATTTCGAGCCGCGCCATCTGGTGAGAATGAACAATAATGACATGATTATTGCCCATGTCCAAGCGGGATTGGGTGTTTCTCTGATTTCAAAACGCTTTGTTTCAGAAGGGCTACCTTATCAGAGTTTGGGCAGCAACTATCATCGGACATTTTTAGGACTTACTTATGCAGAAGAAAAAGACCCTCTGATGCTTGAAATCATCCAGAACATAAGAGCGTCTATTGATTATTGAGGCACGTCGTAAGCCATTGGCCGATACTATGATAGACCTCCTCGTATTCATCTTCAAAGAGGATTTCATGTCTTAGTCTAGGAAAAAGTTGAAGGTCTAGGTGGCGGAATTCTGCTTTTTTCAGTTCTTGATATACTTTTTGAGGGCCTTTTCCAAAGTTCCCCACAGGATCATCTGTGCCGCTTAAGATTAAGATTGGCAAGTCAGTAGGCATATTTCTCATCCAGTTTTTTTGGTTGGCTCTTTTGACGAGAGAAAAAAGTGTGACAAAACCGTTGTGTGTGAAAGTAAAGCCTAATAAAGGATTGCTTTCATAGCTGGCTACATTTTCTTGATTTTTAGAAAGCCAATTAAAATTTCCCTTTTCGGGGAATTTTTTACTGTAGTTACCAAAAGCAAGTTTATCGATGATATTGGCGACAGTTTTAGCTCTTTTTTGACTGATTTTTTCTATAAATGGTAAAAGAAAATTCAAGTGTTTAGGGCTGGTTCCAGTACCCATAAAAATCGCCCCCTGAATGTCAACGGGATAGTCCTGAAGAAAGTTACGTAAGGCAAAAGAGCCCATACTGTGTCCCATCATAAAATAAGGTAACTCTGGGTATTTTTGCTGTGCCCAGTTTTTTACCAAATGAATATCGGTAATAACATTTTTTAAGCCCTCTTCACCAAAATAACCATAAACTGGCTCTTGTTTATTTATAGAATACCCGTGGCCTAAATGGTCATGTCCGACAACAGCAAAACCGATGCTATTGAGATAAAGTGCAAAATCATTGTAGCGCTCGATATGTTCTGCCATGCCGTGGATGAGTTGGATAACCGCTTTGGGTTTTTCGAGTGACCAATGGAGCAGATTAAGTTCAGTTTGCTTATCACTTGATGTTAATGTACATTGTTCAATCATAGATGTGGCTCTCTTTCCAGTAGATATGTATCAGATTTCAAGTTTATTATAACAAAAAGTGAAGACTGCTTTGAGAGTATTTCTTTATATTTTGAAATGTACAGAAAACTAAGTTGTGTTATAATACTCAATGCCCCTATCTCGCTAAATAAGAGTGATCCATCGCTTTCCTCATAAAGTGTTGCCATTTTTGTCCTGTTGCAGAGTGATTGATAATTTTCATAGAGAGAGGTGTGGTATAATAGTTATAACTTTATCTTACTAGAAGAAAGAAAGGAAAACATGGTTTATTATCCAGAACCAATCGCTAAACTTATAGAAAGCTTTAGCAAGCTGCCCGGTATTGGGCAAAAAACAGCGACACGTCTGGCCTTTCATACGATTGGAATGGATGATCAAGACGTCAATGAATTTGCCCGAAACCTTATATCAGCAAAGCGTGATTTACGCTTTTGCTCAATCTGTGGTAACTTAACAGAAAGTGATCCCTGTGCTATTTGTGAAGACGCTCTTCGTGATCGGACAACGATACTGGTTGTAGAAGAGAGCAAGGATGTTTTGGCCATGGAAAAAATCCGTGAGTACAGAGGACTTTATCATGTCTTGCATGGGACGATTAGCCCGATGAACGGCATCGGACCTGATGAAATTAATGTCAAGAGTCTCTTGACAAGGCTCATGGGAGACAGCCAGATAGAAGAAGTTATCCTTGCTACCAATGCAACATCTGATGGCGAAGCTACAGCTATGTACCTCTCCCGTATGATTAAACCTGCGGGAATCAAGGTGACACGTTTAGCACGTGGTCTTGCCGTGGGATCAGATATTGAGTATGCTGATGAGGTTACATTATCAAAAGCAGTTGAAAATCGTATGGAAATTTAAGTGGAGAAAATTATGTCAAAAGAAACATTGATTTTATTATATGGCGGTCGCAGTGCAGAACGAGAAGTATCGGTTCTTTCAGCTGAAAGTGTGATGCGTGCAGTTAATTATGATAAGTTTGTAGTCAAGACTTACTTTATCAGTCAAGCTGGTGATTTTATCAAAACACAGGAATTCACTGAAACACCTGCCGAAAATGAAAAATTAATGACTAATGGAACAATCAAGATAGAGCAAAAAGTTGCTCCATCTGATATTTATGAAGAAGATGCAGTTGTTTTTCCTGTCCTACATGGACCTATGGGTGAAGATGGCTCAATTCAAGGCTTCTTGGAAATTCTGCGCCTTGCTTATGTGGGGCCAAATATCCTGTCAGCCAGTGCGACCATGGATAAGCTATTGGCCAAGCATGTTTTTTCTGCAGTGGACATACCACAAGTGCCTTATGTTGCAGCCTATGCGGATGAAAACCAAGCCAAAATTCATGCAGAAGTTCAAGAAAAACTGACTTTCCCAGTTTTTGTTAAGCCAGCTAACATGGGCTCAAGTGTCGGTATTTCTAAAGTAAGTAGCCTAGAGGATTTGGAAGCAGGTCTAGCAGAAGCCTACAAATATGACAGTCGTGTCCTTGTTGAACAGGGAGTTGTGGCGCGTGAAATAGAGTGTGCAGTACTGGGCAATGGTGGGAAGGTCCGCTCGACTCTTCCAGGTGAGGTTGTTAAAGATGTGGATTTTTACGACTACCGTTCAAAATATATTGACAATAAGATTGAAATGGCGATTCCCGCCGATATTCCAAATGAGATAGCGGAAAAAATACGCGATTATGCTGAAAAGGCTTATCAAGCAATGAATGGTGCTGGTTTATCACGCTGTGATTTCTTCTATGATGAAAAAGGCAACATTTATCTCAATGAAGTTAATGCAATACCAGGGTTCACACAATGGTCAATGTATCCTTTGCTCTGGGAAAATATGGGCTTGTCATACAGTGAGCTGATTGAAGAATTAGTTTCCCTTGCCCAAGAAGCTTTTAAAAATCGCGAAAGCCATCTTCTATAAGTAGAAAAGTTTATAGCAGAGCCTATCAGAAACTTAAAGAAACTTCTTTAGGTTTTTTTGGATAAGATTTTTATTTTTAATGAACTATAGAGGGGAGCATATTAAAGGGAGGGGGAGATATTCTGATGGAAACAACTTATGACAGTAAGATCAAAAACAGACTAAAGAGAGCAGACGGTCAGCTACAGGGGGTTCTACGCATGGTAGAAGAAGGAAAAGACTGTGAGGCAGTAGTAACACAGCTCAAAGCAGTTCGCTCTAGTCTCGATAGCTTGATAGGACTTATCGTTGCTGAAAATTTACAAACCTGTCTTCTATCACTAGAAGAAACTGATGAAAAAGAGCGTGAGAGAAAAATAAATCAAGCGATTAAAATGGTTATTAAAAAGTAAGTGCTGGAGAGAGGCGCTTTTTCTGGCACAATGGGCACTTTTCAGCCCTCATAAAGCACTGGTTTGAAATGCAATCCTGTAGCATTTGTTTCAGCTTTCTATTCGACAAAAAAACTCTTTGCTAAGTCCTATCGCCAGCATCAATCAATGAAATAGGAACAAAAGTCTAAATTTATCCAAAGTTAGTCAGGACATGAAATGAAAACGCTTACTAGCGGCAAACTCTTATGCTGAGAACGCGCGTTTTTTCTGTTTTTAAGACATTTATCTTAGCCTCTGGTATAATGGAACTATGAAGCTTACATTACACGAAATTGCCCGCGTTGTCGGTGCGACAAACAACTGGTCAGAACTGGCAGATACAGAAGTTCACAATATTGAATTTGATAGCCGTGAAGTCAAAGAAGGTGATCTTTTCTTGCCCCTTAAAGGGACAAGAGATGGTCACGCATTCATTGAAACAGCTTTTGCACAAGGTGCGATTGCGACATTTTCAGAAAAAGATATTCAAGCCCCACATTTACGTGTCAAGGACTGCTTGACTGCTTTTCAAAGATTAGCCCAGTATTATCTAGAAAAAATGGCGGTTGAAGTAATTGCTGTCACAGGGTCAAATGGTAAAACAACTACAAAGGACATGATTCAGGCGGTACTTTCTGAAAAATATAAGACCTATAAGACACAGGGGAATTATAACAACGAGATAGGCATGCCTTACACCATCTTACACATGCCGGATGATACTGAAAAAATTGTTCTGGAAATGGGGATGGATCGCCTTGGCGATATTGATTTTCTCTCAAAAATAGCCAAGCCTAAGATAGCAATCGTAACTCTCATCGGCGAATCTCATCTAGAATTTTTCGGAACACGTGACAAAATTGCGGAGGGGAAATTGGGCATCAAGTCAGGCTTACGACCAGAGGGTGAACTTATTGTCCCAGCAGATAAAATTATCAATAAATATTTGCCAGCAGATACAAAAATTACGTGTTTTGGTCCAGATGAAGATATTTTTGTGACGCAACTCATCGAACATAAGAACATGCTCAGTTTCACTACAAATTTCTTGAACAGGGAGATTACTATTCCTGTTCCGGGGAAATTTAATGCGACCAATGCGATGCTTGCTGCCTATGTGGGAACCTTATTTGACATTGAAGAAGATAAGATTGCACATGCGCTTTCCAGCGTGACATTGACTCGAAACCGCACAGAGTGGAAGAAAGCAAGCAATGGTGCCGATATCCTTAGTGATGTTTATAATGCTAATCCTACAGCCATGAAACTTATCTTAGAAACCTTTCAGGCAATACCTAAAAACGAGGGCGGACGTAAATTTGCGGTTCTTGCGGATATGCTTGAGCTAGGAGAGCAAGCACCAGAACTTCATGGGAACATTGCTCAATCCCTTGATTTTTCTGTCATGGATCATGTCTATCTATATGGTGAGTTAATGAAAAATCTTCTGGTGGAACTTCCACAAGATAGAGTTTCTTACTTTACAGATTTAACAAATCTTGCAGAAAATATTAAAGAAATTTTGGGTCCGCAAGATCAACTTCTCCTTAAAGGGTCCAACAGCATGAAATTAGGAACAATTGTTGAAGAATTACAAAAATAAGCATGTAAAATGCTTTTTTAATACTTGAAATAGGAAACAATGTTCGGAAATAGTCCATAAAAATTTTTAATGTCAAAAATTTAAAAAAAATATGTAGAAAAGTCTTTACAATTTAGGTTGAATTAAGTATAATAGAGAACATAATAAATTTTCAGACAATACTAAACAAATAAGGTGTTGTCGAATAAATCAAATAGAAAGAGGATGTTACATGGATAATTGGAAAAAAGTATCATTAGGAACAGTTGCCCTAGCTTCGGTAGGGCTCCTAGCAGCTTGTGGAAATGGCGGGGGGGACTCAAAAGCAGCCAATCCCCAACTCTCAGTTCCTACAAACATTGCGACATTGGATTCAGGTTTGGCGACAGATGCGTATTCAAATCTCTTTATCGGAAATGTACAAGAAGGTTTGACACGTGTTGACGACAAAGGTGTTGCTCAAAACGCTTTGGCATCAGATATTAAAGTATCAGATGACGGTTTGACATACACGATTACTTTGCGTGACGGTCTTAAGTGGTCAAACGGTGATTCATTGACAGCAAAGGATTTCCTTTATTCATGGCAGCGTGCTGTAAACCCTGAAACAGGTTCACAATATGCTTACTTGTTGGGGAACATTAAAAATGCGAATGAAATCAACACAGGTAAGGTTAAAGACCTCAACGAGTTGGGCGTAAAAGTAAATGGTGACCATGAGCTTGTAGTTACATTGACACAACCAACGCCTTACTTTAAATTCCTTCTTGCTAATGGCGTTTACAAACCTGTAAACAAATCGGCAGTTGAAGAATTTGGTAAACAGTACGGGACTTCATCTGATAAAGTTGTTTATTCTGGACCATTCATGTTCAAGAAAGATGCAGGATGGACAGGAACAAACAACAGCTATTCACTTGTAAAAAACCCTGATTACTATGACAAAGATAATGTAAAATCAGAAGAAATCGACTACACTGTTCAATCAAATCCAAATACAGCTGTTCAGCTCTTTAAACAAGGTAAGCTAGACCAAGCAAGCTTGGGTACTATGGATTTGTATAATGCCAACAAAGGCTACAACGACGGTAAGGATCTTGTTGTTCTAAAAGAAGCAACAACTGCTTATCTTCAATATAATCAATCTGGTGGTGGTACAACAAGTCCAGAAGTAGCAAAAGCACTTCAAAATAAAAATATCCGCGAGGCACTTAACTTAGCAACTGACCGTAAAGCTATCGTTGATCAATTCATCCCAGCAGGTACAGTAGCACAAACCTTTACACCAGCAGGCATGTCAGTAACAGCAGATGGTAAAGACTTCGCTGAATTTGCCAAACAAGATTACAACTACGATGCTGCGAAAGCAAAAGAACTTTGGGAAAAAGGTTTGAAAGAAGTCGGTGTAACATCACTGAATCTCCAGTATACAACTGATGCTGATGCGCCAGTTTCAAAATCTATCGCTGATTTCTTGCAAGCGTCACTTTCTAAAACATTGCCAGGCTTGACACTTACTCAAAAAATCGTACCTTTCCAACAACGTTTGAAAGATTCGAAAAACCAAAACTTTGATGTGGTTCTCTCACTTTGGGGTGGTGACTATGCTGAACCATCAACATTCTTGCAACTCTTTGCAGATGGCTCAGGTTATAACGATGGTAAATTTGTAAATCCTGCTTACCAAGCGGCTTGGACAAAAGCATCAACAGTGCCAGTAGTATTGGACGATAAAGCTCGTGATCAAGCTTACAAAGATGCAGAAGCAGCGCTCTTTGATGAGTCAAGCATCAACCCAATGTACTTCCGTTCAACACCAGTTCTTCGTAACCCACACCTTAAAGGTTTGCAATTTAACTCAACAGGTTTGACTTACGATCTCAAAGGTGTTTACATCGAAAAATAGTAGGCACTAACATCAAACGAACAAGTAGGGCTTATTAGGCCTACTTTTCGTGTTTTTATTAAGGAATTATTATATGTTAGCTAAATATCTCGTAAAACGTATCTTATTGATGCTCTTGACATTATTTGTGGTTATTACGGCAACTTTCTTCCTGATGCAAGTTATGCCAGGAACACCTTTCAATAACCCCAAATTAACACCAGAACAAATTCAACAGTTGAATGCTGCATATGGTTTAGATAAACCGTTGATTGTCCAGTATTTTATCTACCTGCAAAATGCCTTCACAGGTAACTTTGGAACTTCATTTACCTTTGCGAATCAACCCGTGAGTACCATGATTGCCCAACGTTTACCTGTTTCGGCGCAGCTTGGTTTTGAAGCACTCCTTATCGGTGTTGTTGCTGGAGTATTCTTTGGTGTTGTTGCAGCACGTTTTAAAAACACTTGGATCGATGGTCTTTTGAGTATTATCTCAACAGTGTTCTTCTCTGTTCCTTCTTTCATCGTAGGTACTTTGCTCCTTCTTTACTTTGGTTACACTTGGCAGCTCTTACCTGTATCAGGTTGGGGGACATTTGCCCAAACGATATTGCCAGCGTTAGCCCTATCCTTTGCTCCAATGTCTCAGGTGATGAGCTTTGTCCGTGCCCAAATGATTGAATCACTTTCATCAGATTATATCTTGCTGGCTCGAGCTAAAGGTTTATCTGATCGTGAAGTGCTTTGGAAACATGCCATCCGTAACTCTTTGATTCCGATGCTGACACTCATAGGACCGATGAGTGCAGGACTTTTGACCGGATCAGTTTTGATTGAGACTATCTTCTCAATTCCAGGTATCGGTCAACAGTTTGTTCAGTCTATTCCTTCAAAGGATTTTCCTGTTATCATGGGGACAACAATCGTCTATGCTGTGATGTTGATGGCGATGATTTTAATCACAGATATTATTACAGCCTTTGTTGATCCACGTGTGCGTTTAGACTAGAAAGGAGGGGAGAAAATGGAAAATATTAACAGTAAATTTAAACTTGTAACACAGCGTGATTTTGAAGCGAGTGAAATGATTGCGAAACCTGCCCTCACTTTCTGGCAAGATGCTTGGCGCCGTTTCAAGAAAAATAAGGTGGCGATGGTAGCGATGATTCTCGTTGTTTGCACGCTCCTGTTCTCCGCAGTTTCGACAGTTTTGGTCCCTCAATCAGAGGCCAATCATTTTGATCCTAATGAGGTACAAATATATAAGAACTTGCCACCTAAACTCGGAAATCTAAATATTCCTGGGTGGAATGGTAATTTTGCAGCGCCAGGAAGTACGATTGCGGAAGACATGTATAAGGTGCAGAATGTCCCAGAAGGCAAATCATTTATCTTTGGTACAGATGCTCTGGGACGCTCAATCGCCAAAC
The DNA here is from genome assembly GCF_016758115.1 of Lactococcus garvieae. Taxonomy (GTDB): domain Bacteria; phylum Bacillota; class Bacilli; order Lactobacillales; family Streptococcaceae; genus Lactococcus; species Lactococcus muris. Next base: position 58,620 of record NZ_WIVG01000003.1, read on the forward strand.
GTACAATCGTTGGTTTACGTATTTCTTTGATTATCGCCTTTGCCTCCATCGTCTTTGATGTGCTTATAGGGATTACTTATGGATTAATTTCAGGATGGGTTGGTGGAAAAGTTGATACAGTGATGCAACGTATCATCGAAATCATTAGCTCTATTCCAAGTTTAGTTATTGTAACCATGTTCGGACTTTTGCTGGGTCAAGGGATAATTTCAATTGTCTTAGCTATCGGTCTCTTTATCTGGACAGGAATCGCCCGGCAGGTAAGAAACATGACCTTGTCGCTGAAAGAACGGGAGTTTGTACTTGCAGCGAAAACTCTGGGTGCAAGCCCATTCAAGATTATGGTAAAACACCTTATTCCAAATATGCTGGGTGTTATTATCGTACAAATTATGTTCGATATTCCGTCAGTCATCTTCTTTGAAGCTGTTCTTTCTGCGATTAACTTAGGTGTTAAACCGCCAACAGCATCATTGGGTTCATTGATTTCTGATGGTATTCAAAGTTTGCAATTCTATCCATTCCAAGTTGCAGTACCTGCAGTAGTCTTGTCACTCTTGTCACTTGCCTTCTTCCTCTTTGGTTATGGCTTACGTGACGCTTTTGATCCAAAATCAGGCCAAGACTAAGAAATGAGGAAGTAAAATGACTGAAAAAGAAGAAAAAGTACTTGAAGTAAAAAATCTGCATGTCAATTTCAAAACATATGCTGGAAAGGTGAAAGCCATCCGGGATGTTTCCTTTGACTTAAAAAAAGGTGAAACCTTAGCTATCGTTGGGGAATCAGGTTCTGGTAAATCTGTAACAACCAAAACCTTGATGGGACTAAATGCAGCCAATGCCGAAATTCCTAAAGGCGAAATCCTTTTTAAGGGTCGTAATCTGCTTGACATCAAAGAAGAAGATTGGCAAAAAATCCGAGGCAATGAGATTTCAATGATTTTCCAAGATCCGATGACTTCATTGGACCCAACCATGCGTATCGGAAATCAAATTGCGGAACCTTTAATTAAGCATAAAGGGATGAAGAAAAAAGATGCTTTGGCAAAAGCTTTGGAGCTGATGAAAGCCGTAGGGATTCCCCAAAGTGAGCAGCACATCAACGACTACCCGCACCAATGGTCGGGTGGGATGCGTCAACGTGCGGTAATCGCTATTGCTCTTGCTGCTGATCCAGAAATTCTTATTGCAGATGAGCCAACAACCGCCTTGGATGTAACGATTCAGGCACAGATTATGCACATGATGGCCGATCTGCAACAGCGTATCGACTCATCAATCATCTTTATCACTCATGATTTGGGTGTCGTTGCAGGTTTTGCTGACCGTGTTGCCGTTATGTATGCCGGGGAGATTGTGGAATACGGGACTGTGGAAGAAATTTTCTACAACCCACAACATCCTTATACATGGGGTCTCTTAGACTCAATGCCAACTGTTGACACAGATGTTGAGCGACTTGTATCAATTCCAGGAACGCCTCCAGATCTGCTCCATCCGCCAAAAGGCGATGCCTTTGCTGTCCGTAACCAGTATGCTTTGGAAATTGACTTTGAAGAAGCACCGCCATATTTTGAAATTTCACCTACACATCAAGTGAAATCATGGCTTTTAGATGAGCGTTCACCAAAGGTAACACCATCTGAAAATATCCAACAGCGTTGGGCGCGTTGGGAAGAAATGAAAATGAAGGGAAATGCTGAATAATGACTGAAGAAAGAAAAAAACTTGTCGAATTCAAGGGTGTTGACCTGGTTTTCAACAAGGGTAAAAAGAATGTCAATAAAGCCATCAACGACGTTTCTTTTCACATCTATGAGGGGGAAACATTCGGTCTTGTAGGTGAATCAGGTTCTGGTAAAACAACAATTGGTCGTGCAATTCTAAAGCTTTATGACATTCATAAAGGTGAAATTCATTTCAATGGTAAGGATGTTAGCAAGATCAAGGGAACTGAGCTGAAAAAATTCCGCGAAAAGGTACAGATGATTTTCCAAGATCCGCAAGCCTCATTGAATGGCAGAATGCGTGTTAAGGATATCATTGCTGAAGGGATTGACGTTAATGGGTTAGCTAAAACCCCAGAAGAACGCACAGAAAAAGTTAAAGAATTGCTCCAATTGGTAGGGCTTAATCAAGATCATATGACACGTTATCCTCATGAGTTTTCTGGTGGACAACGTCAACGTATCGGTATTGCCCGCGCTTTGGCAGTGAATCCTAAATTTATTGTAGCTGATGAGCCAATTTCGGCATTGGACGTCTCTATTCAAGCTCAGGTCGTCAACTTGATGCGTGATATCCAAGAAAAAGAGGGCTTAACCTATCTTTTTATCGCCCATGACCTATCAATGGTTAAATATATTTCGGATCGTATCGGTGTCATGCACTGGGGGAAAATTCTTGAAGTGGGGACCTCAGACCAAGTGTATAACCATGCTCTACACCCTTACACAAAATCATTATTGAGTGCGATTCCTGCACCAGATCCAATCTCAGAGCGTAGTCGTGTGCCACAGTCTTACGATCCAACAGCTGAGCTGGATGGACAGCCACGTGAGCTTCGTGAAATCACTCCAGGGCACTTTGTTTTATCAACTGAAGAAGAAGCTGCTGAATACAGAAAAATTGCAACAGCTTAAGAAATAAACTGCACCAAATGGTGTGGTTTTTTAGATAGAAGCAGAGAAATAGTGAAGCTATACTGTTTTACTTTTGAAATTTCTATAAATGATATAAAATGAAGTTAAGGATTTATAGTTTATTTTGAAAATTTTTTATGGCAAGAGGAGGGGAAGCAATGGATTTTTTTAAAGAAATTATAAGTAACCAAATACTGCTAACGGCTCTAGTGGGATGGTTTGCTGCACAAATAATTAAAATTATCGTTGATGTATTTCGTTATAAAAAGCTGGATTGGAGTTTACTTTTTGCGACAGGAGGTATGCCGAGTTCCCACAGTGCACTAGTTGTTTCAATGACGACAGCAACGGGATTATCGCAAGGGTTTGACTCGCCTGTTTTTGCTGTGGCAACAGTTTTTGCCTTTGTGGTGATGTATGATGCGCAAGGGATTCGACGTCAAGCAGGAACGCATGCTTATATCTTGAATATCATTATCAAAACGATTGAGAGCCCCAAGATCAATGCAGAAAAAGCGCTGAAGGAATTACTGGGGCATACACCAGTACAGGTGCTTGGCGGTGCTATTTTAGGAATCCTTGTTGCACTTTTGATGAATTGAAGCAGGCTGTACTGTTATTGTATATAGGATAACACGCTATCAGAGTCGTATAAGCTAGTTCTCAGCAAGCTTTCTCTTGAATATTTATAACACAAGCATACTTCCAAAATAAAGAGCTGCATGATTTTGATGCAGCTCTTTATTAATACACTTTTTATGCCAGCCACTTGTTATACGCTTTTGAATTTTACAAAAGATGATACAGGCGCAATATATATTCAAACGAATCAGCATCAATCTATAATACTAGATTAAATCTTTGCTGAACAGGGATTTTTAACTCTTGTAACTGCCAGCTAAAAGTATGATAATAGCGGTGGAAATACCTTTTTTAGAGAAGGAAATTTTATGGAAAAGAAAAAAGGAATTATACTTGCTGTTGCTACAGTTACATTTTCAACCATAGGATTTGCAAATTTAACAGTCACAAAAACATCTGCAGACGAAGTGAAAAGTAGTCAAACTTCTTCTGTTCAAGATTTAGGTCAATTTGATAAATTTATTGAAGTATATAACAATAAATTTATTGTTAAAGATAGTGACGGAAAAATACCAAATACTACTTTATCCGAATTAATAAGGTAGTATCTGATACAAATAAATATATTCAAGATAATAATTTAACGATTAATCCTTCAACTAAAATGGCCCTACAATATGTGTTTTTTGGTAATACAAACTCCTTAGCTCGTTCTTATGGGAAAATGGTCTACTTGCAATTCGGTGGAACAGTGTACGAGTTGGTCTAGATAAAGGACTAACAAATGATATTCTCCACGGTGGGGGTGCAGGAGCAGCTGTTGTTATTGTTACCGTGATAGTTGATAGACATTTGGATACCAAATCAGGTTGGTGGTTTGACTATAATGTATATCTGAGACGTGTCACTAACTTTGGAAGACAATAATTAAAAGGATAGTTATGAATAAATCATCGACCATCAAAGCATTACTCATGATAACGTTTATTATAATTACAGTTATCGTATTTCGACATATAACATTTTTATCTGAAATTTGGAATACAGTGTTTCTAACCCTTTTTATCCTTGTAGAGTACTTCTTTGTAAATAAAATCGTTGATAAAATTGCTCCATAAACCATTAAAATATTTTCATCATATCTGACTCTCTCATCTATAGGTATTAATACATTGTCAAATTCTCTCCTAATTACCTTAAAACCGTCTGTTGAAAACGGAAATATTTTTTTATTCTTTATCTTTCCAGTTGTACGCGTTTTGTACTCTGATGGATACGTTGATAAAAAAAGTAGATACAAAAGAACAAAAAAACTCAAGATATTTTAAACTATGAGCTAATTGTTTATTAATTCTGTTGCAAAGACTATCTTTTTTCCTCTATTTTTACAATAAAATAGACTTGGCGGAAAACTTAGTAATAAATCTGGAACTAGTAAGATAAAAATTATAGGAGAAAAAACATGGAAGATGCAAAATTTTTAAATGCTGCTGGTCCAATATGTACTCCTATCTGGCTTCAGTGTACACTACAAGACCAAATACGTAATCCTACCTAGCAATAGTATACGCTTTTATCTACAAATTAGATATCTTTTAATTACCTGCATTTGTAGAGGAGAAAAATGGACTCAGAAATAAATAATTAAGATTGGAGTAAGGTTTATGAAAAGAATAAATTTGAAGAAAATTGTTTCAATTATTGCTGGAGCGTTGTTAATGGTTTCCGTAGTGATACCCGCAGTTGGAAAAGCTGGAACAAGAACAACAAGTTGTTATAAAGGCTCAGCACTGATGTGGAGTAATGATCACGTAACATTTTCTTATAATGGTAAATCAGTTACTAGCTCTTATGCATATCAAGATGGAGGGGCTATCTTCCCGCTTACCATGTCACTCAAAGGAATTAAGATGGTATCAAAAACCACAACTCAAAGATCTTATCAAGGGCGCTACTTAGGTGGTGGTGGCATCCCGACTCCGTGGGGGAATGCTAACTTAATTAGTCAAACGAAAACAATGCAAACTTGGGTTCGTTCCAATGGTTCATGGGCTGCAAATTGGGTAGGTTAATTGAAAAAATGTGGAGCCAGAGGGAGACTATTTGTTTTCTTTTGGCTTTTCTTTAAGGAAAAAACATGGAAAATGTAAAGATAGAAGAACTTTATAAGCAATTTTCTGAAAAAATAATATTTGAAAATGCAAACGCCACTTTTGAAAGTGGGAAAATTTCATTTTTGATGGCTCCAAATGGTTTTGGGAAAACAACTTTGATCAAACTACTTTCAGGACTACAGAAAGAAGATAGTGGAAGAATAAAGAATCTCCACATACATCAAGACAGTTTTACATTATATGATGATTTATCTTTGTATGGTAATTTATCTGGGTATAAAAACATAGAAATTTTTACAAAATTTAAATACTCTAAAGAGGAAATTGATGCAGTAGCTATAAGGTATTTACCAAGCTCGAGACTAAAAAAGAAGATTTCTATTTACTCTTTGGGAGAGGGAAAGAAGATTTCCCTTATTATTTGGGAATTGCTTATGCCCAAGTTATCCATGATGGATGAGATTACGAATGGTTTGGATTACCAAGCCTTAGCTGATTTAAAAAAGGTATTGAGCGAGGCGAAGACAGATAAAATTATTTTATTAACAGGTCATGATTTCAGCTTTTATGAGGACATAATTGATAATCTTTATGTTTTGAGCGATTATAAAATTATACAAGAAATGAAATGGAAAGAGTATGGAGTGAAGGGGACATATGAAAAATACTTTGCGCCAAGAAATTAGCTATTTAATGAGTTCTAAAACTTTATTAATAGGCGTTTTGTTGTTAATGCTTCTTCTTATTTTTGGAGCCTTCCAAGCAAAGATAACACAAACGAGTAGTGTTATGCAGTTTAAAGAAACTCAGAAGGTGTATAACAGCGAGCAGGAATTTGAAAATGATTTACATAAACCTTATTCTTTGAGTCAGTCTACAAATGGTCAAGATCAAGTGGATACTTCTATTGAAAATTCAGCGAGGTATAGCTATGAAAGTCTGATGATAGCGAATAATCAGATGAGTTTGCTTGGATTTCCGAAATTCTTTCTTAAGTATTCTGGACTAATATTTTTACCAATAATTTCTGGATTTTTAGGTATTTTTGTCGCAACTTATGACTATAAAAGTGCTACTTATAAGAGAAAATTGAACCATAATTCATGGCAAGAGATTTTGGTGGGGAAATACCTTGTCATAATAAGTGTTTTATTTATTGCTTTAGTTTTTACCACTTTAATTTCCCTTGTTATAGGTGGTTTATCTGTTCATTTTATTGAGAGTATAGATGTTTCAAAATACGGTTCAATTTTTGAGGTCCACAATTCACTCCTTGATTTAGCTACTCTAGGATTAACTGTTTTCCTCATGAATGTCATTACTGCGGTTATTTGGTTTACTTTATCTCTAATTATAAAGAGTAGTGTTATAAGCATTGTTTTATTCTTACTTTATGATTTAGTATTACCTAATTTTGGGAAATATGATTTTAAAAATGGAATGATGAATGTCTTTTCAAGTGTTGGAAAAGATGTCATTACTCAGCCAGTACCTCTGCTGCAAATACCTTTTTTAGAAGCATGGGGAATCTTAATAGTCCATGTTCTACTTGCTTTAGGAATTGGGTGGGGGATTTTTTATAAAAAAACGCGATTCACTCTTTGAAAAAATTCCCCAAGGAAGATAAGCGAACAGTTGAAATCTTGTTGGTTGAGAATCATTTGAAGATAGAGATTGCATGAGAGAAAGAATCATAATATTTTAAACAGCAAAGAACGGGGACGAAAAGTAAATTTTTTCGCAATCAATTTTATAAATGGGATTTTCCATTTTTTATTTTGATGTTTTGCAGCATTCCTTGCTTATAGGAAAGAGTGATTCTCGGTCTCATAATTTTTTATGCCTTGTCGGAGCCTCATGGAGGTCAACCTAGAGTCAAGACGATAATTCTGTTATAATTAAGAAGCATATAATTTGATAAGAATAGGTTTGAAAAATGAATAGAGCAGAAGAAATAAAAAAACGCCGTACCTTTGCCATCATCAGTCACCCGGATGCTGGTAAAACAACGATAACAGAACAACTCCTTAAATTTGGTGGAGCTATCCGAGAGGCCGGAACCGTTAAAGCACGTAAGACAGGTAACTTTGCTAAGTCTGACTGGATGGATATTGAAAAAGAACGTGGGATTTCCGTGACTTCATCTGTGATGCAGTTTGATTATGCTGGCAAGCGCGTGAATATCTTGGATACACCGGGACACGAGGACTTCTCGGAAGATACTTACCGTACTCTGATGGCCGTTGACGCTGCCGTTATGGTTATTGATAGCGCCAAAGGTATCGAGGCCCAGACGAAAAAACTTTTCCAAGTTGTAAAACGCCGTGGTATCCCTGTATTTACCTTTATTAATAAATTGGACCGTGATGGGCGTGAGCCGCTTGACTTACTGAGCGAATTGGAAGATATCTTGGGGATCGCTTCTGTGCCAATGAACTGGCCAATCGGGATGGGGAAAAACTTCCAAGGGCTCTATGACTTCTACAACAAACGTATCGAAGTTTACCAGCCTGAAAATGGAGAACGATTCATTGAGTTTGATGAAAACGGCGAGATTGATGCCAGCCATCCCTTGACAAATAACCCTTTCTACGCACAGGCTATGGAGGATGCAGAACTTTTACTCGATGCAGGTAATGAATTTGATGAGAAGAAAGTTCTTGCAGGTCAGCTCACGCCAGTGTTTTTCGGCTCAGCTTTAACAGACTTTGGCGTTGAAACTTTCCTGGATACTTTCTTGACCTACGCACCTGAGCCAAATGGCCATAAAACAGTAGAGGGTGAGCTTATCGATCCTCTGCGTGAGGAGTTCTCAAGCTTTGTCTTCAAAATTCAAGCCAACATGGATATTCGCCATCGTGACCGTATCGCTTTTGTTCGTATCGTTTCTGGCGAATTTGAACGTGGAATGGGCGTGAAGCTCCTCCGTACAGGCAAACAGGTCAAGCTTTCAAATGTTACTCAGTTTATGGCAGAATCCCGTGAAAATGTTGAAAATGCTGTGGCAGGTGATATCATCGGAGTTTACGATACAGGAACTTACCAAGTCGGGGATACACTGACGACAGGTAAACTCAAAACGCCTTTCGAACCTCTGCCAACTTTCACACCAGAGCTCTTTATGCGTGTGACTGCAAAAAATGTCATGAAGCAAAAATCTTTCCAAAAAGGAATTGAACAGCTGGTGCAAGAAGGGGCCATTCAGCTCTATAAAACCTACACAACAGGAGAAATCATGCTTGGTGCCGTTGGTCAACTGCAATTTGAAGTCTTCAAGCACCGTATGGAAAATGAATACAATTCAGAAATCATTATGACACCGCTGGGGAGTAAAACAGTACGTTGGATTAGGCCAGAGGACTTGGATGAGAAGATGTCGTCAAGTCGAAATATCTTGGCTAGAGACCGTTTTGATCATCCACTCTTCCTCTTTGAAAACGACTTTGCCATGCGCTGGTTCAAAGATAAATACCCCGATGTGGAATTGATGGAGCAATTTTCTGTTTAATACTTTTCTGATACAGGACAAGCCCCTTGTGGGCTTTTTTTGTTTTCTTCCTTTACTTTCAAAAAAATTTAAAAAAGAAAAGATGGTAAGCATTTACATTTTTAAAAGTATGATATAATAGTCAAGTTATATATTCAGGCGAGTTAAGACAAATATTTTTTCGCCTGTAACTGAGCTTTCGAGCTTGGTCGTCATATTTGCCAAGGGCAAATTTAGAAAATTATAGGTGAAACAATTGAAATTCAACGAACTAGGCCTTTCAGAAGGCATTGTCGAAACTCTTACAGCTATCGGTTATGAACAGCCAACGCCCATCCAAGAGCAAACTATCCAGTTAGCGCTCTCAGGACGTGATGTTCTAGGTCAAGCTCAGACAGGAACAGGGAAAACAGCCGCTTTTGGCCTCCCAACTATCGAGAAAATTAATCCAGACAACAAGGCCATCCAAGCCCTTGTTGTTGCACCAACACGTGAACTTGCTGTGCAAGGTCAAGAAGAACTCTTCCGTTTTGGTAAATCTAAAGGACTTAAAGTGCGTACAGTGTTTGGTGGTTCAAGCATTGAAAAACAAATCAAGGCCTTGCGCTCAGGTGCCCATATCGTTGTAGGTACACCAGGACGTATGGTTGATCTGCTTAAGCGTAAAGCACTTGACCTTTCACATCTTGAAACACTAATCCTTGATGAAGCAGATGAAATGCTCAACATGGGCTTTCTTGATGACATTGAGTTCATCATCGGAAAAACGCCAGCAGAACGTCAAACTTTGCTTTTTTCAGCAACAATGCCAAATGACATCAAAAAAATTGGTGTGAAATTCATGAAAAATCCTGAACACGTCAAGGTGGCTGCAAAAGAAATGACTGCGGATCGCATTGACCAATACTTTATCAAGACAAAAGAGTTTGAAAAATTCGATGTCTTGACGCGTTTACTTGATGTTGAACGTCCAGAACTTGCGATTGTTTTCGGACGTACAAAACGCCGTGTAGATGAAATCACACGTGGTTTGAAGTTACGTGGTTATCGTGCCGAAGGCATTCATGGCGACTTGGATCAAAACAAACGTTTACGTGTCTTACGTGACTTTAAAGGTGGACATTTGGATATTTTGGTTGCAACTGACGTTGCAGCCCGTGGTCTTGATATCTCAGGGGTTACTCACGTTTACAACTATGATATCACTCAGGACCAAGAAAGCTATGTCCACCGTATTGGACGTACAGGCCGTGCTGGTAAGTCAGGTCGTTCTGTAACCTTCGTTAGCTACAACGAAATGGGCTATCTTCGTGCTATTGAAAAGTTGACGAAAAAAGAGATGAAGGGTATGCGTCCACCAACAAAAGAAGATGCTTATCAAGCCAGCCTTTCTGTGGCTATGGATGAGATTAAACGTGACCTACAAGAGGAAAATCTCAAAGATAAGTTAACCAAGTTTGATGCAGATGCAGAGCAACTGATGGCAGATTACGATGTTAAAGAACTCGTTGCGATGCTTATTCAAAGCCGTGTGAAGGATCCAGACACGATGCCAGAAGTCCAAATCACAGCAGAGCGTCCATTGCCATTTAACGGGGAAAACAAGGGCTTTAAGGGTAAAGCTAAAGGCGGAAAAGGAGGAAGCCGTTACGGGCGTGATCGGAGTAACAATCGCAGTGGCAAAGGTGGCTACCGTGGTAAAGCTGATGATAAGAAACGCAACTGGCGCGATCGTGACGATAAAAAACGCGAATATTACAAAAAAGACCGTAAACCTAAAACACAGGGGAGCGAAAAGCAAACCGGCTTTGTGATGCGTAACCGTGGTGATAAATAACCGAAAAAGCATCTTACCGTGGTTTTTTAAAATTCTTGAACCAGTGAAAAGTCTTTAAGCATCAGATGTTCCCTTAGTAGCTAGGGGGACGTTTTGTATATAGAAAGAAAAACTGAAATCGCTAAAGGTGTTAGATTGAAGTCTTTAAAAATAGGAGGGAAAGCTGGAAGTGTTGTATTTCTTTCTTATAACTGTTTTTTCCAGATGGTCAAACACCTGTTAGCTTAGGAAGTTTGATACCAATATTCATCAAAACTGACTCTCAATATGCTTGCCTCTCACCAAGATAAAGAGCAAATTTATCAAGTCTCTTGACTTTCAGGTAAAGATTAGGTGGTTATCTGGTGATGCTTATCGCTACAACTGTCAAAAGACTCTCTGGCTTATCCTTGGGAACAACTTTCCAATTTGCATTTGATAGAGGCTCTTTTGGATTTCAAGAGCAAAAATGTTCTTTGGTTCTACGAGTACTGCTCTTCTAACTTTACAGTGCAAGAAAGAAAAAAATAAGAGAACTAAGCAATTTGCTTAGTTCTCTTTTGAGCTTAAGGCAATGACAGCAGATAAGCTAGCTTAAGTAAAGCTTTCTTACTTTAAGGGGAAGTAACATGCAAAACATCAAAAGCTAAGTATCTGCCGTAGGGAATGTAGGAGTATAATCTTCTTTTAAAGATTTATACTAGGGACTTCATTTGACACCATACTCCACCAGGAACACATCCACTAACGATGAGCGGGAAGAGTTTAGCTTCTTTCATCCTTTCTCCTTTCTATAAAAAACAAATATTGCCTATGCAAGAACATTATCATGTTTTTTATAGAAAGTTTCAAGGGAGAAAAAATTCTTTTTAAGTAAGTATTTTTTATAAATATTGCGGAATATAAAGGTATTTATCTCTATTTTATCTCTTAAATGAAACTTTTTATGTGCGGATTTGTATCTCTTTTTTCTTAATTGTAACATTCTGTTACAATATAGGTAAGAAAGAGATTTAATTTTTTCTAATTAAAGGTAACAGGAAGGAGTATAGAAATGGATAGGGATAAACGTCGATTTTGGATTATTATTGCATCTATTGCTGCTGCAGTAGTCTTACTATTGGGAAGCTTGTATATAGCGCTTGACTTTATTGAGGAGTGGCAAGAGCGGCAGCAGCTTACTACTCATCAGCAGGGGACGCCGCGACAGATAGAGGATAGGGATAGGGAGAGAAATCGTCCACCAACACAAGCCCCGCCGTCGGAGGAAGAGCGAGCACCAGCACCAGCACCAGAACAAGGTCCAGAAGGTAATCAGCAGAGAAGGCAGATCAGTCTAGATGAGGCACGCGAGATTGCCGAAAGGCATTTGCAGTCCCGTAATATTGATGCAAGTTTCCGAAATCATTCTGGCATTGAGCGCGAAGCGGGCACACGCGTTTGGGAACTTGAATACCGTGGAAGAGATGGTCTCACTCATGAGTTTTACATTGATGTCTATACAGGAGATATCGTGAAATTTGAAACAGGGGACTGGGATTAACACTTAAATAAAGTAGTCTTAGGGGCTACTTTTTTCTTGTTCTCACTTTAGAAAATTCATAAAATCCACATGAATTTCTTATTAAATTTTTGTTTCTTACAAATTTCTGATATAATGTTTTTATAAAGAAAGTGTAATATATAGAAATTATAGAAATCTATTTTATTCATTTGTAATTTCAATAATATGAATTTAACGTTATCTACTCCATTAAGTTCAAAAAGAGGAAACTTTATAATGACACATAAAATGAAAAATACGATTGAGGCGCTAAAAAATAAGCCGGCTGAAAGGGGGAGTTTTCGGAAACGGCTGTTACTCAACTGGCGCATGAAGCAGCGGTCGAGTCACCAAGATCTAACAGCTTTTCTTTTACCCAAGAAACAATTGACGATCTCAAAAAAGAGGCTGAAGCTGCAGCTCAACGAGCAGCAGAGCTCACACAGAGACGGGCACCGCCGTCTGGGGACTATGCTCAACCCTTGCCACAAACTTCAGAGCTGCCGCAAGAAGAAACTTTACTCATGATGCAGAATACTCTGCAACTGCAGATGCAAGCTTTTCAAGAGCAGTTGGAAGCTCAGAAGGAGGAGCAAGAAAGACAGAGGAGTACTCAGCCTCTTGTGATTCCTCAAGAAACCAAAACCGGTAAAGGGAAATGGGTGGGGAATATTATCTTCTATATCGTCTTAACAGCACTTTTCATCTTTATCGAGTCTGCTGTTATCTCGCAATCTGAAGATACGACACCTCGAAACATTGCGGGCTTTTCTCCCATGATTGTCCTTTCGGACAGTATGCGAGACGTTTACGCTCGTGGTGACTTTCTGATGACGCGAGATGTAGATCATCAATCTCTGGCAGTTGGTGATGATATCACCTTCATCACAGAGCAAGGGAGGACGGTCACTCACCGTATCGTAGGTATCCGAGAAAACCATCTGTCGACAGGTCAGCGTGGATTTGAAACCAAAGGTGTGAACAATAGGCAGATTGACAGTGAGATTGTCCATGCGCGAAACGTGATAGGTAAGGTTATCTTCTCCAGTGCATTGATTGGTCATATATTGAGCTTTATCCGTGAGAACATGCTGTTGGCCTTTGTAACCTTTGTTCTCTTCCTTGTCTTCCTAGATGTTCTAATCAAGTATATCCTATCCTTCTTCCATGTACACCGTGAGAAAAAGCAAGGCAACCATGAATCACAGGTAGAAAGAGAGGAACGCAAACCAGCCAAAGGCCGGAAAAAGAAAAGGCGTTTTGCTAAAAACGAAACGCATAGCATATCTGACGAAGTCAGACCATAAAAAATAAAATAAAAAATTACTAAACATAAGGAGTGTTTATGAAAAACAAAACATCGAAAAGAAAACTGTGGCCTGTTGTAGCCGCGGGTGCAGCTCTACTCTTGGCGGGTACATTTGCCTGGACGTCATTTAGCCAACGTGTCTTGAATGATATTGAGGGGCAACGTGTCCCAGAACATGGTGGACGTATCCACGACCAGTTTGACCGTGACTCTGGCAACAAGGATATCTTTGCTGAAAACTACGGCCAAGATACACTATTTGTTCGTATCAAGTTGAAAGAGTATATGGAAGTTGCAGGGCAGCCTGTCGATGCTGACCCATCGGTTGATCCTGATGACTCGAACACTTGGACAACATTTATCCCGGGTCCAGACACAGGTGGGGATTATGCGACTGATGACCGCCAAGGGCCTCGCAGTTCACTTTTCAATGATTACTGGAACTGGAACTTAGGTATGGCGCGTGTACCGGGAACAACCATGTACTTCATGCCAACCTTTAACTTGGACCCAAATAACTTCCAAACTGCTGCCGCAGGTGATGCCCGTGACTTCCTCATCGATGGTGTAACACACCCAGGAGATGGAACAGAAGGTTATTGGCAGGAAAATGCTACAGCAGTGTCTATCAGACCACAAGATGAAACTGGAGATACACATACAGCAGCACCAGTCTTGAATCAAGACCGTGGACCGGTTACAGCAGCACAATGGATGGACCTTTCAGCAGCTGCACAGGCTGGTATTGGTCAAACATGGATCATTGATCAAGAAAGTGGCTGGGCTTACTTTGCAATGCCTCTAGAATCTGGTGAGGCAACACCTTATCTTCTTGATGATATTTCACAGACGAATGACTTTGAAGACAACTTGAGAGTAAACTTCCCAGGTGCATCAGCCCATGACTGGAGATACAGTATCCATGTCATCGGTGAGTTTGTTTCCTTTGATGATTTGGATCAATTCCTTGTTGCTCCAGAAGATAACACTGTGGCAGCACAAGAAATTGTTGAACATCTTGAAGCTCGACACACACCGCAACCATAAGCAGTATGAAAGACAGATAAAAAGAGAGAGGAAGCGCACTGAAAAATATTTTTCTGGGCAACTTCTCTTTTTTAGATGTTTTGTCTTTTACATGTTAGTAGGAGCAAGTGAAAATGACCTGCTAAGACAAGAGGAAGAAAGACCCTATGAAAAAGAAGCTGCCTAAAAAGTTAAAGACTTTTATTAAGATAATCGCCTTAATACTCCTAGCAGTATTCCTCATCTTTCCACTCCCCTATCGTATCGAAATTCCAGGTGGTGTTAAGCCTCTGAACGAAAGCATTGAGGTTTCGGGACACAAGGCGCCTGTAAAAGCTGATGGAGGTTTCTATCTGCCTACAGTAAAAACTGCGCCTGCCAATGTTAGTCTTCTTATCTATAATATCTTTGACCGATACGCAGACATTCATCCTGCTAATTCAAGAGAGCAAGCATTATCAAAAAGACAGCAGGACGAGATCATCAGCCAGATGCAGATGCGTGTGTCGGAGAACATCGCGATATGGGAAGCATTTCGTCTTGCAAGAAAACCGATAGATTTTGAGTATGGTGGAGCCTATGTTACAGACCTAGCAAGTAGTTCAAGCTTTCGTAATGTCTTACGACCTTTAGACTTGATTACCCATGTAGATGGGCAAAGCTTTGAAAGTAGTGAGGAGATGTATGAGTACATTAAAAAACAAGAAGTGGGTGCGCCAGTCAAGCTCCAGTATCAACGTGAGATAAATGGAGAAAAAGTTGAGCAGACAGCGGAGGGAAGCTATATCAAGCTGGATAATGGTGCGACAGGTATAGGTGTGACTCTGGTAGAAAAAACACGGCTGCTCAGTGAACCGCATGTCAGTATCAATGTTGGAGAAGTTAGTGGTCCTTCCGGTGGTTTGCTCTTTACTTTGGATATTTATAGCAAGCTAGCAGGAAGAGATCTGACTCAGGGACGTAAAGTGACAGGAAGTGCTTCAGTGACTGCAGTTGCATTGCTAGGGCCGATATACTGCCATTCAGAGATTTCACTCAAGGCTTGACCAAAGACGTAGCCGGTTAACTGATCTGCCAAGGTATTTTTATCATCTCCTGTCATCTCAAAAACGAGATAATCACCAGCTAGAAATTCGAAAACATCGGTGTTTGCAACTTCAGAGAAAGAACCCATGACACCAAAGCCACGGCGTGCACCTGCTTCAGTTGCGTAGTTGATTTGATAAATTTGCCCGTCTGATTTTTTAGCGAGTTCAGCCAGTGCTCCATTTTCAATGATGCTTTGTTTGAGTTGTGCAGTTTTTTGGGCGTTGCCTGCCCAGTCGTTAAAATCTTCAAATGTGATACCAAAAGCAGTCATCTTGTAATCTTCGGGGATATGTGTGATTGTGTAGTTCATTTAAATACTCCTAATTTTTCGTTTATTTGTCACTTAGGATTAAGCGCAAGTATAGTATAGCGTTTAAATGTATCAAAAACTGATACTTTTTAGTATAATCAAAATATGAAAAAATCCGAACGCATCAATTTAATCATGCGCTATATTAATAATCGCTCGCAATTTACAATAGCGGAGCTGCAAAAAGAGTTTGATATTTCCCGTGCTACAGCCATCCGAGATGTGCAAGATATTGAGGCTATGGGCTTGCCTTTAGTTGCGGAACGTGGCCGTGGGGGAGGGTATTTTGTCATGCAAAATGATTTTTTACCTACTGTACGTTTTACACCTGATGAGCTTAAGGCTGTTTTCATCGCTTTTATGGCTACTAAAAACCAGCAATTGCCCTATCTTCACGGTCGCAAAACGATTATGGAAAAGTTGATTGCTATAGCACCACAGACTCAGCAGGATATTCTTATTATGTTGAATCAACTGTTGCTTTTTACGGGTTCCAACCCTGCCCACCCTGATATTTTAGAGCTGGATGATGCGGGACCGCCTGAGTTTAATCAACTTCTGAATCTGGCTCTGACGGACCGTTACATGACTTTGACTTACGAACCCGTGACGGGAAGACTTGAACAGTTAAACGCTTATATTTTGCAAGTCTTTCAAATGCAAGGGACTTGGCTTTTAGATCTTTATAATCTTGACACCACTGACTTTCGTTATCTGCCAATTGAGCAGCTTAGAGAGAGCAGGTCTTTGGTAGGAAATCCGCCTTTAAGTGAAAAGGAGATTCTGGTGCAACGCCAGCAGTTAAGGGCACACGGAAATCTCAAAGTTACACTCAATAAACGAGCTGTAGAGCGCTTCAAAGCCTTTCATCCACCAGGCTTAATTTTACAATTTACGGGTATGTTTCAATCTTCAGGACTTTTCCAAACGCAAATTAATGAAAGTGATGAAGAAGAGGTGGGGTACTATGCGGACTGGCTTCTTTATCTAGGATTAGGTGCAAAAATAGAAAGTATGCCTCAGGCCTTAAAGATAGCCTTAAAAGGGCGTCAGGAGAACTTGAAGGCACTGTTGGGATATAGGAGTGGAAATTAAGCGAGACATATTTCTAAAGCACGTGATATTTGGGAAGCTTAACTCGCTCAAGTATAACGAGAAAAAAATAATATTTTGCTTGACAAGCAGGAAAAACAGAATTGCTAGATTGGAACATTCTGCTTTTTTATGCATGTTCAGAATTAGCAGAAGCATCAAAACAGCTTTGCAACTCCTTATCCATGTCCTGTTTAATGGAGTGTAAGAACTTTATAGGAAGCTTCAGAATTTCCCCACTCCGCATTCAAAAGCATGCCAAAAAATTTTATAAATATGGTAAAATAGAGAGAATTCTATTTGCGCTCTACACAAGATAATTTTAGGGGAATTATGGGAAATAAAACCTCTCAGACAACTCTTTCCTAACCCTTTATTGGTGCGGACTGGGAAGATTTAGGAAAAATAGGGAAATTAAGGGGATAGAAATGGCTCAATTGTACTTCAAATACGGCAGTATGAACTCAGGCAAAAGTATCGAAATTCTGAAAGTTGCCCATAACTATGAAGAACAGGGGAAACCTGTTTTGATTATGACTTCCAGTTTAGATACACGTGCAGGAGTTGGTGTAGTGGCTAGCCGTATCGGTATGAGCAGTGATGCTGTGGCTATCGATGATAAGCTGGATGTGTACGCCTATATTGAAAACTTACCTGTAAGGCCTTTTTGTGTGCTGATTGATGAAGCCCAATTTCTCAATAAACAAAATATTTATGACCTAGCACGCGTGGTCGATGATTTAGATGTCCCCGTGATGGCTTTTGGTTTAAAAAATGATTTCAGAAATGAACTTTTTGAAGGTTCAAAATACTTATTGCTTCTGGCTGATAAAATCGAAGAAATTAAAACGATTTGCTGGTATTGCAGTAAAAAAGCAACGATGGTTTTACGCATGGTTGAAGGCGAACCTGTATATGAAGGCGAGCAACTGCAGATTGGTGGCAATGAGAGCTACATTCCAGTGTGCCGTAAGCACTACTTTCATCCGTTGAAAAAGATGAAGGGTAATCGTATAAACGAAGAGATATAAAAAAGAAGTAAGGAAAAATAAAAAATGTTTGATCAACTTGAAACAATGGTAGGACGATATGAGGAGCTGGGTGAATTACTCAGTGACCCCCAGGTTGTCAATGATACAAAGCGCTTTATGGAGCTTTCGCGTGAAGAAGCCAATCTGCGTGATACTGTAGCCACTTATAATGAATATAAAAAGGTGCTTGAAACGATTTCCGATAGCGAAGAAATGCTCGGTGAAGGTGGCCTTGATGAGGACATGAAAGAAATGCTCAAAGAAGAGCTTTCAGAAGCCAAATCAGCCAAAGAAGAACTGGAAGAAAAGATTAAAATTCTCTTGCTTCCTAAAGATCCAAATGAT
Organism: Lactococcus garvieae; assembly: GCF_016758115.1. Classification (GTDB taxonomy): domain Bacteria; phylum Bacillota; class Bacilli; order Lactobacillales; family Streptococcaceae; genus Lactococcus; species Lactococcus muris. Next base: position 77,006 of record NZ_WIVG01000003.1, read on the forward strand.
GATAAAAATATCATCTTGGAAATTCGCGGCGCAGCAGGAGGTGATGAAGCAGCCCTTTTCGCTGGCGATTTGCTAAATATGTACCAACATTATGCAGAGTCACAAGGTTGGAAATTTGAAATCATGGAAGCCAGTGTGACAAGCATTGGCGGTTATAAAGAAGTTTCAGCCCTTGTTTCAGGGACTTCTGTTTACAGTAAACTAAAATATGAATCCGGTGCTCACCGCGTGCAGCGCGTGCCATCAACGGAAACACAAGGACGCGTACATACTTCAACAGCAACAGTGCTTGTCATGCCTGAAGTTGAAGAGTTCGAGATGAAAATTGAGCAAAAAGATCTCCGTGTTGATATCTACCATGCCTCAGGTGCTGGTGGACAAAACGTCAACAAGGTTGCCACAGCTGTACGTATGGTTCACTTGCCTACAGGCATCAAAGTCGAAATGCAAGAGGAACGTACGCAGCAAAAAAACCGTGATAAAGCTATCAAGTTGCTTAACACAAAGGTATTTGACTACTATCAACAAATCGAGTTGGATAAACAAAACGCCGAACGTAAGTCTACTGTCGGAACAGGTGACCGCTCAGAACGTATCCGTACTTACAATTTCCCCCAAAACCGTGTGACGGACCACCGTATCGGATTAACTTTACAAAAGTTGGATACCATTCTTTCTGGAAAAATGGATGAAGTCATTGATGCACTCGTGGTTTATGATCAAACGGAAAAGTTGGCGGAGCTTAACAAGTAATATAGAAGTTTCAGTTTGAAACAAGAGGGTGAAGGTCGTTCTAGGGTGAGAGACTTCATATTTTAGGCTTAACTGATAAAAGAGATGCTTTAGAGACTGTGAGAAGTAGAGAAAGCACAAAAAGTTAAGGGTACTTATAGGTTGGAAAATATTGTCAATGAAAAGAACAGGACACGCAATAAAAAAGCGGTCCTTTTTGTCAAAAGTAATATGGTAATCCTCTATGTATTTGTCAGAACCTATTTTCTCTACTTTAAAAGTGAGGAGGCGGAAAGAAAAGATGTTATGGATTGAGGCCGTGCGACAGCTCTCTAGCAACCTAGAAGAGCCCTTTGCTCTAGAATTTGTTTGGAGAAACTTGCACGAATTAACGAAGTTGCAATGGTTAAATTTGCAGAAAGAAATTATTTCAGAAACAGAATGGGTAGAGCTAAGGTCGATAGCTCGACGTTTAGAAAATGATGAACCGCCACAATATATTGTCGGCTGGGCGGAGTTTTGTGGCTTAAAATTGATTGTGGACAAACGTGTGCTGATTCCGCGCCCAGAAACAGAAGAGCTTGTTCAGATGATTTTGACAGATAACGACGGAAGTTCTCGTGCTGTTTTAGATATCGGGACAGGTTCAGGAGCTATTGCCTTGGCTTTAGCGCAACAGAGAGAGCAGTGGCAGATTACAGCAGTGGATATTTCAGAAGGCGCTCTTGAGGTAGCACGTGAAAATGCCTCAAAACATAATCTGGACTTAAAGTTTATTAAATCGAATGTTTTTGAAAATGTACAAGAGAGGTACGATATCATTGTATCTAATCCACCTTATATAGCTTTTGACGAGACTTATGAGATGGACCAATCGGTTATTCGTTTCGAGCCAGAGCGCGCGCTTTTTGCAGAACATCAAGGATTAGCAATTTATGAAAAAATAGCAGAAAGGGCCCAAAACTATTTGAAACCTGAGGGAAAAATATATTTGGAAATTGGTTACAAACAAGGAGAGAAAGTGAAAGCACTTTTTGAAGAAAATTTCCCGGAGAAAGCTGTTAGCATTCACCAAGATATTTTTGGAAAAGACCGCATGGTAAGTGTGCAATAGCTGAAAATCAAGCATGTAAGGCAAAGCAGAACATTTTCATGACAAACGCATGAGGTTATTTTTGATGAAAACTGCCCATTTTCACAGCGTGATGAGGCGAGGTTTCTTAGACTTTTTGGGGGGAAAGCGTCCAAGAGAGTTTGCCTTCTTCTCGCGATTTTTCTGTGCATGGGTCAAGAATTCCCTTACTTTATATAGAGCAGGACAAGCTGTGTAAGCAGTTGTAAACTAGTCTTGTGGTTTCACTTAGACATAGAAAATTTAGCTGCCGCTCAAACTGCACAGAGAAGCGTGGCAGCTGAAACGCTGCCGCTTTAGGAGGTGTTTTCCCTTATGAATCCTGTAATTCCACATTTTTATATAAAATAAAAAAACGATTTTGTTGACTATTAGGTCTCTCCCATTTATGATAAAGAAGTATTACTTAAAGTCAAAGGCTACATGGAGAGGAAATTATAAAATGACAGTTGAAAAAGCAATAGAAGTTTTAAAAGCAGGAGAGCTAGCTGTATTACCTACTGAGACAGTTTATGGTATATTTGCTGATGCAACAAACGAAGCAGCTGTACAAAGATTGTATGCTGTAAAAGGACGCCCCGTTGATAAGGCACTAAACATGAATGTGGCAGACTACAATAAGATTTTGAAATACTCAATCCACCAACCTCCATATTTAGAAAAACTAGTGAAAACTTTTCTTCCAGGACCGTTGACGATTATTTTAGAAGCAAGTTCAGAAGTACCTGAGTGGATTCATGTTGGCAAGAGCACAGTAGGGTTTCGAATGCCTTCCGTCCGAGCAACACAAGAAGTGATTAAAGCTTTAGGTGTCCTAGTTGGGCCATCAGCAAACCTAACAGGAGCCCCTAGCCCACAATTTTATAATGAGTTAACGACAGATATCTTGGATAAAGCGGCAGTCTCTATTCAAGATGACAGTGTTTACGGCCTAGATACAACTATTCTAGATCTTTCTACAGATAAACCCAAAATTTTACGACAAGGAGCGATTACAGCGAAAGAGCTCCTTGATGCAGTTCCAGAATTATCTGAAATTGTTTAAACAAATCATTTGGTTCAGTCTTTTGCTTTAGATATAATGGAAGATGTACAAAAGTTGCGCCTTTATTAACAAAATTAGAGAGAGCAACGCATATGGCAAAGGAGACACATATGGAAATATATAATTTTGAAGCGCTTGATCCAGAACTTTGGACTGCTATTCATGCAGAAGAAACACGTCAACAGGAGACGATTGAATTAATTGCTTCTGAGAATATCGTATCCCCAGCAGTACGTGCAGCGCAAGGATCTGTCTTAACCAATAAGTACGCAGAAGGTTATCCTGAAAAGCGTTACTATGGTGGAACAGAAGCTGTGGATGTGGTGGAAAATTTGGCTATTGAGCGTGCGAAAGCGCTTTTCCATGCTGAGTTTGCGAATGTGCAGCCGCACTCAGGCTCACAAGCCAATGCAGCAGCCTATATGGCACTCATAGAACCAGGAGATACTGTGCTAGGAATGGACTTGAATGCTGGTGGGCATTTGACTCACGGTTCACAAGTTAATTTTTCTGGCAAAATGTATAATTTCGTTTCTTACGGTCTTAATCCAGAAACAGAATTACTGGACTTTGAAGAAATTGAAGCACAAGCTGAAAAACATCGTCCATCACTTATCATTGCTGGAGCATCGGCTTACTCACGGATTATAGATTTTTCAAAATTCCGCGAAATTGCAGATAAAGTTGGTGCTAAATTGATGGTAGATATGGCTCACATCGCTGGTCTTGTGGCTACTGGACACCATCCAAGTCCACTCCCTTACGCAGATGTCGTGACTTCTACAACACACAAAACCTTGCGTGGGCCACGCGGTGGTCTGATTCTCACAAATGATGCAGATTTGGCAAAAAAAATTAACAGTGCAATTTTTCCGGGTTTACAAGGTGGACCATTGGAGCATGTGATAGCGGCTAAAGCGATTGCTTTTAAAGAAGCCTTAGAGCCAGAATTTACAGATTATATCGGACAAGTGTTGAAAAATACAGCAGCTATGGCTGATGAGTTTAGACGAGCAGGTTTACACGTTGTTTCAGATGGAACAGATAATCATCTGTTTTTAGTGAAGGTAACAGAGTTAGGAATTAACGGCAAAGAAGCGCAAAATCTTTTAGACACGGTCAACATTACGCTTAACAAAAATTCGGTTCCAGGAGAAAAACTCAGTCCTTTTGAAACGAGTGGTGTACGTATCGGAGCAGCAGCAATTACGAGTCGCGGGATGAAAGAAGAAGAAAGTCGTAAGATTGCTCAAATGATAGTTAAAGCATTGTCAAATAAAGATAATGAAGTAACACTCCAAGAAGTACGTCAATTTGCATTAAATTTGACAAAGACCTTTCCTTTGGTCTAGAATATAGGTACAACTTTTTTAACAAGATTTCCACCAAAAAAAGAATAATATGAACAGTGATAAGTGGAGAGGTGGATATGCTAGAGAAGTTTTTAACATGGCAAGATGGCAAAAGTACAAACTGAAGTTAGAGTACGGCCATCAGAAAGAATGATTAGGTAATAGACAAATGTTGAAAATTTTGAAGCTCTTTATCAAGCTCACACTACTTGTAGTAGTAGTTGGAGCAGTTTTTTATGCGCATAGAACTTATACAAATGTAAAAAATGTGATGAAGTATGAAAAGGCGGTTGATGCAACACTTAAAGCTCAAGGACTAGAAGGTGATACGAGGTTGGCGTTGGCCATTATTTATACAGAGACAAAAGGGAATGCAGCAGATGTTATGCAGTCAAGCGAAAGCTTAAATGGAGACCGAAACAGTATTTTAACTGAAGACGAGAGCATACAGCAAGGTGTAGCAAATCTTTGCAAGGTTTTAGAGTATGCCGAAGATAAAAAAGTAGACATCTGGACAGGTGTGCAAGCTTATAATTTCGGTCAATCCTATATAGACTATGTGGCTAAAAATGGCGGAAAAAACAATCTAGAATTGGCAGAGAAGTATTCGCGTACCGTTGTGGCTCCGAGTTTAGGAAATACAACAGGTGAAACCTATTATCATGTGACAGTGGATTCACTGATGAACAGTGGAGGAAAGCTCTATGTTAATGGTGGAAATATGTATTATGCAAATGAGGTCAAATGGCATTTGATGCTGCTCGATCTTTTCAATTGGTAGACAGTAGAGCAGAGCATGGAAGCTGACCTATCCAACATGAGCTAAAATCTATAAACTCAACACATTCAAAGACTAAAATGAACCATAAAGCAGACAAGAGAAACCTATATTTTTCGGTTCTGCTCAGTGGTTCATTTTTTTCATCCGTAGTTTATTCTGTAGAGAGCAGCGCAGATATGTGTCTGTCTGATATTCCCTTCCGAACTTATAAAAAAATCTCGCGAAATAAAAGTACACTGTAAGCAAGGCAACCTGTATGAACTTCTAACCCAAGTGTCTGCTTAAAACTAAAATAAAATGGCAGTAAAATTTCATTTACCACCATGACGCATACAAAAACTTAATATTTTATATCAAAATTTTGAAAATCATCGAAGTCTGTAGTAAAGACATCAAGTTTAACAACAGAAGCAAAGGGAGTTGGACCTTGACGAAGTTTTTCTTCAAAGATTTTTAATGTTTCTTGATTATCCGCTTGAACAAACAGTCCCACAGTACCGTCTGCATTGTTCCAAACACGTCCCTTAAGTCCCAGCTGCCGTGCGATAAGGACGGTTCCATAGCGAAAACCAACACCTTGTACCTGTCCGTGAGCAATTATTTTAACTTTGTACATCGTTCTTCCCTCTGTAGGAAACTAAAATTTATTGAATAAGGCACATAAGTGCTCTTAGGTGCAGTGATAGATAGTATGGTATAATTATAACAAATGGAAATTATAAGAGCAAAAGACAATAAAAAAATTAAGGCAGCGCGTAAGTTACTCACAAAGAAAAAATATCGTAAAAATTCTTATCTCATAGAAGGCTTTCACCTACTCGAAGAGGCTGTAAATTCTGGAGCTGAGATTTTGCAAATTTTTGTGGAAGAAGATAAGCACAAAGAAGTTGAACATCTGGATAAGGTTGTACTTGTCAGCTCGGAAGTCTTGAAGAGCTTGTCGGATACTGGAACACCTCAAGGAGTGGTTGCTGAAGTCGTGCGTAAAAAGGAGTATATTCAGCTTGATCAAGGAAAGTTCTTGGTTTTAGAAAACGTTCAAGATCCTGGAAATGTAGGCACGATGATTCGTACCGCTGATGCAGCAGGATTTTCAGCAGTTCTTTGTTTGGGAGACACAGCTGATGTTTATGCACCAAAAGTGATGCGGAGTATGCAAGGAAGCAACTTCCACATCCCAATCTGGCATATAAAAGATTTTACAGACTTACAAGCAGCCAATATTCCCCTTTATGTGACGAGTTTGTCAAAAGACTCTGTGAGTTACAAAGAACTATCAGTAGAAAAAAATTTTGCTTTAGTTATGGGAAATGAGGGATCAGGAGTAACCTCCACAGCAGTAAGTGCTGCAGATAAACTGATTCATATTGAAATGTTTGGCCAGGCAGAATCTTTGAATGTTGCTGTTGCTGCAGGGATTCTTATGTTTAGTTTATGAGAACAAAAAAGCTTGCGATTTATCGCAAGTTTTTATATTACTGCACCTTAGCTGCCAATGTTTCAGCAAAAGCTTGAAGATTAATAATGTCCTCATCCTCAGCATTCAAATCAACCTTGACAGACTCCGCTCCCTTTTCAGCACCTGTGAGTGCAAATTGTTCTTCAAACATATCTACACAGATACAGAAATCATCATAAAAGGTATCACCTGAACCACAGACGCCAAAAACTTTTCCAGAAAGATCAACCTCTTTTAAGTCTTCATAGAAATCTACGATTTCGTCTGGTAGTTCACCATCGCCGTAAGTATAAGTTGCAACGATACAAAGATCAGCATCTTCAAACTCATCGGCATCCACGGAGGTACATTCGTCTAGGTCTACATCAAGCCCCAACTCCTCCAATTTATCAGTAACAATTTCAGCAATTTCTTGTGTATTGCCAGTCATACTTGCATAAACTACTTTTGCTAAAGCCATTTTCTGCTCCCTTGTGAAATTTATATAACAAGATTATATCAAGAAATTCAAGAAAAATCAGCTTCCATGCATTTTTTCAGACTTTCTACCCCAGTACTTTTATGATAAAATAGGAGTATCATTGTGATTAGAGAAATATTTAGGAGAAGGTAAAAAGAGTGATTACATTAAAATCTCAACGTGAAATAGATCAAATGGATCGTGCGGGCTCTTTGCTCGCCAGTATTCATATTGGTTTACGTGATTTGATAAAGCCCGGTATTGACATGTGGGAAATTGAAGAATATGTACGCAAGGTTTGCAAGGAAACAAATACCTTGCCGCTACAGATTGGTGTCGATGGTTCAATCATGGATTATCCATATGCGACATGCTGTTCCCTTAATGATGAAGTTGCACATAGCTTTCCCCGTCATCTGAAGTTAAAAGAGGGTGATCTTATTAAGGTGGATATGGTGTTGGGCATGGTTGAAGATGGTTCCGTGGATGTTTCAAAGTTGGACTTTGATAATGTCGCTGAGATGAAAAAATATACAGTAGGTTTTAGCGGAGCTATCGCTGATAGTTGTTGGGCTTATGCGGTGGGCACGCCTTCAGAAGAAGTCAAAAATCTTATGGATGTAACCCGTGAATGCCTCTATCTTGGCATTGAGCAAGCTGTTGTGGGCAATCGTATCGGTGATATTGGTGCGGCAATTCAAGAACATGCTGAAAGTCGTGGATACGGTGTTGTCCGTGATCTTGTTGGCCATGGGATGGGCCCAACATTTCATGAAGACCCGTTAGTTCCTCACTATGGTAAAGCAGGACGTGGTTTACGCTTACGTGAAGGAATGGTCTTAACTATCGAACCGATGATTAATACAGGAACATGGAAAATCGACACGGACATGGAAACAGGCTGGATGCATAAGACTTTAGATGGTGGCTTATCCTGTCAGTTTGAACATCAGTTTGTCATTACCAAAGATGGTCCAGTTATTCTGACAAGTCAAGGCGAAGAAGGTACCTACTGAAAATTATGAAAATAAAAAGAAAGGAGAAAGTAGTGTATGAAAGCTTTTTTTAAGCGGATTTTGTCCTGGCAACCCTTAAAAGATTTTATGAGCTTTTACAAAAGTTCAGAGCTGTCTCTATCAAGTATCGCCGTGGCTTATTACTTGCTTTTATCTATTTTTCCTTTACTTTTGATTTTTGCCAATCTCCTTCCCTTCTTAAATCTTGATGTAGATTTGATATTGAATGTTCTGCGTGAGCAGATTCCCGAACAAATCTATGAAATGAGTGCGGGATTTATTCGGAATATTTTGGAGAATCCTAACACAGGTTTACTTTCTGTCTCTGTTTTAGCCGGCTTTTGGACTTTTTCAAGAGCATTAGCTACCTTGCAGATGGCCATGAATAAAGCCTATGAAGTCTCGCAGCACCGTGACTTCATCCTCAGCCGAATCACTGGGATGGTTGTGGGCTTAGGACTTATGACTTTACTCTCTTTGACGATCTTAATTTCGACATTTGGGCAGCTGGTGCTAGCCTACATACATGAGCATTTGTTTGCCTTTGACGATAGACTTTATCGCACCTTGCAAACAGCGACCTTGCCTGTTGTAATTATTATTGTATTTGTATCTTTGATTTTACTCTATTTTGTTTTACCCAATGTAAAGATACACAAGCTGAAATATATTATGCCAGGGACGATTTTTTCTACTCTGGTCCTAGTAGCCCTGCCTCACTTTTTCGGAGCTTATCTGGGCCGCGCTTTAAGCCAGATGAGTGACTTCAAGCTGGTCGGTTCTGTGCTCATTTTTGGTTTGATGATTTGGTTTATATTTATAGCAAAGGTTTTGATTGTGGGGACTGCTTTAAATGCAACTTATCAGAAAAAATCTTTTGGACAGATTGAAACCCGACGAGGAGAGATTGTGGCCTTTATCAGAGATATTAGAAAGTAAGATGTACTGCTTCTCAAAAGTTGAACAAATAATTTAAATAAGGGATTTGGCTCTCTATAGTACAGAGCGAAGTCCTTTTAGTTTTAATACGTGTATTCATACGAGTAATAAAATAAAGTCATAACTTAATTCCATAGAAAAACACCCCTAATGCTAGATTCTGTCTAACGTTAGGGGTGTAGAATATCACTTAAACGGGGCATTTGTCTTTAGACTTTGGATTTTTTTCGAAAAACAATGAATTTAGAGTAAAAGTAATTCAAAATGATGTTAAGGATTTGAATTGCGAGTGAAAGCACAAGAACCACAACTGTTTTTTTAAGGTGAAGGAGGTTCATCAAGATTTCTGGATGCGTATCGATAAACCACCATTTAAGAAAGATAGCCAGAAGCATGAAGAACAGACGGCCAGCAGCAAAGTTAAGAAAATCAAGAAAAATATGATTTGATTGATGCTTAAAAACCCAGATTTTGTTTGTAAAAAAAGCAAAAATGATGCTGACAATCTGACCGATAGCCTCAGAAATTGCACCAGCATTTATTCCAGGTTGGTTAAGCAGGTAGAAACTTGCTTGCATAAAGACGTAGTAAACCAGAGTGGTCAAGACACCAAAGACCAGATAGGTAAAAGCCTCGGTTTTTACGAAGTTTTTAAGTTTTTCCATAGCACCCTATTTTAACAAAATTCTCCTGTTTTTGCTAGGAGCTATTGAGAAAGTTCTCACGTTAATTCCCCTTTCTTTAGCAAGCTGTGTTATAATAAAGCTATGTTAAAATCACGATTTTACTCTTTTATACTTGGGACAATTATTGAAGCATGGATTTTCTCCATCTCCTTTTTTGCAGCCCAATGGTTTTGGTTCTTTATTGCGAGTTTTCTTCTGGGGCGTAGGATTTATGTGGCCTACAAGGTGGATAAGTTTGTCAAGCTCAGTAATATCAAATGATGGAATTTGTCCATTGTTTTTTTTATATTCTATGAGGAGAGGTTTGCCTCTCTTTTTATTTTCATGAAGATATCGTTTTGAATTTGCTAAGAAAAAGATTACAATAACATTATATAATATGTATATTGT